>NZ_JARVTG010000001.1:2957500-3257500 GCF_029846635.1 Pokkaliibacter sp. MBI-7 | reverse complement strand
CAGTAACGCCGACTGGCTCAGCAGCCAGCGCATACCGCTGTGCTCTGCCATATAGCGCAGGCGCTCGGCGGGGTATTCCGGGTCGAGCGGCACATAGGTGGCTCCGGCCTTCAGCACCGCCAGCACGCTGATCAGCATCTCCGGGCCGCGCGCGCAGGCCACACCAATGGCCTGCTCCGGTCCAACACCGGCATGCAGCAGAGCGTGTGCCAGCTGACTGGCGCGGCGATTCAGTTCGGCATAGCTCAGCGACTGCTGGCCAGAGACCAGCGCGATTCGCTCCGGCTGCTGCCGTGCCTGCGCCTCAAACAGTCGGTGGATCAGCCCCTGCTCAGCACAGTCCGCCAGTGGCTGCTGGTCATTACGGCCACGCTGCTGCCATGCCTGCTGCTGCGCCGGTGTCAGTAACTGCAGGGTAGCCAGCGGCAGACGGGCCTGCTGCGGCCGGGTCATCTGCACCAGCAGGCTCTGCCAGTGCTGGCCCAGCTGCTCAATCTGTGCCGCAGTGAAGCAGTCCAGACGGTAACGCCAGTCAAAGGTCAGCCCCTCACCGGTATAGACCGTCAGGGTCAGCGGATAGTGGGTCTGCTCGTGGCTGGCCACCTTCTGCATGCGTAAGGCACCGCTGGCTGAGGGCAGCACAATATCCCGCAGTGCGTGGTCAACCGGGTAGTTCTCCACCACCAGCAGGGTATCGAACAGGGCCTGATTGCCGCTGCTGGCCGCCAGCCGCTGCAGCTGGGCCAGCGGGATATGCTGATGTTCACGCAGCCGCAGTTGTTGTTGCTGCAGCTCCTGCAACCAGTCGCCCAGCAGCTGCGCCGGTGCCGGGGTCGCCACTACCGGCAGGGTATTGATAAACAGGCCGAGCACCTGATCGATGCCGTTCACTTCCACCGGCCGCCCTGCCACGGTCGCCCCCATACACACCGTCGCCTGTCCGCTGTAGCGCTGCAACAGCAACAGCCATGCGCCCTGCAACAGGGTGTTGAGGGTCATGTGCTGAGCACGGGCATACTGCTGCCAGTGCGCGGTCTGGGCCGGAGTCAGTTGCCACTGGTGCTGACCATAACCGTCTGCTGCCACCGGTCGCGGCAGGCAGTTGGCCAGATAGGTCGGCTCGCTCAGCGGCTGCAGCGCCTGCTGCCACTGATCGAGGCTGGCATCGTTATCCTGCCGCTGCAGCCAGCCGATATAGTCGCGGAAACGGGCGGGCGGCAGTGGCAACGCCTCACCGTGATACAGACGCAGCACCTCAGCCAGCAGCTGCGCCGTGCTCCAGCCATCCAGCAGCAGGTGGTGGACCGTCCAGATCAGCTCATAGCGGTGCGCTGCCGTCGCCACCAGACACAGGCGCATCAGCGGTGGCTGCTGCAAGTCGAAGGGCCGGGCCAGTTCGTCACCGGCAATGACATCTGCATCGCCTTCGCTCAGGCGCAACGGCAGCTCCACCGCCGCCGCCAGCCATTGCAGTGGCTGCTGTTCATGCTCGATAAAGCCGCTGCGCAGTGCGCCATGACGGGCCACCACCTGTTGCCAGGCAAAGCGGAAACGGTCCAGATCGAAGCCTTCCCCCGTGATCGCCACCCGCAGCTGGTTGACGTAGGCCCCACTGTCATCAAAGCGGCTGTGGAACAGCATGCCCTGCTGCATGGGTGACAGCGGATAGACATCTTCCAGCGGATAGCGTGCGGCCACCGCCGTGCGCACTTCCTCACTCAGCAGTTCCTGCATCGTCAGCGGCTGTGCCGTCGGCTGCAGCGGTTCCACTACGCTGGCCAGCGCCTGCAGGGTCTGGTGTTCAAACAGCTGCCGTGGCACCAGTTTCCAGCCCTGCTGGCGGGCACGGGAGACAATTTGCAGGCTGAGAATGGAGTCGCCGCCGAGGGCGAAGAAGTTATCCTGCCGCCCGACCTGATCACGCTGCAGCACCTGCTGCCAGATAGTCGCCAGCTGCTGCTCCATATCCCCCTGCGGCGGCTGATAGCCCTGCGCTGCGGCAGGGTCAACCTCGGCCCTCGCCGCCAGTGCCTTACGATCCACCTTGCCATTGGGCGTCAGCGGCAGCTGCGACAACAGCGTCAGGGTGGCAGGCAACATGTAATCGGGCAGATGCTGGCTGAGATAGTGACGCAGCTCCGCCAGCTCCAGCGTGTGCTGCGCTTCCACACAGGCCGCCAGATAGCCGCCACGCGGGTTGTCGCGCACCAGCACCACGCCCTGACGTACCGCCGGATGACGGTTGAGGTGCGCTTCGATCTCGCCCAGCTCAATGCGGAAACCGCGCACCTTGACCTGACTGTCGATGCGCCCCAGATATTCCAGCCGCCCGTCATGGCACCAGCGCACCAGATCACCGGTGCGGTACAGGCGCTGGCCCTGCCCACGGAAAGGGTCCGGCAGGAAACGTTCTGCGGTCAGTGCCGCGCGGCCAAAATAGCCACGCGCCAGCGCATCGCCGCCAATCAGCAGCTCTCCGGCAATACCGGCAGGCAGCAGGTTCAGTTCAGCATCCACCACCCGCAGATCCGTCGCCGCCAGTGGCTGGCCAAGATGGATGCTGTCCAGCCCGACACGGGCGCAGGCTGACCAGATGGTGGTTTCGGTCGGCCCGTACATATTCCAAAGCTCAATGCCCTGCTGCAGCAGGCTGTCGGCCAGATCGCGGGGCAGTGCCTCGCCGCCGCAAAGCGCACGAAAACCGCGTGGCGCACGCCAGTGCTGGTCCAGCAACAATCTCCAGCTGGCCGGGGTAGCCTGCATCACGCTGATACCTTCCTGCTGCAGTAATGCCACCAGCGCGGTGCCATCCTGTCGCTGTGCCTGACTGGCCAGCACCACGGTGCCGCCGCAGATCAGCGGCAGATACAGCTCCAGCGCGGCAATATCGAATGACAGCGACGTCACCGCCAGCAGTCGTTCGCCCGCCTCAAAACCGGGCTGCTGCGCCATGCTCAGCAGGAAGTTGCTCAGCGCCTGCTGGCGTACCATCACCCCTTTGGGCAGGCCGGTGGAGCCGGAGGTATAGATCATATAGGCCAGCTGTTCTGCATGGACCGGCAGCGCCAGCCGCTGTGCGCTGTAGCAGTGCAGGTCGAGCTGATCCAGCAGCAGTGCCTGTTCTGGCTGCAGCGGCAGCTGATCCAGCAGCGAGGACTGGCTCAGTACCGTCGCCACCCCGCTCTGCTCCACCATGTACGCCAGCCGCTCACGGGGATAGTCCGGGTCCAGCGGAATATAGGCGGCACCGCACTTGAGCACGGCCAGCACGGCGGTCAGCAGATCGACCTGCCGGTCGAGAGCGACACCGACCCGGCTTTCGCTGCCGATACCCCGGGCCTGCAGGGCATGGGCAAGCTGATTGGCACGCTGATCCAGCTGACGATAGCTCAGCCGCTGCCAATGCGCGGAGCCGTCACCTGACATCGCCGCTCCACTCAGCGCCGCTCCACTCAGCGCCAACGGTGTTTCAGTGCTGAGCGCCACCAGTGCTTCAGCGTCAGGAGTGCGATCTGCCTGTGCCTCAAACAGTTCGATCAGGGTCAGCAACGCCTGCACCTCAGGGTCACGGCAACCCTGTTGCTGCCACGCCGCCGGGGTCGCCAGCGCCAGCTGTTGCAGCGGCAACGCCTGCTGCTGTTCATCCACCAGCGTATGCAGCAACTGCAGATAGTGCTCCGCCAGCCGGACAATGGTGGCCTCTTCAAACAGCTCGGCGGCATAGCTGAACGTCAGCTGCATCTCGCCGTGGTTATCCTGCAAAGCGCTGCGGCTGTCCTGACAGGTCAGGCTCAGCTCGAACTGGGCCGCATTCTTGTGGCTGGCCAGCGGCGTGATGGTCACACCGGGCAGGCTCAGGGCAGCAGCCGCCGGTTGATGCAGATAGTTGAACAGACTCTGGAACAGCGGCGGATGGCTAAGGCTGCGCTCCACTTCCAGACCATCGACCAGCATGTCGAAGGGAATATCCTGATAGTTCTGTGCCTGCTGCACCTGCTGTCGCAGCTGCTCAGTCAGCTCCGCCACCGTCATCCCCTCACTGAAATGCAGTGGCAGCACCTGCGTATTGACGAAGAAGCCCACCAGCCCCTGAGTTTCACCGCGCTGGCGGTTGGCCACCGGCACCCCGACCCGAATCTGCGTCTGCCCGCTGTAACGCTGGAGCAGCCAGTGCCAGGCCGCCAGCAGCGGCACAAACAGGGTCATGCCCTGCTGCTGCCGGGCCTGCTGCCAGTGCTGCAGTGCCTGGCGCAGCGGTGCAGGAATGCTGAGCACATAGTCGGCGCCCTGATATTCGGCCTCGCTGCGCCGGGGATGATCCACCGGCAAGGCCAGCAGCGGATGCGGTGCTGGCAGCTGCTGACGCCAGTACGCCAGCTGCCGGGTCTGCTCACCGGCTTCCAGCCAGTTGCGCTGCCACAGGGCGTAGTCGGCATAGTCGATGGGCAAGGGCGGCAACGGGCTGTCGGGTTGCGCATACAACCGGGTGAATTCTTCCATCAGAATCTGCAGCGACCAGCCATCGGCGATGCTGTGATGTAACACCAGCAGCAGCTGATGTTCCGTTGCACTCAGGCGCAGCAGAGCGACACGCAGCAACGGGCCGTGCTGCAGATCGAAAGGTGTACTGATCAGCTGTTGTTGCAGGCGCTGGCGCTGTGACGTTCTTTGCTCCGCGGCCAGCAGGCTCAAGTCCTCATAGCGCCACCACTGCTGGCGCGGCCAGTCGGGCTGCTGGTACTGCCGCAGCTGACCGTCGTCGTCTTCAGCAAACACCGTACGCAGGGCGCCGTGACGCAGGATCAGGCTATGGAATACCGCCGCAATGCGCTCGGCCTGCACCCCGTCAGGCCCCTCGGCCTGCAACTGTACCCCGCCATGAATATGGTAAGCGGCGCTGTCGGGCTGCCACTGCCACAGGAACCACTGCCGCTGCTGGGCGTAGGAAGGCAACACCCCCTGCGTCCAGTCATGGGGCTGGGCAATGATGGGCAGACGGGCAAAATCCAGCCCCTGTTTAGCCAGCGCCTGCAGAAACTGGGCGCGCTTGTCCGCAGGCAGAGCCGCAAAGCGACGGGCGATCAGCTGGCTGTCAGGCAGTGCGGCTGCAGCGGCATGTTGGGCATTCATCAGTCGTTCTCCAGGGCATCCAGCAGGGCACTCATGGCGTCCAGCTCGTCATGCTGTTGTTGCGGCTGCTGCTCAGCCAGACGGTCAAGCTCGGCGGCCAGTGCGGCCAGTTCGCCGAGCTGATACAGCGACTGCAGGCTGATCTCCAGCCCCAGCTGCTGACGGATACGGCTTTGCACCTGAATCAGCGCCAGCGAATGGCCACCCAGCGCAAAAAACTGGTCATGACGGCCAATCTGCGGTTGCTGCAGCACCTCGCGCCAGATCTGCGCCAGTGCTATTTCACTGGCACTCTGTGGCGGTTCGGCACGGGCCGTGCTGAGCTGAGGTGCAGGCAGGGCACGGCGGTCCACCTTGCCGTTGGCATTGAGCGGCAGGCGCGGCAGCGTTACCCAGGCGGTGGGCAGCATATAGTCCGGCAGCTGAGCGGCCAGGGCGCTGCGCAGCTGTTCGCTGTCGAGCTGGCTGCCACTCCAGTACGCCACCAGCTGCACACCGGCGCCGCTGTCACGGGCACAGACCACCGCTTCGCGTACACCGGCCACGGCACGCAGGCGGGCTTCGATCTCACCCAGCTCGATCCGCTGACCACGCAGCTTGAGCTGATGATCCAGCCGCCCGAGGTAGTCGAGTACGCCATCTTCACGCCAGCGCACCAGATCACCCGTGCGGTACAGCCGCCCACCTACAGAGAAAGGATCGGGGATAAAACGCTCGGCACTAAGATCGGCCCGGCCGATATAGCCACGGGCCAGCCCCACGCCGCCGAGATACAGCTCACCGGGCACGCCCGGCGGCAGCGGATTGAGATCGGCATCCAGCACCCAGCAACTGACGTTGGCGATAGGCGCACCGATGGGCACCTGAGTGCGGCCCGGCTCGTCGCGGCACTGCCAGGCAGTGACATCAATGGCGGCCTCGGTCGGGCCATAGAGGTTATGCAGCTCCAGCTGCGGCAGCAGGTTCAGCAGCTGCTGCTGGGTCGACAGCGCCAGTGCCTCGCCACTGCAGATCAGCCGTCGCAGGCGGCTGCAGTCGGCGGCCAGCTCAGCAGGCTGGTCGTGCTGCTGAGCAAGGAAGGCATCCAGCATCGAGGGGACGAAATGCAGGGTAGTCACGCCCTGCTCACGGATCAGCTGGCGTAACCGCGCCGGATCAGCCTGCACCCCGGGTTCAGCCAGCAACAGCCGGGCTCCGCTCAGCAGCGGCCAGAAGAATTCCCACACTGACACATCGAAGCTGTACGGGGTTTTCTGCAGCACCACATCATCGGCCTGCAGGGCGTAACGCTGCTGCATCCAGAACAGCCGGTTGAACAGCGCACCGTGCTGGTTGCCCACTCCCTTGGGCGTGCCGGTGGAACCGGAGGTGAAAATCACATAGGCCAGCTGTTGCGGCTGTACCGGCAGGTCGGGGTTAAAGACCGGCATGGCACTGACATCGGCCTGCTGCAGATCAAGACACATTACCGCAGCGCCTGAGTGCTGCTGCAGTGCCTGCGCCTGTGGCACAAAGGCCGTCAGGCTGAGGACCAGCCGCACGCCGCTCTGCGCCACCATCGACTGCAACCGTTCCGCCGGATAGGCCGGGTCCAGCGGCACGTAAGCGGCCCCGGCCTTCTGCACGGCCAGCAGAGCCAGCACCATTTCCAGCGAACGCTCAGCCATCACCCCGACACAGTCATCAGGCTGCACCCCCGCCGCCAGCAGGGCATGGGCCAGACGGTTGGCGCGCTGGTTCAGCTCGGCATAACTGAGCGACCGATAGCCGCTCTCCGCCTCGCCGCAGACCAGTGTCAGCGCCTCGCGCTGCGGATGCTGCGCCGCCTGCTGCTCAAACAGCTGGAATACCGGCCGCGCAGCGGGATAGTCCGCTGGCGCCAGTGCCAGCCTGTCGCGCGGCTGGGTGCTGATGTGCTGCACCTGCTGTCGCTCTGCGGCGGGCAGCAGTTCGATCTGCGCCAGTGGCCGCGCTGGCTGCTGCAACTCATCCAGCAGTTGCAGCAGATGCTGGCCGATACGCTCCACCACATCAGGCCGGAACACGCCGGGCTGATAACTCAGCTCGCACAGCAATCCCTCCGGCTGCTGATGCACCACCAGCAGCAATGGATAGTTGGTCTGCTCGCGACGGCTGAGGTTGCTGATGGCCAGCTCACCGGCCAGCCGCTGCAATGCCTTGTCGACCGGGTAGTTTTCAAACACCAGCAGGGTATCGAACAGCCCCTGACGGTTGTGCTCATGCTGCTGCCCCCATGCCGCCTGCAGATCAAACAGCGGCGTATGCTCATGTTCACGGGCGGCCAGATTGTGCTGTTGCAGCTGGCGCAGCCAGTCGCCGACCGGCTGCTCAGGGCGAATCTCAGCCAGCAGCGGCAGGGTATTGATAAACAGCCCGGGCATGGCTTCCACCCCGGCCAGTTCCGCCGGGCGCCCCGCCACCGTCACGCCGGTACACACCTGACGCTGGCCACAGTAACGCTGCAACAGCAGCAGCCATGCGCCTTGCAGCAGCGTATTCAGCGTCACCTGCTGGCTGCGGGCAAACTGCACCAGCGCCTCGGAGCGCGTCGCCGTGACCGGCACCGTCAGGGTGACAGGCGCCTGTTCATTGCCCGCGGCCGGGTTGCCGACCGCGCTGGCCAGATAGGCAGGCTGCTCCAGCACACTCAGCTGCTGCTGCCACCAGTCGAGGCTGAGGGTGCGATCCTGTGCCTGCAGCCAGCCGATATAGTCGCGGTAGCTGGCGGTTTCGGCAGGCTGATAGTCAGCGCCCTGCTGATAACGGCGCAGCACTTCGGCAAATAACAGCGAGGTGCTCCAGCCATCGGTGATCAGGTGATGCAGGGTGACGATCAGGTGATAGTCTCCGCTTACCTCGCGAGCCACCAGCGCCAGCTTAAGCAGCGGTGGCCGGGGTATATCGATACCCTGCTGCAGCTCCTCGGCAGCCAGCTGTGTCAGTGCCTGCTTACCCCAGCGCTGCTGTAATACGTTTAGCTGCTCGTAACGCAGCGGCAGCGGTAGCTGCTTTGCCACCCACTGCAGCGGCGTACCGTCCGGGCCCTGTACCACCGCCGAACGCAGCACCGGGTGCTGATCCACCGTGGCCTGCCAGGCGGCAATAAAGCGCTCAGCGTCCAGCCCCTGCAGATCAAAGCGAATCTGATTGAGATAGGCACTGCCGTCCGGCTGATACAGGCTGTGGAAGACCATGCCCTGCTGCATCGGCGACAGCGGATAGATATCCGCCAGATTGCCCAGCGGCTTGCCCTCCCGATGCACCGCCGCGGGCCAGTCGAGCTGCTGCAGTTGCGCGGTGGTCAGCCCGGCCAGGGTCAGATCCAGCGGGCCAGGCTGCTGAGCCTCCGCCACCAGTGCCAGCAGCGCCTGCTGCAGGACGGCGGCAAAGCCAGCCATCTGGTCTGCCGGATAGAGATCGGGCTGGTAGCGCAGGCTGAAACTGAACTGCCCGTCCACCACCTGAGCGTCAATGATCAGCCCATGGCTGGCTCGTGCCGCCGGATCACGGCTGTCACCGCTGCCTTCGCAGGCCAGCTGCCAGCCCGGCTCACCCTGCTCTGCGCCGGACTGGCCAAAATGGAACTGACCTAAATAGTTAAACAGCAGCGCTGCCTGTGGCAGTGCGGCGAGCGCCTGCTGCTGCTCTGCCGTTCCCAGCCAGCGCAGCAGGCCAAAGCCCAGCCCCTGTGCCGGGACGGCCTGTCGCTGCTGCTGCACTGTCCGAATACGCTGATGCCAGCTGGCATCGGCCCGCCCGTCATCACCAAGCAGCAACGGATAAATGGCGGTAAACCAGCCGACGCTGCGCGACAGATCAGGCACTGTCACTGCGGGCAGCGGCCAGTCGGCGGGCCACTCGCGGCCATGACTTTCCACTTCCACCAGCAGTGCCTGCCCCTGCCACTGCTGCCACGCACGGGCTACGGCAGCCAGCAGCAGATCATTGATCTGCGCGGCGAAATGACTGACGCAGCGGGTCAGCAGCTGACGGCTGCTGTGCTGATCAAGCGTCAGCTGCAAATGCCGCTGCCCGGCCAGCGTGGAGGCCACGGCGGCCGGCCTGAGCTGCTGGCTTGCAACACTGTCTGCCAGCTGCTGCCAGTAACGCAGCTCAGCCTGCAATGCTTCACCCGTCAGCTGTTGGTGCAGCAGGTCGGCGTACTGCCAGGGTGTGCTGGCCGCAGGCAAGGCAACGGTCTGGCCCTGTGCCAGCACTTGATAAGCTTGCTGTAAATCCTCCAGCAGGATGCGCCATGACACCCCGTCCACCAGCAGATGATGAATCACCAGCAACAGCCGCTGCTCACCCTCGGGCAGGTCAATCAACACCGCGCGCCATAGCGGCCCGTGCTGCAGATCGAGGCTGCGCTGGGCTTGATCACAGAGCGGGGTCAGCTCCTCACTGCTGCAGGCTTCGCGCTGCCACAGCAGACCCTGACTGGCACTGGCCAGCGGTGCCAGATGCTGCTGCCACTGACCGGCACGGTCCCGTTTGAAGCGCGTGGCCAGCACCGGGTGAAGGGTCACCAGCGCCACCAGTGCCTGTTGCAGCAGCTCGGCATCCAGCCCCTGCGCCGTGACGGGCCGCAGCAACAGCGCCTGATTCCAGTGCTGACGCTGACTGACAGGCAGGGTGAAAAAGCGTGCCTGTAACGGCAGCAATGGCAGGCTGTCCACCACAGGCTGACTGGCCACAGACTGACTGACTGCAGTGGCTGCCACCGCCGGTGCGCTCGCCTTACGGGCAAAGGGGCTGCCCCTGCCTGTCTTGCCGGCAAAGGGTGAAGCGGTGCGGGCAGGTGCAGCACCGGCCTCCGTCAGAGGCGCGAGCAGGGGCGCCAGCGTGGCAATATCACCACTGTCGAATAACTGTTTGGGTGTCAGTTTCCAGCCCGCCTTACGGCAGCGGGCAACAATCTGCAGACTGAGAATGGAGTCGCCACCGAGGGCAAAGAAATTATCCCGACGCCCGACGCGAGGCTGGTTCAGCACCTCGCCCCAGATCATCGCCAGCAGGCATTCCACCTCGCCCTGTGGCTGCTCAGCAGCGTCAGCGCTGGCGGCCGGGGCCACCGACGGTGCAGGTAACTGGCGGAAATAATTCAGCAGCCCCTGCCGGTCGACCTTGCCATTGGCGGTTAGCGGCAAGGCGGGTAACAACAGCAACTGCGACGGCAGCATATAGTCGGGCAGTATGGCGGCCAGTTGCGACAACAGCGCCGCAGGCTGCAGGGTACGGCCACGGTCTGCGACCACAAAGGCCAGCAGCTGGGTACGGCCTTCGTCCTGCAGGGCCAGTACTTCGGCCTGCCGGACACCGTCCAGGCTCATCAGCTGAGCCGCCACTTCAGCCAGCTCCAGCCGGTAACCACGCACCTTGACCTGATCATCCGCACGACCGAGGTAGTGCAGGCTGCCATCCTCCGTCAGCCGGGCACGATCACCACTGCGATAAAGGCGCTGGCCTGCATGCCAGGGGTCGGGAATAAAACGCTCGGCAGTCAGCGCCGGGCGCTGCAGATAACCGCGGGCGACGCCGGCACCGCCCAGATAGAGCTCTCCGGCACAGCCCAGCGGCAGGGGCTGCAGGTCGGCATCGAGGATACAGGCAAAGCAGCCTTGCAACGGGCTGCCGATGGCCGGCTCACTGCCGGGCGTCATGCCGGCAGGCAGAATGTGGGTCAGCACACCGACGGTGGTTTCGGTCGGGCCATAGTGATTCACCAGCTGACACTGTGGCGCCAGCGCGCGGACCTGCGCTGCCAGTGCCGCACTCAGGCTTTCGCCACCACTGATCAGGCTGTGGCGCGGCAGTAACTGTGCCGCGTCCTGCTCGGCAGCATGCAGCAAAGCCGCCAGATGACTGGGGACAATTTTCAGTACATCCGCCGGGTGACGCTGCAGGTACGCCAGCAGCGCATGGGTATCCGTCACCACCGGCTGTGGCGGCAGACTCAGCGTACGACCACTGCACAGGGCGCCAAACAGCACGGTGTGGCCCAGGTCGGCTGCCGGGGTGGACACCATCATCATGGTAGTGGCGTCATTCGGCAGTGCCAGCCGTGCCAGCACCGCCTGCACATAGTTGGCCAGCGCACCGTGGGTAATCACCACCCCCTTGGGCTGGCCGGTGGAGCCGGAGGTATAGATCACATAGGCCGCCTGCTGCGGGTGCAGTGTACCCCTGGTCAGCGCGGGCACATTGCCGGTGTCACCGCTCACCGTCAGGGCTAAACGCGGCACCGCAGCGGCCCAGTCAGCCTGCCCTGTATCTTCTTCTGTCTCTGCCACCAGTAGCAGCACCGCACCGCAGTCCTGCAGTTGATAAGCCAGACGCGCCGCCGGCAGCGCCGGATCAAGCGGCACCCACACCGCGCCCACCTGCAGGATCGCCAGCATGGCCATCACCGCCTGCGGTGAGCGCCCGGCCAGCACCGCAACCCGTTGCTCCGGCTGCACACCGTGCTGTAATAGTCGCTGACTGAGCACCGCCACCTGTTGCTGTACCCCGGCCAGCGACCAGCAGCATTCGCCATCAAGCAATACCGGGCGCCCGTCGTCTATCTGCGCCCAGGCCTGCTGCCAGCGCTCCGTCACGGGCACAAAGCCGCCCTCCTGCGGGGGTAATTCGCTGCCGGGCCCGGACTGCAGGCTCAGTGGTTCAGCCAGTTGCAGCTGCGCCAGTGGCTGGTCCTGACGGAGGGCAAGCTGTTCCAGCAGCGCCTCAAGCTGACGCCCCAGCAGGGCGATGGTCGCCGGGCGGAACAGGTCACTGGCATAGGTAAACGTCAGCTCAATACCATTGCGCTGCTGACAGATATCCAGACTGAGATCAAAGTGCACCAGCCCGGTGAAATGCTCCTGCAGGGCAAACTGGACACCGCCGAAGCCAGCGCGGGGCAGCGGCTGCTGTTCAGTCATTTTGATCTGGAATAACGGGTTGACCCCGGCCTGACGCTCCGGCGCCACCGCCTCGACCATCTGCTCAAAGCTGAGATCAAGATGCTGCTGCGCCTGTCGCAGCTCATCACTCACCTGTTGCAGCCAGCTGGCCACACACTGTCCGGGACGCGGCTGCTGCCGTACCACCGCCACATGGGTGAGATAGCCCACCAGTTCGGTACTGTGGGGGTAATGGCGCAAAGCACTGGGCACGCCAAGACGAATATCACACTGACCACTGAGACGACTGAGCAGCAAGGTAAAAGCGGCCTGCAGCAGCACAAATACCGAGCTCTGCTGCTGTCTGGCCAGCGCCTGCAGCGTCGCTGACAGCCCGGCAGGCAGCAGATGGTGATAGCGCAGCCCCTGTTCACTGCGCTGTGACGGAACGGAAAAGTCAGCGGCCAGTGGCCGTGCCGGTTGCGGTCCGGCCAGCCGCTGCTGCCAGTAAGCCGCCTGCCGCTGCGCCAGACTGCGGCCCTCGCTATCACACCCGGCCAGCTGTTGCTGCTGCCACTGCACCAGATCGGCGAACTGCACCGTCAGTGCGGGCTGGGCAGGCGTCTGGCCCTGTGCATAACACTGATAGGCCAGACCGAGATCGTTGAACAGCGCCTGCACCGAGGCGCCATCGGCAAGAATATGATGGATCACCAGCACCAGCTGATGGTGATCCTCGGCCAGCTGCAGCAGACCGGTACGCACCGCAGGCGCCTGATCCAGCGCCAGTGGCTGACGGCCCCATTGCTGCACCTGTGCGGCAGCGGCTGCGGTAACATCCGCCTGCCCCAGCAGCGACAGCCGTTGTGGCTGCCACAATGCTCTGACCTGTTCGTCTTCGAGGCTCAGCAGCTGTTGACGCAGCGGCCCCTGTTCTTCCCTAAACACCGAGCGCAACGGCTCATGGCGGCTGCACAGGTAACGCAGCGCCTGCTGCAGAGCAAAGCCATCCAGCACGCCCTGCAGGTCAATCACCCCGACCATGTTGTAGGCGGCACTGTCCGGGTCAAGTTTCCAGGTCAGCCACAGGCTCTGTTGCGCCGCCGAGGTGGGCAGTGGCTGCTGACGGTCGACCAGCGCTACGGGCTGCAGCGCCGGTTCGGCCTGCTGGCGCTGTTCGATCTGCGCCGCCATCTGATCCAGCCGGTGGAACTCGAAGACTTCACGGGCACTCAGCGATACCTGCCAGCGCTCGGCAATCTGGCTGCACAGGGCGACGGCTTTGAGGGAGTTGCCGCCGAGGGCGAAGAAGGAAGCATCGCGAGTCAGCAGCAAGGGACGGTGCTCATCGTCCTGCAGCACGTTTTCCCACAGCTGGGCCAGCGCCATCTCCACCTCTCCACGGGGGCTGATGCCGCCCTGCGTCTGCCCTTCACTGCGGCTCGGGCTGTCCGTGGTGACGCTATGGTTCAGGTGGCGCAGCTGCCCCTGCTGATAAATGGCGTAAGCATCAAGGCTGCTTTCCTGCCAGCCGTGACGACAGGCGGAACGCTGCAGTTTGCCGCTGGAGGTTTTCGGCAGCGCACCGGGCTGCAGCAACACGACCACGGCCAGCGGCTCCATCCAGATGCGACTGACCACTTCATCCAGCGCCTGTACCAGCGCACCGGGCGCGGTGAGCTTCTGCACGCTGCGGGAGACTTCCAGCGCCAGACCAATGCCTTCACGGCGCTGGCCGTGTTCATCAAGGGTGACGGCAAAGGCCGCCACCCGGCCCTTGCGTACCCAGTCCAGTTCGGCCTCAATGGCGGCTTCGATGTCCTGTGGATAAAGGTTCTGACCACGGACGATGATCAGATCCTTGCAGCGGCCAGAGATATACAGCTGCTGGTTGTGGATAAACCCCAGATCGCCGGTACGCAACCAGCGGCGCCCCTGCCAGTCGACAAAACTGGCGGCGGTCGCCTCGGCATTGCGCCAGTAGCCCTCGGCAACACTGGGGCCGCTGAACCAGATTTCGCCTACCTGATCCGGCTCGCGCTCAGCGAGGGTGGACGGGTCAACAATGGCCAGCTGGTGATCGGCCACCACGGTGCCGCAACTGACCTGCACACTGGCATTGACCTGCGTGGGCACTGCCTGCGCCTGCCCGCGGGCCAGCGCCTCTGTGGCAAAGGGCAACGTCAGCAGCCCCTGCCGGGCGGCCCGGGTGCTGACCATCAGGGTGGCTTCCGCCAGCCCGTAGCTGGGCATCAGGGACTGTGGGTTAAAACCGGTGCCGTCCAGATGGCTGACAAAATCCTGCAGTGTCGCCGCCCGCACCGGCTCAGCACCGGAGAACGCCACCCGCCAGTGGCTGAGGTCCAGCCCCTGCAGCTGGCTACGGCGCACCCGATCCACGCAAAGGCGATAGGCAAAATCCGGCCCGCCCGATACCGTACCGCGGTGTCTGGCCACGGCTTCCAGCCAGCGACTGGGGCGCTCAAGAAAGAATTTAGGTGACATCAGTACCAGCGGCCGGCCACTGAACACCGGCAGCAGCAACCCGCCAATCAGGCCCATGTCGTGATAGAGCGGCAGCCAGCTGACGAAGACGTCATCGTCCTGCACCTGCAGCTGGCGATACATCGCCACTTCATTGGCCAGCAGGTTGTCGTGGCTGACCATCACCCCTTTGGGCGCCGAGGTGGAGCCGGAGGTGTACTGCAAAAACGCCAGATCGCCCTGTTGTGGCTGCCAGTGCTGATAGCGCCCGGCCTGCTGCACATCGGCCTGATCGACCGCCACCACCTTGGCGGCGGACAGACGGACTCCTGCCTGCTGCAGCGTCGTTGCCACCTCGCTGCTGGTGAGAATCCATTTCGCTTCGGCGTCTTCGGCGATACCGCGCAAACGCTGCAGATGCTGCTCGCGTACCGACTCCGGCGGAAATACCGGCACCGCTACCACGCCGCTGTAAAGGCAGGCGAAAAAGGCGGTAACGTAATCCACCCCGGAATCCATCAGCAGCAAGGCCCGCTCGCCCACACCGCCACTGCGCTGTAACCGTGCCGCCAGCGCCTGCGCCCGCTGCTGCAGATCAAGATAGCTGTAGGTGGTATCACCGCGGGCATCCACGGTAATCAGCGCCGTGGCCTGAGGACGAATGTGGGCAAAATGACTCAGGCTCTCGGCCAGAGAAGCAGCAACAAAGGGGGTGGCAGACATGGTGGACTCTCGTTCAGGCAGGGCAGAAATGCCGGTCACAGGCACTCGGTCACAGGCAATGCAGTAGCAGGCGCCCGGTATCAGCAGGGGCAGCAGAACGGCGCTGGGAGAGAAATAGCAGCAGACAGCATGACGACTCCTTGGCAATCGTGAGGCGCTCACAGTGGTGAGAACGTTTCTTATTTGTGATTGACGATGGAGTGACGGGGGAATTTAGCGGGGGGTGATGGTAGCAAATAAAGAGAACGCCCCCTTCGCTGCCGAGCAATCCCTTGAGTAATAGAGAGATTTGTAGCGATAGAGCGTTTCTAGTAGTAGCGAGTCTTTGGGAATAGTAGTAGCGCCTGTCACTCACCGCTGACAGCTTGCAATGGATCGCCAGCACGCAGGCCAGCAAAAAAATCATCGATATGCTGCTCTATCTGGATACAGTCATCGGGTTCCGGAGGGATGACATGCTGGCGCCGCTGTGATCGAATCAGCGCGTCGCTTAACAGCATCTTTTCCTGTTGTTTCATTACCTCCAGTGCTTCTCTGGTCATCGGTGATAACAAAGCCGATACATCGTATCCCAGCAGAAAGGCACCAAGGCGACTATCCTTATATTCCAACTGTTCCAGTGGCAGAAAGGACTCCCACAGCCGATCCTTTTGCAGATGCGGGTATTGATCAAGCAGGGTCAGAAAGTCACTGGCGTCTTTGTTGCTTTGTTGCCGTCGCTCCCGCCAGGCCACCAGCTTCAGTAATGCCAGCCCTGCCATTGAACATACTTTCAGTTCCGTCGAAGCATCCAGTTTAACGGTGATGGCGGCAGCGAATGCTTCCTCAAATCCAGCAACCGACATAACGGTTTCAAACTCTGGAGGCCAGGCTATTTCCCCTTCAGCAGAAGCAATGCCACCAAAGGGGATGATGTCTACCGGCAAACCACTGGATTGATGATGCAGACGGTGTGTCTCTCGGGTCTCTGTCAGCCCTGCCGCCACCAGTGCAGAGCGGATCGACTGATATTCTGACCAGTCTGCAACCATAATCGCGGTATCAATATCTTTGGTCTGTCGGCCCGGGTCACGGCCAAATACGTGGAACAGTACAATATCCCGCGCCGTCGCCCCTGCCACAAAATAAGCACACCCCACCGTCCCGCAGACATCAATGAGCAGCCGTAATACCGGCTCAAACCCAGGGCGTAGGGAGTGTTTTAAGGTGTAGGAAGTGCTCATTAATCTTCTCCGCAGCCTCAATATTGCGACTATCGCCAGAAGCCAGTAATTCAGCGATGGCTAACAGCGCCTGACCTCGTTTACCTACAGTGAGGCGTTGGCCCCAGAAAGCAGGCACCAACCATAACCGTCCGGCAGCATCCGGCTTACAGCGCAGTTGCCTGATTCGCTCAGCGAGCGGTACTTCGGTAAACAGCATCAACTGTTCAGCCTGCAAGTACTCCGTCAGTAACTCTGCGGCTACTTCGCCACCCCAGAGGTCTCCCGCTACCAGTACGATGTCATGCCAGTTCAGGGGAGCACTGAGGCGTACTCCGCCCAGTTTGGCTCGCAACTGACTGCGATAATGGCTAAGCCATTCATGAATCAGAGGCTGCTGGCGCACGAAACTCTGCCCTTCGCATTGCCAGGACAATCCTTCTGCCTTGAGTAAAGCCAGAGTATTGCTGACCACGCCCACAGAGACGCCTGCACAGTCCGCCATCGTACGAATGGAGGCATTCTGCAGGGCAGGATCAACTAACAAGGCAAACACGCAGCGTACTGTCGCCGCCGTCCAGCCTGCTCGCGCAGGTTGCTTAACCGCCGCAGCCGTGCGACCACTTATCCACAGATATAAACCTTCTGACTGAACACGGGCATTCCCCGCAGCGTCAATAAAGTTGATCCCTTGTGCACTGCACTGTTCAGCCAGAAAATCCGACAACGGGTTGCAGATCAGCACTCTATCAGGCCGCTTTTCCAATTGTTGCAGACTTTCCTTACGATGAATCTGCCTGATGACTATGGCTAACCGCGCCTGCTGGTTGCCTGCAGTAATAATCAGCTCATCCCCCTCAGCATAAGCACTGACGGAGGGGGGCAGATGAGCAAGTGTCTGAACCAGAAGTTCGTGACCGTTCATATTTTATTCCCGTTCATGATTCATGAACAAAAAAGAATTATGAACAGGCTCAATGAAAAATCAAGGACGGACGAGGGCTAATTAAAGCTGCTGAGAGGCAGCAGCTTCAGCAAAGGAAAACCAGCGGATTACTCCGCTGGTACGTCAATATCAAAACCGGAAATAGCCGGGCGCACGATGATCTTCTCTACCTGCCACTTGCCAGCCTGCTGCGACATATTGGCGTAGACGTCAGCATCCTGTCTGGGGCCGACCACGGTGAAATGCAGACTGGCCTGTCCGCTACTGGTATCGGTGGAGATCTGGCCGGAGGTCTGCCCCTCTGCCCTGACCGGTTCCCCCAGCTCCGCGATAACGGCCTGACTGCTCTGCACTTTGCTCAGTGCCAGTTGATAGGCATCGCCTTCCAGCAGCCGGGGAATACCGAGGAAGGCACCTGCCAGTACCAGCACCAGAACAATCGGCCCAATAATCGCCCAGCGGCGCTGCACCGTGCGAAAGTGCTCTATATCGCGCCACTGGCGGTTTTGCCAGGCCCATTCATTACCTCTGGCTCCCAGCACAAAGGGCATGATGATGTTGACCACAGGGACAAACATCAGCAGAGCAATAAAGGTGTTGTTGCACACGCCCCACAGCCAGTTAAGACAGAAGGCACCCCAGCTCCAGCCACGAATTTCTGGTGGTATCGGTGTGCCTTTGCCCATCCCTGACGGGTATTTCTGTTCGGATGATTCCATGATGATCTCCTTGTCCTCAGCATCCTGGCAGACTATGCATACCGCCGATCAGTGACAAAGCCCAGCGCCAATCCGTTACCGGATTATTCACTGTGACAGGAGATCCTTCCGCAGGAATGAGCATGGCCATCCGGTGAAGGCATCAGGGTTGCCAGCCATACCCTTCCGCCATCGCCACCACCACCTTGCGTGGCCCCTGAAAGGGCGTGCGGGCATGGGCAGCGAGCATATTATCCAGCATCAGCACATCGCCGGACTGCCAGGGGAATATCACGGTTTCTGCCGCCAGCACCTGCCGGATCAGAGCAAAGGTGTCATCGCCAATTTCACTGCCGTCGGCGTACAGCACATTGCGCGGCAGATTTTCCACACCGACGCTGTCGATCAGGGTGTCCCGCACATCCGCTGCCAGATTGGAGGCATGAAACAGATGAGCCTGATTCATCCAGACCCAGTCGCCGCTGCGTGGATGCTGGGCCACGCCCTGACAGTATTGCCAGGTACGCAGCTCACCATCGTCTTTCCATTCCCATTCGATCCCCAGACGCTGGCAGGCAGCCTCTACCTCGGCTTCCTCTTCGGTGTTGAACACCGCCTGCCAGGGCAGATCAAGGCCATTGCCATAGTTGCGCACATAGACCAGCCCGTCGCTGAAGCGCTGGCGAATCTCCGCAGGCATACGCCGGTAGATCGCCCGGCTGTCGGCAATGGGCGTCTCGCCCCCCTGCCCGGCGGCCAGCACACAGTGGAACCAGATCTTCATCGGCCACTGGGTGGTGTAAGCCTGTTCGTTATGTAGGGGGATATGCTGGTGCGCGGGATATTCGGTGGAGGTATAGACACCACCCGAGACCGCACTGCGCGGGGTCGAGCCAAACTCGTAATTCAGCAGCGGATGGCCAAACGAGGCCGCATAGGCGCGAAAGTCGCTGACGTCCGGCACGTTGAAGCCGCGCAGCAGCACTCCGCCGACCCGTTCGACCACGGTTTCGATCTCCCGCTGCATCGGCAGCAGGCTACTCAGCGGCGTGTCAGCTTCAGGGGCGGTGATCAGTGCCGGCAGCTCTGACCCGTAGGGGCGCTGGCTGGTGGCAAGACGGGATGAGGAAGTGTGATTTGTGCCCACAGGCACCTCCTGTTGGCGCCCGCACCGGTTCAGCCAGTGGCGGAACAGGTACAGGCGCTGATTAACAGCACGTTGTGGCAGGTGGTTGAAATCGGTCTGGCTTGACCCTGTCAGGCACTGAGCCGATGCAGTGCATCCGGTAGCAGCTGCTGCCGGATCAGCGCCAGCACGGCCTGTTCTTCGCCTTTGAGATAGAAATGGCCACCGTCAAACCAGTTCAGCTGCATGGGCCCGCTCGACTCCGCCGCCCAGGCCTGCAGCTCGGCTTCGGTGATCTCATCCTCCCGCCCGGCCAGCACATGCAGCGGGCAGTTCAGACCGGCACTGCCGGCATAGGCAAAGCTGCCACAGACCTGATAGTCGGCCGCCAGGGTATCCACCGCCATCTGCAGCAGTTCCGGCTCGTCAAACAGAGCCGCCGGTGTGCCGCCCTGACGCTGCAGATCAGCGATTAATTCGGCATCACTCTGCAGGTGCAGGAAGCGGTCAGTATCGCGCTTACGTGGCGCCTTACCGGCCGACATCAGTAATGCCTGAGGGGCGGGCAGACCGCGTTGCTGCAGCTCACGACAGAGGCCGTAAGCCAGAAGCGTGCCCATGCTGTGGCCGAAAAAGGCGTAGCGGGCAGGCAGCCCGGCTGCCAGCTCATCCGCCAGCTGACTGACCAGCGTCTCGAAGTGACGCACGAAATCTTCACCGATGCGGCTCCCTCGCCCCGGCAGCTCCACCGGCACCAGTTCAATGTGCGGCGCCAGCGCCCGCCGCCAGCGGAAATACATGGCAGCACTGCCACCCGCACAGGGCAGGCAGTAGAGCGTCAGGGGGACAGAGGTGGGGATGACGGCAGGCTGCTGCATCAGCTGGCAGCCTGTTCAGCCATAAACTGGCGCAGGCTGAGGGGACGCATATCGGTCCAGACCTGTTCGATATGAGCCAGACATTCGGCTTTTTTACCGGACACGCCGGTATCACGCCAGCCACCGGGAATGGCTTTGTAGTCTGGCCAGATGGAGTACTGTTCCTCGTGGTTGACCACCACACGGAATACGGTGTCTTCGCTGTCAAAACTCATGGCAGTTCCTCAATCAGCAGCGGCTGCCAGTGGGTGACAACCGCCAGAAGCACAAAGGTATGCGCCTCTTTCCTATCGGATTGACGAAACAGTACGGGGGGAATTTAGGTGTCGGGTTTGCCCTTACG
This sequence comes from Pokkaliibacter sp. MBI-7, assembly GCF_029846635.1. Lineage (NCBI taxonomy): Bacteria > Pseudomonadati > Pseudomonadota > Gammaproteobacteria > Oceanospirillales > Balneatrichaceae > Pokkaliibacter > Pokkaliibacter sp. MBI-7. The sequence goes on along the minus strand of NZ_JARVTG010000001.1, from coordinate 3,237,065 downwards.
TCATCATCGGGTGTATAAAAAATGCCCTCTGGGTTTCTGTTCAGAGTTCGTTGGCCCCGTCACACTCCTCCCGGGACTTTTCACAGGTTGACTCGTCAGCTACGCCATAACGCAAGGAATGCGCTATGTTCAGACCTCGCTTTACCTCATCGCTTATTGCCAGCTGCCTGCTGGCCAGTATCAGTGCCTGCTCTACGGCGGCTACTTCTTCAGCCTGCCAGCCCGCTGCTGACTTTGCCCACATTGATGTGGTGCTGGCAACGGATGTAACCCCGTTGTCTTCTTTCCCACCCGCTAGCGCCGGCTCCCAGAATCAATATTCCAATGAGCTGGGAGGCGCAACGATCGCCATCACCCTGTCTGCTGATCATCACAGCCTGAAGCGCAGCTGGACAGAGCCAGGGCAGCCTCCTGCAGAACAAACCTACGCCATTGACTGCGCAGACCCGCACTACCTGCTCGGTCAGGGAGTTACCGCAAAGTTTGTCAAAGATGGGCTGATTGTTCAGGAAACACATCCCAACACCGAGGGCATCCCTGCCGATATGGGGATGTTCTACGCCATCCAGCACTAACTGCCCAACAAGGACGTTTCAGATGATTAACAAAAGTTCTCTGCGCCCCGGAATGAAAGGCGCTCAGGTCAAAGAAATACAGCAGCTGCTTAATGCACTGCTATCCCCCTCGCCTGCCCTTACCGTTGACGGGGACTTTGGCCAGAAAACAAAAGACGCCGTCGTGAGGTTTCAGCAGCAAGCCGAATTGAAGGCAGATGGCGTGGTAGGTCCTGCCACGTGGAAGGCACTGACTCAGTCGACAGCAAGCCAGAGCGCGCGGCCCCTGCCGCAATACAGACTGGCGGACATTGCCCGTGACTATCTTGGAGTCAAAGAAACCGGCAACAACCGTGCGGGAAACAGCATCAAGTTACAGGAAATTTTTGCAGCAGATGATCTGCTGGTGGGTGGCAAAACCGATGGTTATCCTTGGTGCGCTGCTTTTGTATCTTTGTGCGTGCAGAAACTTTGTCAGCAGTCAGGCTATTTCGGCACACTCAATCCTCCCCGAGAGGCATCCGTCAGCAACTTCCTCAACGTCTGGGCCAAGAATCAGGGCTGTATGATCTTCTCACCGACGAGCACGGTAGATCAGCCGATCAAAGGCGATATAGCTGTCTTCACCTTCTCTCACATCGGTATTGTTGAATCCAATGCAGGCAACTCACTGACGACTATCGAAGGCAATACGAATGCCGCTGGCAGCCGTGAAGGCCAGTATGTGGCCAGAAAGCATCGCTCCTTTGGCGCTGTCAGAAAGTTCATCAGGCTGCCAATGACAACCTCTGCGCTGGGGCAGCAACTGAGCGAGTTTCTGCGTTATTGCTAATGGAGATTTACGTTCGGTGACCGATAGTTTCTAGTCATCGGCCGCCCTCAGGCCACCTGAATCGGTTTCTCCAGCCACTGCTCGAAGTCGGCGGCACGGATCGGCCGGCTGAAGTAATAGCCCTGCACCACATCGCAGCCCAGTTGTTTTAGGGTGGCGACACCGTCGGCAGTTTCCACCCCTTCGGCGGTGATCTTCATATTCATCGCATGGCCAAGCTGAATGGCCGCCGAGACGATCATGGCATCCTTGGCATCGTTGTTGACGTTCTGTACGAAGGCCTTGTCGATCTTCAGTTCATCCACCGGCAGGCGCTTCAGGTAGGCCAGACTGGAATGACCGGTGCCGAAGTCATCAATGGCAAGGGAGAAGCCCATGTCGCGTAGCTGCTGCAACGCCCTGATCACCTGCTCGGCATCGCTCATCACCATGCTTTCGGTGACCTCAAAGGACAGATACTGTGCCGCCTCAGGGTGCTCGCGCAGGGTATCTGCCAGCTCACGCATAAAAGCAGGCTCACTGAGATCGTGAATCGACAGGTTGACCGCGACCCGCATCTGGATGCCCTGCTGCCACCACACTCCGGCCTGCGCCAGCGCGGTACGCACCACCCAGCGCGAGATCAGGCTGATGTTGCCGGAGTGCTCCGCCAGACGGATAAACTCATCCGGCGGCACAAAGCCCAGCTCGGCATGCTGCCAGCGGATCAGCGCTTCGGCGTGCTGGCAGTTACCCGCCGCCAGACTGACCTTGGGCTGATACACCAGGAAGATGTCACCGTTCTCCAGTGCCGGACGCAGATCCTGAATCAGCTGCAGCTCACGGCGGTGAGACTCATCCAGCCCCTGATGGTAGATAAACAGCGGCAGGTTATCGTGCTTGGCAAGGTTGAGAGCAATATCACTGCGTCGCCCCAGTACATTGACGTTGGTGCCCTGGGTGGGGAAATACACCACCCCCGCCGCCGTGCGCAGACTGATGCGGGTGCCGTCGATATCCAGTGACTGGCTGAGCGGCGCCAGCAGCTGGCAGATCTGTTCCTCACCCTGCTCGCCTTCGGCAATCAGCATGAACTCATCACCACCGATACGGGCCACGGTGTGCAGGGGCAGTGAACTGAGGCGTTCAGCAAAGCACTGCAGTACACGGTCGCCATTGTGGTACCCGAGTACGTTGTTGATCTGTTTGAAATCGCGGATGCACAGCTGCAGCAGGGTGCCGCTGGCAATGCTGGGTTGCTGCAGCAGCGTTCCCAGTTCGCGCACCATGGCGGCACGGTTGAGCAGACCGGTCAGGTCGTCATGACTGCTCTGGAAGGTCAGCTGCTGCTCACGGCTACGGATGTTGTCCTGCATCTGTTGCAGGGTACGGTTGAGCATGGCCAGTTCACCCTTGCCCTCCGCAGGCGGCAGGGCCGAGTCGCCACGGCCGATGGCTTCGGCATAGGCAGCCAGCTCCTGCACCGGCCCGGATACCGAGCGCGACACCGGCCAGGCCACCCCGATACCCACCAGCACGGTGAGGAAAAACACCAGCAGCAGCTTGTTGCGCAGCTGGTCGTATTCAGCCTGCAGTGGCTTACCATCCATATGCAGCAGGGCAAACACCGGCTCATTGCCTGCGGTGGCCAGGGGCAGCATCAGCGAGGAATAACGCCCGTTGGCGACAGCAAAAATCTTGTTGATGGGCGGACGCTGCGCATCAATCTCCTGCTCCACCTCCCTGACCATGTCGCCGGGCAGGGTGGAGGCCATCAGCAGCTGCTTGCCGTCGTCATAACCAACAAAACTGATATCGACGTTGGCGATACCACTGATCTGATCAGCCAGCAGGTTATTGAGGGGGAAGCCCATGCCTACCCAGGCGATCCGCTGGGGGGCCTGCAGCGGGACCACCACCACTTCATAGACCTTGCTGTTGACCACCAGTACATCGATGGTCTGGCCCTTGTCACGGGCGTGTTCAATCACATCACTGATGGGAAAGGGCTGACCCACTTCGAGCTGCTGGTCATTGGAGGCGGTGACCTTGCCGTCGAGGTCCATCAGGAACACCAGATCAGCGCCGATGCGGCCTGCATGATTACGCAGCACCGACTCGGTGGTCTCGCGCTCATGCATCATCACGGTCTGTTTGAAGGCAAAGTCAGCGGTGAGAATCCGCATCGCCTTGAGCAGCTGTTCGCCGTTGGAGCGAATGGCATTGTCGAACACCCGGTTGCCGACCAGCAGGTGCTGCTGACCTTCATCCTGAATACGATGACTCATGGCACTGAGGGTGTAGGCCGCGGTCAGCACCTGAGTCAGGGTCAGAATAAGCAGGATCAGAATGATCAGGCGGCTACGAAAACTGGCAAACATCCGCACTCCTCAGGGCGTCAGGCAGGAATGGATAAACGCAGTGGCTGCACTGCTTGGCATCACCCACTGTGATGCGGTTGCTGGCCCTCATGGTCAGCATGATCTTTCATCCCTGCTGGCAAACGCCGTGCGCTTTGCTCAGTAACTGTAATCCATCGTGGTCACCGGTTTGGCTGCGGTCACCGGCAGGCTGATGGTCTGCACGGTGGCATCACGGCTGACCTCAATGCTCTGTTCCGGCAACGGCTTTTGCTGGCGCGGGTGCCAGAGCTTCAGCCGGTACTGACCTGCGGGCAGGTCAAACTTCACCACACCGCTGGCATCGGTGACCGCCTGCCAGGGTGCATCACTGACCACAATGTAGGCCAGCATACTGTCATGAATGTTACAACCCAATACCACAACTCCTTGTTTGTCAAAGACAACAGGAATGGAGTCACCGTGATAGAGCGGAATTTCAAAGGTTTTGGCTGCCGAAAAGGAATAGACGTGATGACGTACCGTGTCCTCATTGGGGAACATCACCGTACTGCCTGTCGGCACTACGGTGACAAAGGGGACGAAGGTTTTGTTACGCTGCACAACCGCGGTTTGACGCGGGGTTCCTGTCGCCTCACCGGGCTGGGTCAACTCGACCACCACATCACTCAGAGCCAGACCCGTTCCGTCCTGCACCCTGAGTTGCCAGCTGACCGTCGCCGCCGGCACCGGTAAGCTCGCGCTGCCCAGCAGCACCAGCACGGCCAGCGCCCTGATCTTCCCCCCAAGCTGTTTCATTCATACCTCGACTTTGCATGCCTGCTTCCGCGCTAAGTGTAGAAGTCTGGCCGCCGGCTGTCATGAGCCATGGGCATGAGGCAGGGGTTTGGGCAGACGCTCCTGCCCCAGTCGTACACGCATGGCCTCGGCCTCCAGCGGCCGGGCATAGTGATAGCCCTGGCCTTCATCACAGCCGAGCTTGTGGGCCATCCGCTCCTCTGCTTCCGTTTCGATCCCTTCGGCCACTACGCGGACGTCGAGATAGTGCGACAGCCGCACAATATGACGAACGAACATGCGCTGTTTACTGTCGGCATGCAGCTGGCGGATAAAACTCTTGTCGATCTTCAGCTTGTCGACCTGTAATTCACGCAGGTAGGACAGCGATGAGTAACCGGTACCGAAGTCATCCAGCGCCACAGTGATGCCCAGTTTATGCAGCTCGTTGATGATGAACTGGCTGCGCTTGAACTCCACCATGGCGATGGTTTCGGTGATTTCCACCAGCAGCTGCGCGGCAGGCAGGCCGATCTGCGTCAGCCGGCTGTCGAGCCATTGCGGCAGTTGAGTGGTGAAAATCGAGGGCGAGAGGTTAATGGCAATGCGCAGATGCGATGGCCAGGGCAGTTCATCCAGCTGCAGATCGTGGCGAATGCGCTCCAGCAGCCAGTTGGCATAGGTCTGGCCAAGGCCGCTGTTTTCCACCAGCTCGATGATTTCCAGCGGCGCGATGGCACCGAACTCAGGATGCTGCCAGCGCACCAGCACTTCCATACCCGTCATTTCCCGGCAGTCCAGTGCGTACAGCGGCTGATACACCAGCCGCAAAGGGTTGCTGATGGAGACATCCATCAAGCCCATACTGATGGACTCCAGCAAGGCACGCCGTCGGCTGGCGGCCACCGCCATGGCATCGGCAAACAGTACCGGAGTGCTGCTGTGGCTGCGCTTGGCCTGATCCAGCGCCATGCTGGCCTGAGCCAGCAGGGTGTCAGCATCAAAGCCCCCCTTACTCAGCGCCAGGCCGATACTGGCACGCACCTGAAACACCCGGTCCGGCAGGAAGTACTCAAACACCAGTGCCTGCTGTAACTGCTGCAGCTGGCAGAGCACCACACTCTGGTCAGCCATATCGGTCAGCAGCACGGCAAAGTCATCACTTTCCAGCCGGGCGATCACCGCCGTGGCTGGCAGATTGCTGCGCAGACGGCGCCCGGTACGCTGCAGCATGGCATCTCCCTGAGCCTGACCGAGGGTCAGGTTGACCTCCCTGAACTGATTGAGATCGATCAGGCACAGCAGGGCATCGCCCGGCTGATGTGCAGCCTGTTGCAACTGCATCTGAAAGGCACTGCGATTGGCCAGCGAGGTCAGCGGATCATGCAGGGCCAGCAGGGTATAGCGGCGGTACTGACGCAGCAGGTACAGCGCCAGCAACAGGCCGCTGATCACCAGACCGATCAGGCTGAAGGCCAGCTGCTGCTGCGCCCGCTCCACTGTGCGTAATGACTGCAGTGATTCTGAACTGGTGAGGGTATCCACCATGATGGTGTTGATCACCTCCTGAAAGGGGTTAAACACACCGCCCAGCACCATGCTGCCGGTACTTTCTCCGTCTGGCAGGGCGCTGATGGTATCGGCGTTGGCGCGCAGCAGAGCCGCCAGCTGGGAGATCTGCTCGGTCACTCCCGGCTGCCGCCGCAAGGCCTCGCTGTCACGACCCTGCAGAAAGATATCGACCCGGCTCCACAGCAGGTCGTAGCTGAGCTGCAGTTGTTCCTTGTCGCGCCTGCCCGCCTCGTACAACTGCAACGACAGGCAGAAGCGCTGCAGTTGCAGCTGCAGTTGTGACAGTGACCAGGCGCTGGATTGCTGCTGCACTGACACCAGGTGCACGTTGGTGAAATAACCGGCGATGGAGAACCCCGACAGCAGCACAAACACCAGCACCATGAGGTACAGCAGCCAGGGGCGCAACCGGGCCATGGCTCAGGGTTCCAGCTGCAGGTGATTGAGTTGCCAGACCATCTGATTAGCCACAGCGGGCGTATCCAGCTGGGGTGCATCTGACAAAGGGAAGATCAGCCACAGCGGGCCTTTGCTACGCACCGTCAGTGCGTGACCATCGGCAAACAGGGCGATGATGGCTCCATGTTGGCTGGCCAGCGACAGATCGACCCGGGCATGAAAGTCATCCAGACCGTAGGCGATGGCCCAGTCACCTTTGGCGCCCACCCGCGCCAGCAGCTCGCTGAGCCGGACACCACGGTAGCGGTGCAGACCTTCGGTCCAGGGGGTGACAGTGACGATGTCGTATTGCTTCATGGCCTGCAGCATGGCCAGATCAAACTGCGCCTCATTACCACGATTACGCTGTTGCAGCGCACCACTGATGGTCAGGACGACCTTACCCTGAGGTTCAGGCAGGCTGTCTGCGTCAGCGGCAAAGGCGGCCTGCCCCACCAGCAACAGTACCGCACACAGCCAGCAAAGCATGGCCGCGCCCTGCCCTGCTGGCATCGAGTTGAATGCCCGGCTTGTCATCTGCCCTCTCTTGCCCAGCCTGCCGATGGATCGCGAGCTGCCCAGACTGGCTCACATTAGGTATAGCGGCTGCGGCCAGTGGCAGGGCGTCACCTTTTACCACTTTGACGCCGAATGCCGCCGTGTGACCGATGCACTCAGGGCAGGAAGAGAATGCGGGGCTGACGGCAGAGTGAAGTGTAGCGTTCTGGCCTGAGCCCAGCGGGCCAATACACTCAGCGTCGTTGCCAGTGCCCCTCGCCCGCGGCTTATATCAGTTCCTTATCCATGGCCTGCTGTAGCCATTCACTAAACGTCCGCATGGCCGCGGTTTCATCACGATTGCGCAGTCGCGTCAGCCAGTAGCGGCCCATCGCCACCTGTGCAGCAAAAGGCTGACATACCCAGCCAGCTTCCACCCAGCTGCGGAACATCGCCACCGGCGCCAGCGCCACGCCGTGACCCTGTCGAGCGGCCTCCATCATGGTGAGGGAAGAGTCAAACTGAATGGGACTTCGCAGCGGCAAGGCACCGGGCAAACCGGCTGCGGTAAACCACTCGCTCCATTCCTCTTCCCGATAGGAACGCAGCAGCTGGCAGCGCAGCAAGCCCTCAACATCCGTGAGTTGCGCGGCCATCTGAGGTGTGCACAGAGGAGTGAGCGGCGAGGCCATCAGGGGTTCTGCCAGCGTGCCGTGCCAGGCGCCGTCACCAAAACGCACGGCGAGATCCAGCCCTTCTTCCGCCAGATTGACCCGGTTGTTATGGGTCGACAGCCGCAGATCGATCCACGGAAACTGCTGATAAAAGTCCACCAGCCGAGGCAATAGCCAGCCCGTTGCGAAAGTGCCCACGACACCGATGGTCAATGGCTGCTTGCCCTGACTTTCACTGACTTGCCGCAGGGAGTGCGCCATCGTGTCAAACGAGCGCCGAAGGCTTGGCAGCAGGGCCTCACCTTCAGGCGTCAGGGCCAGCCCGCGGGAAAGCCTGCGAAACAGCGTCACGCCCAGACGTTCTTCCAGCGCCTTTACCTGATGGCTCACGGCCGCCTGTGTCACATTCATTTCCTGCGCCGCCAGAGTAAAACTTAAATGGCGGGCGGCAGCTTCAAAAGCTAACAGCGCTTTTAACGGCAAATGCGGACGCTGCATGCAAAGCTCCTTATCAGGCGTCGTGGCTTAACATTCCAAAAACATTCGACCCTAAAAAAACTAATACCAGAGGCAAAATAAGATACTTTGCCTGAGCCATCCGTACATCTCTAGAATCCTTTTACTCCCTGGCCAGGGCAGAAAATATCAGGGAAGTGCCATTGTATTTGTGCCATACACCCGGCACTCCCTGCTCTCTTCTTTCACTGAAACCCTAGATTAACTATCAGGAGACACCCCATGCCATCGAGTCGCCGACAGTTTCTTAGCCACAGCAGTGTGCTGGCACTTGCTGCACTATGCGGTGCAGCGCTTTCCCCGCTCACACTGGCCGCGGAGCACCCGGGCCTTGCTGAGGCCGTGCGCAACGGAGAAAGAAAACTGCAGGGAAAAATTGGCGTGAGCCTGCTGGATACCGATACGGGCATGGGCTGGAGCCATCGTGGCAACGAGCGCTTTGCCATGTGCAGCACCTTCAAGGTGCTGGCCTGCAGCGCCATTCTGAAGCAGGTGGATGAAGGCAGGCTGTCGCTGACACAGCGCCTGACCTTTAACCAGCAGGATGTAGTGAGTTACTCACCGATTTCCAAAGCGTTTGCCGGTAAACCGGAAGGCATGAGCCTTGGCGAGATTTGCCATGCGGCCATGACCTACAGCGACAATACTGCCGCCAATCTGATTATCAGCCAGTTGGGTGGGCCGCAGGCGGTGACGGATTTTGCCCGCAGCATGGGTGATGGCGTATCGCGACTGGACCGTTGGGAAACCGCCCTGAACACGGCCATCGACAATGATCCGCGAGACACCACAACACCAGAGGCAATGACCTCCAATTTGCAGCGCTTGCTCCTCGGTGACGTACTCTCGACAGCAAGCCAGCAACAGCTTGGCCAGTGGCTGCGGGATAACACCACCGGTGGCAGCCGTATTCGCAAAGGTGTACCAAAGACATGGCAAGTGGGTGACAAGACCGGCAGCGGCGATAACGGCACGGCCAACGATGTCGCTATCCTCTGGCCGCCGGGCCAGAAGCCGCTGCTGCTGAGTATTTACATCACTCAGGCGAAAGCTGACTGGGATGCCTGCAGTGCCGTTATTGCCGGGATCAGTGCGGCCATCGCTGCCGAGTACGCGGCCAGTCACAAGCCGCTGATATCTGCCTGAATAACCTGATATCTGCCTGAATAACAGAGTAGTCAGCCGGTTGCGCAGGCTCTCAGTGCAGAGCCTGCTGATGACCCACCAGCCACATACCGGGCAGATGGCTGGCTTCCAGTGGTCGGGCATAGAGATAACCCTGCCCTTCATCGCAGCCCAGCTCCGTCGCCAGCAGCTCTTCGGGGCGGCACTCGATGCCTTCTGCGACCACCTGCACCTGCAGATGATGGGCCAGCTGGACGATGCTCATAACGAACATGCGCTGGTTCTGATCTTCATGCAGGTTATGGACGAAACTGCGGTCAATCTTCAGCTTGTCGACCTTCAGCTCGCGCAGGTAGGACAGTGAAGAGTAGCCGGTGCCGAAATCATCCAGTGCCACCTTGATGCCCATCTGTTTGAGGGCTTCGAGAATCTGTTTGGAACGCTGGAAGTCAACCATGGTGATGTTCTCAGTAATCTCCAGCACCAGCTGTTCCGCGCGGAAACCCGTGCGCTGCAACTGACCCGCTACCCAGTCGGGCAGACCCGCATGAAACAGGCTGGGTGACAGGTTAAGCGCCACCGTCATCCCGTCTGGCCATATCACCCGGTTGACATCACGGTCAAACTGCAGACGGCTGAACAGCCATTCCCCCAGGGCACGACCAAGACCGTTGTTTTCCGCCAGCTCGATCAGTTCGGGTGGCGGAATATTGCCATAGTGCGGATGTGCCCAGCGGATCAGCGCCTCAGCACCCAGCATGGCCTGATCGCTGAGACGGTAGACCGGCTGATATACCAGACGCAGCGCACCATCCACCACGCCCCCCTCCAGCAGACGGCGAAGCGATGACAGCAGCTCACGGCGGCGATGCTCCTGCTCACTCATCCACGGCTCAAACAGGGCAACCGAATGCTCCTTGCTGCGTTTGGCTTCGCTGAGGGCAAGGCTGGCTTCCAGCATGATGTCATCGGCGGAAACGACATCGTGCATAAAGGCCACGCCGATACCGACATCCACCTGAAATACCTTGTCCTGTGCCAGATACTCGAACACCAGCACCCGTTGCAGATAACGCATCAGACCGAGGCCTTCCTCACGGCTGTCGAGGTCTCTGAGGATGATGGCAAAGTCATCGCTGTCCAGACGCGCCACCATATCCTGCTGACGCAGATGCGCCCGGATACGCTGGGCCACGCGCTTGAGCATATCGTCACCCTGCGCCTGTCCCAGGGTCAGGTTCACCTCACGGAAGTTGTTCAGATCGATCAGACATAACGCCGAAAGACCGCGCTGGCGGCGGCTGAAGGTCAGATTTAACTGCTGCTGAAAGGCACTGCGATTGGCCAGCCCGGTCAGGGAATCACTGAGCGCCAGCTGGTTGTAACGCCGTGACTGACGTAACAGGTAAAACACCAGCAGGCAGCCACTGAGGACCAGTCCGGAAATATTGAATGCGAGAATGCGCTGCGACTGGCGTATGCCGTCCAGCTGCTTGGAGGCTTCCGGGCCGGTGAAATTGAGCACCATCAGCTCACGAATCCGTGACTGATAGCCTGCAACGTCCTGCACCAGCTGACTGATGGGCTCTGAACTCTGCTTCAGGTGCAGCATGGTCGGTTCCAGCTTCCTGAGCAGATCGAAGAACTCACCGACGGTTTTATCAGCATGGAAGCGGCTGCGAATGTCGCGGTTCTCGTCGCCCTCAAGGAAGATGGTCAGCCGGTTCCACAGCATGTCGTAGGACAACATCAGCTCTTTATGGCTGATGGCGCCTGCCTGAAACAGACGCAGATTATTGAAGAATTTTTGCTGTTCCAGCTCCAGCTGGGCCAGTGACCAGGCACTCAGCTGGATATGCGAGGAAATGATCTGCGCGTTGTGAAAGTATTCATTCAGAGAAATAGCTGACAAACCCAGGAACACCAGAGCGACGCCGTACAGCACCAGAGAGTTCAGCCACTTCTTCATGATCACTACAACATCCGACGTCCTTAAGGATTAACGACAATGGCGCGCAGCTGCCAGATCATCGCGCTGTGAATACTGGGCACATTCAGCTCGGGGTGGTCGGTCAGCGGGAAAATCACCCACAGCGGCCCCTTGTTGCGCACGGTCAGCGCCTGACCGTCTTCTTCCATGGCGACCAGTGCGCCATCCTTGTCCACATGCTGGGTGGTCAGGGTGGTCTGGTAGTCATTGAGCGCGCGGGCAATGATTTCCTTGCCCTGACTGTCGACTGCCTTCAGCAGATCTTTCAGCAGTACGCCCTTGTAGTTGTGAACCCCTTCGGTCCAGGGGGTACCGGTGTTGATTTCCGATTGTGGCAGCGCGGCCAGCATGGCGCGGTCGAAGTCGACATCCTTGCCACTGTTGGCCTTAATGTCGCCGCTGACGGTGAGAATCACGTCATCCATTGGTGCCGGAAAGTCACTGGCCCTGGCCATATAACTGAACACCATCAATGCTGCCAGCACTGTGGTGCCGACAGCTAAACCCAGTCGCCGCATGATCTTCTCTCCCGAGTGGATATCCCAAATTTATACAACGTGACTATAGTGACATTACATGCAAAATGAACGTCAGCTTTTCACACTATCGTGACGCGATAAGATGACAGACGAAATTGCTGCAAATGCACAATTGGCGGGTTGCGAGAGCAAGTATAGCGGAGCCGGGCAGCGCCGCCCGACGACGCGCATAGGCAGCCACAATTGCCCCATGCTATCCTCCCTCGTCATCACTGGCTGCCCAGGCAATGGAAATCGTAAATGAGCACACCACCACTGGACCCTAAGTCTTTCCACAATGCCTTTCTGGATACCGCCAAGCGCGATGAAGATGTCCTGACGTACTACGTCAATCGGGCACCTGATCAGGCCCATGATTGCGTTGCTGAAATGAAACAGGCAATCGAATGGGAAGACAGCCCTGGCTGCTATCTGTTCTCTGGCCTGCGTGGCGCTGGGAAAACCACCGAACTGCAACGCCTGATGGGTGAGCTAAACCAAGGCAGTATTCCTGCTTTTTATTGCAGTGCTGATGCCTATCTGGATCTCAATGATCCGAAAATTGGCCAAACCGAGCTGATTTTTACTGTGCTGGCGGGCTTGTGCGAAGCCGTGCAAAAGCGCTACGGCAACAAATTTCTTACAGACAGTATCTGGGATCGCTTTAAGCGTGTAATGAACTCTAATGTCGAACTTAAACCCAAGTTCGTCACTCCGGGGGCAGAGGTGGAGTTCTCATTGCATGAAAACGTCACCTTCAGGCAGGAGTTGATCCAATTTGCTCAGCAGTCCAGTCAGTTCTTTCAGGAAGCGAACAAATTTGCAGCAGAGGTCGCTGCTGCTATCCAACAACAGAGTAGACAAGAAAAGGTGGTGCTCGTTGTCGATTCACTGGAGCGCCTGTCTGCCCCCAGTGGTTTGGAACACGTACTGTTCGACTCACTAAAAGAACTATTTTTTAATAACCCGGCACGGCTTGCTATGCCCGATATTTCCGTGATTTACACCGTGCCACCCTACCTGCATGCGTTACTGCCCAATATCGACCAGTTCTACTCCGGCACCTTCTCATTGCCCAACTTCAAAATTATGCATAAGCCTAGTAATGATGAAGAGCCACAGCGCAATGCAGAGGGTATTGGCAAGATGGTGGAAGTCATCAACAGACGTTTCGCCGACTGGCAACGCTATGTCAGCCAAGAAGTGATTGAAGAATTTGCCTGGTTATCCGGTGGTAACGTGCGCCGTATGTTTTCACTGATTCGACTGGCCACACGTAAAGCTTCTCTTGGCAGGGTCGATTTCCCCATAGCGCAAACCAACAGCACACCAGTGCAGCAGGCCATTACTGAGGAAACCAAGAACTTCCACTGGCTGAATGCCAAAGACCGTCAATGGCTGGAACACTGCAAGAACCACAGCGGCGATCTGGCCAGCCAAATCACTAATCTGGACAGTGATTTACCGCCCATTATTCGCCTGTTCGACCACTCTCTGGTGCTGAACTACCAGAACGGCAGTATCTGGTATCAGGTACCCCCTATTATTCATAACCATGTCTGATACCCGCTACACGCCCAGCAACTTTGAGGCGCTCTGGGCCGAAACCCGGTTGATACTGGAGTGGCACCAGGGCTTTGCCCTGTTTTTCGTGCTGGTGGAAGACACGCGTGCCGCCATCCAGCTACGCCAGCGGGTGCAGGACTATATGCGCACCCACGCCAAAGCACTACGCTGGATTAAGCCTGAGCAGTTGCAGAATGCTCCACTGTGGGTAACAGAGACTATCTTCAATTCTGGGCATCAGCAGGGCACGCCTATCTGGCTGGAATTGTCAGCACTGGATGCAGAGCAGCAGTGGGACAGCGTGCGAGAGCAGACCCTATCTCTGCTGAATAAACGCCGATGGCAGCTGGAAAACCAGATCAATAGCCCCCTATTTTTTCAACTGCCCTACTCATTTGGTGCCCATATTGTGGAATACGCCCCGGATTTATGGAGCGTGCGCCAGCAGCTTATTATTCTGCCTGCCATGAGCGTAATGGAGCGCTCAGAGAGCGAGGCTTTAGCTGCCAGCAACAATGATACACAGGATAAGGATGTCTATTCGGCAGACCAATTGCAGGAGGCTATTACCGCAGCCCGACACAAACTCACGGCAGCCAGAAAGCGTTACACGGAAAAGCCAAGCAATCTGCATTTACGTACTGTAGCTGTCTGCCTGGGCGAACTGGCAACACTACTGACAAAGATCAGTGCGCTACAGGATGCCCAAGCTCTGGCAACCGAAAGCGCAGAGTTGTTTCAGCAACTTCAGCAAAGCCTGAATAATGCACCACAGACACTAAGGGATTTGTCGGTTACCTATAGCCATCTGGGCGATATTGAGCGCGAACTAGGCGATCTTGCTGAAGCTAAAGATGCCTATCAGCAAGGTTTGAAGCTGTGCCAGCAACTTCAGCAAAGCCTGGGCGATACACCGCAAGTACTTAGAAATTTGTCGGCTCTCTATTCCAGGTTGGGCAATGTTGAACACGCATTAGGTCATCTTGCTGAAGCTAAAGATGCCTATCAGCATAGTTTGAAGCTGCGTCAGCAACTTCAGCAAAGCCTGGGCAATACACCGCAAGTACTAAGGGATTTGTCGGTTTCCTATAGCAAGCAGGGCGATATTGAGCACGAACTAGGCGATCTTGCTGAAGCTAAAGATGCCTATCAGCATAGTTTGAAGCTGCGTCAGCAACTTCAGCAAAGCCTGGGCGATACGCCGCAAATACTTAGGGATTTGTCGGTTTCTTATAACAAGCAGGGCGATATTGAGTGCGAACTAGGCGATCTTGCTGAAGCTAAAGATGCCTATCAGCATAGTTTGAAGCTGCGTCAGCAACTTCAACAAAGCCTGGGCAATACACCGCAAGTACTAAGAGACCTGTCGGTTTCCTATGAACGGCTGGGGGAAATTGAGTGCGAACTAGGCGATCTTGCTGAAGCTAAAGATGCCTATCAGCATAGTTTGAAGCTGCGTCAGCAACTTCAGCAAAGCCTGGGCAATACACCGCAAGTACTAAGGGACTTGTCGGTTTCTTATAACAAGCAGGGCGATATTGAGCGCAAACTAGGCGACTCCACTGTTGCCCAGCATAACTATCAACTGAGTTTGCAACTGTGCCAGCAACTACATCAGACTCTGGGAGATATACCGCCGGTGCTGAAAGACCTGCTTATTGCGTACCACAACATAGCTTTAATTGAAGAACAGCTAGGCAATAGCGAAGCGGCGGCGGAGGCACGGGCACAGCGAGATACAATCCAGCAGCAACTGGATGCCTTACAACCGCCAACAGCCACACCAAGCAGTGATTAGCCGGGCAGCATACGGTACATCACGCTGGTGGCTTCCGGCACACCGTGAATCGACTGGGCGTAGCCCGGCACCTGACCGGCCAGCTCATACCCCAGCGAGCGATACAGTCCTTCCGCCGTGCTGCCACTGCAGGTATCGAGAATCAGCAGGCTGCGCTGCTGACGGCGGGCCAGCCATTCCACCTCTTCCATCAGCCGACGGGCAATGCCCAGACGGCGCGCTGCAGGATGCACCAGCAGCTTGGTGACTTCAGCACGGTGTGAGCCGTTCGGCGGCGTATCGATCCCCAACTGCACCACTGCTACCAGCCGCTGGCCCTGTCGCGCCACCAGCAGCAGACGCCCGCCACTGCGCCAGCTCTGGCTTTGGCCGAGCCAGAACCGTTTGGCCTGCTCGATGCTGAACGGCAGCACAAAGCCGACACTGGCACCGTCCAGCACACAGGCATGGAGAATGTCGGCCAGTTCATCCAGTCGTGCCAGCCCCTGTTCGGCGGTCAGCTCTTCAATGACAACGGCCTCTGCCGCAGCGGCTAGTTCCTTCATTTTTCACCTCAGATAGCGTGACACGCTGTCGCGATGACAGCCCTCGCAGATACCCGTCAGGGACGGCAGATAACGATGTGATACCGCACCGGCTGCGCTGCCGGGCAGACAAAACGGGAGCGGCCATAGAGCCGGAAACGCAGGCAGTCACCGGCCTGCAGGCGGAATAGCTGATCATCAATGTGGTATTCCAGCACCCCTTCCCTGACCCAGATATGCTGCTCCAGCCCGGCCACGGGCGGCGCGTCATAACGGATATCCGCGCCGGGCTGCAGATAGCCTTCAATCAGCTCGGCCTTCATGCCACTGGAGGGCGGCGAAATCATCCGCCGCTCGAAGCCGAGCGCCGCATCAACCCAGACCTGCTGCTCGTCATGGCGCAGCAACTGCGGTGGCTCGACCTCCGCCTCAGCAATCAGGTGGGACATCGGTAAGCCATACGCCGTGCACAGCCGCCCGAGCTGCACGGTGGTTGGGCTGCTCTGGCCGCGTTCCAGCCGTGCCAGAGTAGCGCGGCTGATACCGGTCTGCTCGGCCAGCACATCCAGCGACCAGCCACGCTCACTGCGCAGGCTGGCCAGACGCTGAGCGAGACGAATCTCGACCGCCGACAGGCTGGCGTCATCGGCTACCGGCTGCGGCACAGAAGGGCTCTCAAAGGCATCAGAAAAGGGGGAATCACTCATGCTCAGCGCTCGTCAAATCTTATTTTTGAGAAAATATATCAAAAATAAGAAATAGAAAAGCCCGATGTATCACTCAAATGGCTGCGGCCCCTCTACTGGCCGCCACTGAAGGCTCCCATACTTCTGACCAGATGCTGCAGCAGACGCTGAGCACCGGGCGGCAACTGCCGGCCAAGACGGGTAATCAGCTGAGCTTCTGCCTCCTGCAACACCTTCGATGCCACCGGCAGGGCCAGCAACTCGCCGCTGCTCAGTTCACTGGCGATGGAAAAGGCGGGCAGAAACGCCAGCCCCATGCCTTCCAGCACAAAGCGCCGCAGCACGGAAATGCTGTTGGTAGTCAGACAGGGCTGGAAGTGTATCTGCGCCTCCTGCTCCGCCCGTTGCAACAGGTGGCGGGTGCCATAGGCATCTTCCATCACCGCCAGCGCATAGCTTTGCAACTGCGCCATGGTTAACGGCGGTGGCGCATCACAGAGCGGATGTCCGGCGGGTACGATCACACACAGCGGCTGCGGCACCCGCGCATGCACGCGGATATGCGGGTCGGCAGGCGGGTAATAGACCAGCCCGATATGGGCACTATCGTCGAGAATCTCGCGCAGCACCTCGTTGGTGCCCGCCAGCCGCACACTGAAACTGAGCCCCGGATAACGCTGGCGAAACGACGTCAGTGGCGCACTCATCAGATCACTGACAAAGCCTTCCCCCACCACCAGCCGCACCTGCCCCTGATGCAGACCATTGAGGCTCTGCAGCTCGCTGAACAGGGCCTCCTCCTGCGCCAGCTGCTCCTGCTGGAACTGCAGCACCCGCAGCCCCGCTTCGGTTACTTTGACGCCCCGCCGATGGCGCTCCATCAGCGCCATCCCCAGCTCCTTCTCCAGCTGCGCAATATGGCGGCTGACCACCGACGGTGCCACGTTGAGGATATCCGCTGCCGCCCGCACGCTGCCCTGACGCACGGTTTCGCAGAATACCGCCACCCGCTGCAAGTTGATCCCCGAACGCATTGCACCTCCCATTCTGCGTTGCTCTGAAAGCAACAAAACTCCCATTTATTGTGATTGTTCGCAACTCTGCCGCCTTCCATGCTGAGACGACCCCTCTGCTCCCGCCTTGCGACTTCATTCGAGCTATATGGAGATGTCCACGATGACGCTTTCCCCTTCTTCCGACCGCCTGCACATCGGCGTGATTGGCCTTGGCAACATGGGCGGGCCGATGGCCCTGACCCTGCTGAGCAAAGGCATGCAGGTCAGCGGTTTTGATTTATCCAGCGGCCGCTGCAGTGAGCTGGCCAGCCAGGGTCTGGCCATCGCGGATGACCTGACCAGCCTCTGTCAGCAGGCCGACATCCTGCTGCTGTCGCTGCCGACCGCACAAATTGTCGAAGCCGTGGTCATCAACCACATCCTGCCGCAGGCCCGCAGCGGCAGCCTGGTGATCGACACCTCCACCTCACACCCGGATACCAGCCGGGCACTGGCCAAAGCACTGGCAGAACGCCAGATCGGCTTTGTCGATGCGCCGGTCAGCGGTGGCCCCAAAGGCGCGGCCAGCGGCACCCTCTCCATGGTACTCGGCGGCAGTGATGCGGATATCGAGCGGGCACAACCAGTGCTGGAAGCCGTCTCCGCCAAACGCACCTGCATCGGCCCGGTCGGTGCCGGGCATATCACCAAGATCGCCAACAACCTGCTGTGTGCCGCTCATCTGCTGACCAATGCCGAGATCGTCCGGCTGGCACAACAGGCCGGTGTTGATCCGGTCAGGGTGCTGGAAGGCGTCAGTGCCGGTTCCGGTCGCAGCGGTATCAGCGAGGTGAATTTCCCACTGTGGGTGTTCAGCGGCCAGTTCGATTCCGGCTTCACCATGCAGCTGATGCGCAAGGATGTGCGTCTGGGCAAGCAGCTGGCTGATGAGCTGGGGCTTGATCTGGCCCTGCTCAATCAGGTGGCCGCCACCTGGGCAGCCAGTGCCGGCACCCTGGCCGACGGTGAAGACTTTAACGCCATCGTCAAACCCATCATTGCGCCTGAGCACCCCTGACACACCGAGGTCTAGCCATGACAACTCCTTCTGAAACCACCACTCTGCTGTCTGCCATGCTGCAGCACTTCTTTGCCGACGCCGCCATTGGCAGCTGGATCAATGGTCAGCTGGTCAGCGGCGAAGGCGCCAGCATCACCCTGTTCGACCCGGCCACCTCGGCACCACTGCTGGAATACGCCGATGCCAGTGCTGCGCAGGTGGCCATGGCCGCCGACGCCGCCACCTGTGCCCAGCGCCAGTGGTGGCAGCTCAGCCATGCCCAGCGTGGCCGTCTGCTGCAGCGACTGGCACGCAGGATTGAAGACAATGCTGAACAACTGGCACTGCTGGAAGCCATCAGCGCAGGCAAACCCCTGCGCGATGCCCGGGTGGAAGTCGCCAAAGTCGTGGAAATGTTCGAGTACTACAGCGGCTGGTGTGACAAGTTCTACGGCGATGTGATCCCGGTCCCCAGCAGCCATCTCAACTACACCCGGCGCGAGCCGATAGGCACCGTGCTGCAGATCACCCCGTGGAACGCGCCGGTGTTCACCGCTGGCTGGCAGCTGGCCCCGGCGCTGGCCATGGGCAACAGCGTGCTGCTGAAGCCGTCGGAACTGACCCCGCTCAGCTCACTGGCACTGGGTGTGCTGGCGCAGCAGGCCGGGCTGCCTGACGGTCTGATCAATGTGATCGCCGGCTATGGCCACACAGCCGGACAGGCGGCCATCGCTCATCCGGCCATCAGCAAGGTGGTGTTTGTCGGCTCCCCGGCCACCGGCAGCCTGATTGCCCAGAGTGCGGCCAGACGCACTCTGCCCTGTGTACTGGAACTGGGCGGCAAGTCGGCCAATATCGTGTTTGCCGATGCTGATCTGGAACGGGCGCTGAAAGGCGCACAGGCGGCCATTTTTTCCACCGCCGGGCAAAGCTGTGTGGCCGGTTCGCGGCTGCTGATTCAGGCCGACATCTATGACGACTTCGTTGACCGTCTGAGCAAGGCCGCAGCCCGCATTCAGGTAGGCGCACCGCTCGACAGCAGCACTGAGGTAGGCCCGATCCAGAACGCCAGACAGTTTGCCCATGTACAGAAGATGATCGCCGATGCCCGGGCCGAAGGGGCCGAGCTGGTTGATCCGGACTGCCTGAACACCCTGCACTGCGGCAGCGGCTATTTTGTGCGTCCCACCGTTTTCAGGGCCACCAACCAGATGCACATCGCGCAGGAAGAAGTCTTTGGTCCGGTGGTGGTCGCGATTCCCTTCCGTGATGAAGCCGACGCCATTGCCCTGGCCAACGACAGCCGTTTCGGTCTGGCCGGTGCAGTCTGGACCGGCGATGTGGGCCGCGCTCATCGGGTCGCCGCCAGCGTGCGGGCAGGCACGTTCTGGATCAATGGCTATAAAACCATCCACGTCAGCTCGCCGTTTGGTGGCTACGGCGCCAGTGGCCACGGCCGCTCCAGCGGGGTAGAAGCACTGTACGAATACACGCAGGTGAAGAGCGTCTGGGTGGAAACCGCCGCCGAGCCAGTGCAGGCGTTTGGTTACGGCAGTGAGTAATTTATGCTGACCTGCTGACAACAGGCAGGTGAA
Organism: Pokkaliibacter sp. MBI-7; assembly: GCF_029846635.1. Classification (NCBI taxonomy): domain Bacteria; kingdom Pseudomonadati; phylum Pseudomonadota; class Gammaproteobacteria; order Oceanospirillales; family Balneatrichaceae; genus Pokkaliibacter; species Pokkaliibacter sp. MBI-7. The sequence continues at coordinate 3,217,008 of NZ_JARVTG010000001.1, read as the reverse complement.
TGGCGGCCTGCCGCTGTTCACCTTGCCGCCTTATGCCTGTGCTTTTACAGGCATAACCGAACAAAGCAAAAAGCGCTGAGGAAGCGGAGTTTAGTCAGCTAAATGAGCATTCCGAAGCTCTTTTTAACGCCGTATGACCGACGCGCAGCAAAGCGACAGAGAGACTCCGAGAGGCTGCCAGCGCTTTCGCGAGCCAGGGTCAGACAAGGCAAAAAGAACTGAGGAAGCGGAGTTTAGTCAGCTAAATGAGCATTCCGAGGCTCTTTTTAACGCCGTATGGCCGACGCGCAGCAAAGCGTGTAAAGACTCAGCTGAACGCCTCCATGGTACGACTTATATAGTCCCGCATGGTCTGCATCGCCGCGGTGGTCTGCCGCCCTTTGCGCATCACCAGATGCACCGAGGTATTGGTCAGCACTTCATCGACCAGATCAATGGCATGAAGGGTGCCATCCCGAATCTCGCTGGAGGCGGAAAAGCGTGGCAGCACCGTCACCGCCAGCCCGGTACGGACATAGAGTTTGAGCGCATCGAAGGAGTTGCAGGTCAGCTGGGCACGCAGATGGATACGTGACTTATTTTCCCACAGGGTCAGCAGCTGCCGGATATGGAAGGCTTCGGTCAGCACCGCAAAGGTTTCACCGGCGACTTCCTGCAGGCTCAGTTCGGTGCAGGTGGCCAGCCGGTGCTCCGGGCTGACCATCAGCACCAGCGGCTGACGGCAGGTCAGCAGTGATTCCACACAGGCGTTGTTGTGCTGGTGGAAGACAATCCCCAGCTCGGCCTCGTCATCCTGCACCAGCCGGATCACTTCATCACCGCCGCAGATATTCAGATCAATACGGACACCGGGATAGGTGCGGGCAAAGTCGGCAATGGCATTGCCAATCAGATCGGAAATAAAGCCGCCGCCGGTCGCCAGCCGCAGAGTGCCGGTTTTCAGCGCTTCGGCATCGGCCAGATGGGAAAGGAAATAGTCTTCACGCTGACGCATATCGCGGATAAAGCGCAGCAGCTGATCACCCGCCGTAGTCAGCAGCATGCCCTGCTTGTGGCGCTGCATCAGGGTGACACTGAGCTGCTCTTCGAGTTTCTGCACCTGTCGGCTGATGGCTGAAGGGGCCACATGCAATACATCGGCAGCCCGGCGGATGCTGCCCTCCTGCGCCACGACTTCAAAATACCTCAGGGCACGGGTACGCACGTTTTCACCTCGCTGTCTGCCTATGCCAGCAACATCCGGGCAGGCGTCATACCTGCCCAGACTCGTGCTGAGAACCGTTTATCGCTCTTGCAACAGCGCTTACCCCTGGCCAAGGCGACGATAGACCAGCCCCGCCCAGAAACTGGCGCCAAGCGGCAGGATATCATCATTGAAGTCGTAGTGGGGGCTGTGCAGGCCGTGGCTGTGGTTGCTGGAACCATTGCCCATCCAGATATAGCAGCCGGGCACCCGCTCCAGCATAAAGGCGAAATCTTCTGCGCCCATGCTGGCCGGAGCATTCCAGTGCACCTGCTCGATCCCCTGCTGCTCACTGAGTACCGCGCGGCACAGTTCGGCATCTGCTGCAGTATTGATGGTGGCCGGATAGCGCCGGGTGTATTTCAGAATGCCGGTACAGCCCAGTGCCGCGCACAGCTGCGTCACCATCTCGCCCATGCGCTGCTCCAGCAGATCACGCACGGCAGGGTCGAAAGACCGGGTGGTGCCGAGCATGTGGCAACTTTCCGGGATCACATTGAAGGTATGGCCGCTTTCAATCCTGGTCACGCTGATCACAGCGGACTTCTGCGGATCGACATTGCGGCTGACAATGCTCTGCAACGCGGTCACCAGCTGCGCCGCCACCTGGATCGGGTCAACCCCCATGTGCGGCATGGCACCGTGACAGCCGTGCCCCTTCACTTCAATTTCAAAGGTATCGAACGCCGCCATCACCGGCCCGGCATGGACGGCGGCCTGCCCGGCAGGCAACGCCGGCCAGTTGTGCATACCGTAGACCGCACTGACCGGAAAGCGCTCGAACAGGCCATCATCAATCATCGCTTTGGCACCGGCCTCATTCTCTTCCGCAGGCTGAAAAATAAAGTGCAGGGTGCCATAAAAATCGGGGTTGGCGGCCAGATGAGCGGCCGCTCCCAGCAGCATGGTGGTATGGCCATCATGACCACAGGCGTGCATCTTGCCCTTGACGGTCGAGCAGTGGGCAAACTGGTTCATTTCCTCGACATCCAGCGCGTCCATATCGGCACGCAGGGCAATGGCCTCGCCGACGCCAAGACGGCCCTGCAGGGTCGCCACCACACCGGTGCCTCCCAGCCCCACTTCTACTGCCAGACCCAGATCACGCAGGATGCCAGCGACCATCGCCGAGGTCCTGACCTCTTCATAAGCGGTTTCGGGGTGGCTGTGCAGGGTATGGCGCCACGCTTTCATCTGCTGGTGCAGGGAAGAGTTGAGAGGGATAAGTGAACTCATGCAACGTTCTCTTCAGTAGAAACGACAGCCCGAGCCGCTCAGTAGCTGCGGCTCGGGCTCGATTAATCAGTTAAGCGTAGCGGGTTGCAGGCAACATGCAGGTGTTATCTCCGGCACGCTGCCGACCAGGGCGTTTACAGCATCAGCTGGGCAATCACCGCCGACCCCAGATAGGTGCCGGCAAACACCAGCAGCGACACCAGCACGATCTTGATACCGGAGGCCTTGAAGATGCTGACTTCCTGCCGGCTGATGGCCAGACCGGCATAGGCCAGTACCGGCGTCACCATGGACAGGAAATTAATCGCTTTCAGGTGCCCCAGCAGCCACTCGGAACCGGGCGTAACAGGCAGCGTGACGGCCATGCTGACCAGTGAGACCCAGGCGACCGAGGGCAGATAGAAAGGCATGACTTTGGTCAGCAGCAAACCCGCCATGACGATGGCATAGATAATCAGCATGCCGGGCAAAGCGGTCAGCAGCGCGGTGCCCTGTCCAGCCCAGTTGGCAATCAGGGCGATGGCACAGACGATCACCAGTACCACAGCGTGCTCTGCCAGAGACAGTTTCTGCTCCTGCGCAGCAGGATCGGCTACCGCACCGGTGGAAGAAGGATTCATCGAAGACATGGCGTTATACCTCCTTGCCTGCGGTTTTGACCGCAGTAACAGCAACATTGGCCTGATCATGGGGGCGCAGCAGGGTATAGAGCTTTTCAGCCAGCGGCAGCGAGACAAACAGGCACATGTACAGCCCGGTGGCGTTGGTCAGCAGGTTGCTGGCACCGGACAGCGCCAGAATCTGGTCTTTCATCTCCGGCACGGCGGCCGCCAGTGAGCCGGAACAGGCGGCAGTCATCGAGCCACTGCCCACGCCGCAGGCCATGGCCAGCGCGCGCACATCAAAGGTGCCGCTGGTCGCCAGAAAAGAAGCCAGAATGGAGAAGAACAGCGTGCCGAACATGGTGCCCATCACATACACCCCCATGACGCCGATCCCTTCCGGATTCTTCAGGCCATAGCGGTCGGAAATCAGGGCGATATTGGGCTCACGGGCGATGGAAAACGTCGCGCCAATGGATTCACGCCCCATGCGGAACACCAGTACCGCCACCGGCATCGCCAGCAGCAGGGTGCCGACATTGCCCAGCTCCTGCAGCATCATCGCTGGCCCCAGTGACAGGATGCTGTTGAGTGACGGTCCGATCAGGGTGCCAAACTTGGCCAGAAACGGCAGGACGGAAATCAGGATAATGGGTGTGGCTTTGGCCGCCTGTTTTTCTGTCAGCCAGCCAGCGGCTTTTTTCACCACATTGGGATTCAGGAATAACGCCAGAATAAAGGAATAGAAAAGGGGTAATAACAGCACACTGCCAATTCCCAGTGGAATTTTCAGTACGCCAATTAATTCGGCAATCACGGACAATACAACTACGGTCAGATGCAACCGCCAATCAGAAAAGTGTGACCTGATATTGCTCATCAGATTCTCCTCACCGCTCAACCCATTAATTATTTACCCACCCTGCCCTCAAGGCTTGCCAATTTAGTAAAACACAGAAACATAGATGCCTCTATCAGTATTAATTCATGCCTTTGTTCTAAAAAAGGCAACGGCAAATAAACCGATAAATTATTTAAAAACAGATAGTTAAGTTAATTTTCAAACTTCACTCCAATTACCAGCGCACCATTTAAGCGCAATTACTTTGCCATTTATCAGTCAGGCACCATATTGGGCATTTTTCATTTTCTGCCGCTGAATCGTTTCGTCTTTTCGCATCCAGTACCAAAGTAGCAGAAAAAACAGCGTGAATTGCGACCATAGAGCGGTGTACCGCCCAACTGAGCAAACAGATCATTGGCAATCAGCCGGGTGCAGAAAATTTTTCCAGATAAACCCATTTTTACCGAATCAGCTTGCACATCATCATCAATCACACCGGCATAACGCAGAGTATTACCGCCGGCCTCCCCTTATTCTGTTTTCAGATTTCACCAGCAGAATTGAGGCACAAAAATGCAGAAAACCATTGGTCTGATTGGCGGTATGAGTTGGGAAAGTACGGCGGTCTATTACAAGGAAATCAATGAGCTGATTCGACAACGCTACGGCCTGCTGCGCTCCGCCGATGTGCTGATGCACTCGGTGAACTTTGAAACCGTGATCGAATTTCAGAAATCCGGCCGCTGGGACAAAGCCGCCGACTATCTGGCCGGTATCGGCCGTGGTCTGGCAGGTGCCGGGGCAGACTGCATCCTGATCTGCACCAACACCATGCATCTGGTGGCCGGGCAGGTGGCCGCTGCAGTCGACGTGCCGCTGATTCATATCGTCGATGTTACGGCAGAGGCACTGCTCAAGGCGGGGGTACGCCGCCCGCTGCTGCTGGCCACCCGTTATACCATGGAGCAGGACTTCTATCTGGGCCGCATGCGCGAGCGCTATGGCCTTAACCCGATGGTGCCGGAGGCAGCCGACCGCGAAGTCGTGCATGAGGTGATCTTCGATGAACTCTGTGGCGGCATCGTCAGCGAGTCCTCCCGTCAGGCCTATCTCGACATTATCGAGCGTGGCCGCCAGCAGGGTGCTGATGCCGTCATTCTTGGCTGTACCGAAATAGGTTTGCTGATTGAACCGCAGCACACCCGCCTGCCGCAGTTCGACTCCACCAAACTGCATGCGCAGGCGGCGGTGGATTTTGCCTGCGGTACAGCACTGGCACTGACTGCCTGACCACGACGTGCCATGGGTGGCACATCCGCTGGCTGACGAAGGAGCTTTACCATGACTGTTTCGCCCTACGCCCCTTACCCTCCCTCCCTGTGGGCCAATGGCCTGACTGCACTGGATTTACCGCCGCTGCAGGAACACGGGCTGCAGACGCAAGTGCTGGTCATCGGTGCCGGTTTGTCAGGGCTGTCCACGGCCCTGCATCTGGCCCGTCAGGGCATGCAGGTCACTGTGCTGGAAGCGGCCTGTGTGGGCTGGGGCGCCTCCGGTCGCAACAATGGTCAGGTCATCCCGACCCTTACCAGTGCCGAACCCGATGCCATTGAAGCGCGCTTCGGCGAGCAGGGGGAATATCTGGTGCAGCTGGTTCGCGACAGCGCGGCACAGCTGTTTGAGCTGATCCGCAGTGAACAGATTGACTGCGCTGCCGAGCAGAGCGGCTGGTTTCAGCCCGCCCACTCTCCCGGCCGTATGGCACTGAGTGAGGCGCGGGTGCGTGCCTGGGAAAGGCGCGGTGCACCCGTCACCCTGCTGCACAAGGCAGAGTGCGATACCCTGCTGGGCAGTACGGCATGGCACGGCGGCATGCTCAACCGCTCCGGCGGGCATCTCAACCCCCTGGCACTGGCGAAAGGGCTGGCGCTGCGCTGTCTGCGTCTGGGGGTGCGGATCTATCAGCGCAGCCCGGCCACAGCCATGCGCTTCAGTGATGACCAGTGGCAGGTCAAAACCCCTTACGGGCAGATTCGCGCTGACAATCTGGTGATCACCACCCATGCCTACAGCGACTTTTTCGACAAACCGCTGCATCCGCCACTGGCACAGAGCATTGTGCCGGTGCGGATCTGGCAGCTGGCGACCGCGCCGCTGAGCGAGGATGTCCGCGCCAGCCTGTTACCGGGACGGCAGGCGGTGTCCGATACCCACGGCGATCTGCGCTTTTTCCGCTACGACGCCCAGCACCGGCTGGTCAGCGGTGGCGGGCTGATTTTTCCCTATAACAGTGATACCCGCCTGCAGACACTGGTGGGACAACGCCTGCAACAGGCGTTTCCGCAGCTGCCGCCAGTACGCTTCGACTATGTCTGGGATGGCCATATCGCCATGACCAGCGACCGGATGCCCCATCTGCATCAGCTGGGTCCGCGCTGCTGGACCTGGGTCGGCTGCAACGGCCGTGGTGTGGCGCTGTCTGTGGCGCTGGGCAAGGAACTGGCAGAGCAGATTGCGACGCCACAGCAAGCACCAAGGCTGCCCTGCACGACGCTGAAGCCTATCCGCTTTCAACGCCTTGGCAGACAGATTGCACCGGCCTTTCTGGCGCTGTATCGCTGGAAGGATGGCCGCGAGCCTGCCGTGGCCGCCCGCTAACCCGAGTATTGCCGAGACTGAGATCATGACTACCGAGCCCGCTCCCCTACCCATCATCGAACAGCGTCGTATCGAGGCGCGCATTCTCAAACATGTCTATGACGTGGCGCTGGCTGAGCATGGCCAGCAGGCCGCGCGGGCACTGCTGCGTGAAGCCGTCACCCGCTCGGCCATTGCCCAGGGCGAACACTTTCGCCAGCTGCTGGGGCGCATACCCGATCTGCAGGACTTTGCCGAGGCGTTGCAGCACTGGACCCGGGAGGATGCCCTGCGTATCGAGGTGAAGCAGCTGTCAAGCACTCAGCTGGACTTCGATGTGACCCGCTGCCGCTACGCCGAGATGTACCGGGAGATGGGGCTGGCAGAGATCGGCGATCTGCTGTCCTGCAATCGCGACGGCGCCTTCTGTATCGGCTATAACCCGGCCATGGAGTTTCAGCGCAGCCAGACCATCATGTCCGGCGCCAGTCATTGTGATTTTCGTTACCGGCTGGCCGCTACCGCCAGCAGCGACGGCACCGCGCCAGCCACCGGCAGTGCGGTTCAGATATAACTGACCGGTACGGCGGTGGTGAACTTCAGCTCTTCCATGCTGATAAAGGAAGTCACATCGGTGAAGTCCAGCTTGGAAATCAGCCGTTTGTAGACGCGGTCATAGGCATCGATATCCGGCACCACCAGCCGCAGCAGGTAGTCGATGTTCCCGGTCAGACGGTAGGCCTCGACGATTTCCGGGATGGTGGCGATGGTATCCTGAAATGCCTCAAACCATTCCATCGAGTGGCGCGAGGTTTTCACGCCGACAAACACCGTCATCGGCAGGTTGGCCTTCTTGCGGTCAACCAGCGCCACCCGCTTCAGAATCAGCCCGCTTTCTTCCAGCGCCTTGATCCGCCGCCAGCAGGCAGACACCGACAGATCGACCTTTTCAGCCAGCTCTGCCACCGGCATTGAGGCATCCTGCTGCAGGTATTCGAGAATACGTTTGTCACGTTTATCCAGCACAATGGCCATTCCTGTCGCCCGAGTGGCCGTCATTCTACTGCATGTCAGGGTAGCAAACCCCTCGATTGACGACGGTGTTGTGCCCGATGCCGAACCGCCGACAGATCGCCTGATCAGCTCTGCGACAACGTGCTGATCCCCTGCGGCAAGGCGCTGGCCGATCCTGTGGCTATTAGCAAATATAAAGACGAACAGCATTCGGCCAGTTTCCAAATATTTCAGCTCTTCTATACTTGGCCGAAACGATAAAGCACCTTTCTCCTGCCAGGACTACAACATGGCTCTCAACCAGCTATCTCTGAAAGCACGACTACTGATCGCCGTCGCGATTCCCTGCCTTGCCCTGATTTTTGTCGGCCTGACCAGTCTGGGCAGCATGTCGTCAATGCAGGACAAGGCCAATGAGCTCTACCTCAACACGGCTGCGCCACTGCGAGCCATGGCCGAAGTCAATTCGCGCATTCCGCGCATGCGGGTCGGTATCGACGTGACCCTGCTGCAGCAGGTGGAAGGCATGAAGGATGAAAAAGGCATCAAGACCCGGGTCAAGGAAGCCCGTCAGGAAGATATTCCGGAAATGCGTCAGGCCATGCAGGCCGCTGTGGCAGCTCAGGTTGACCCGGCGCTGAAAGCCCAGGCTCAGCAGTTGCTGGATACCTTCGAGAAGGTGGTGCGTGATGAGCTGAACCCGATGCTGGATGCCTTCGAGCGTGAAGACATGGCCGCCGCCCAGCAGATTTACCGCGACAAATACGCCAAGACCTACGGTGAGATGCGCAAGGCCACCAACGTGCTGCTGGATGCCCTGCTGCAACAGGCCGAGCATCAGAATCAGCTGAGCCTCGACAGCTACGACTCAGGCCGCACCCAGCAGATTACGATTATCGCTGTGGCCCTGCTGATCAGTGTGCTCACCGCCCTGCTGATCATCAGCAATCTGCGTCGTCGTGTCAGCCTGCTGCAGGACGTGGTGGGCAATGCTGCCGATACCCTGGCACTCAATACCCGCATCCAGCTGGATGGCAATGATGAGCTGACCGCCATTTCCCGCAGCTTCAACCGCTTTATCGAGAAGATTCATCAGGCCATGGACCGGCTGGCAGCGGACTCCCGCACACTGGCCGGAATGGCCGGCGAAGTGGCCGAGCGTGCCCATCTGACCCAGCGTAACTGCACCTCGCAGCGCGACCGCACCGTGCAGGTGGCCACCGCTATCCACGAGCTGGGTTCGACCGTCAGTGAAATTGCCCACAACGCCGAACAGGCCGCCACCGTTGCCCGTGAGGCCACCCATCATTCAGCCGATGGTCGTGAAGTGGTCGGGCAGGCCAGCCGCCAGATTGGTGAGCTGACCCGCGAGCTGGAACAGGCTACACAGGTGGTGGAATCGCTGGCCGGACAGATCAATGCCATCAGCTCGACGCTGGATACCATCCGCAGCATTTCCGATCAGACCAACCTGCTGGCACTCAACGCCGCCATCGAAGCAGCGCGCGCCGGTGAACAGGGCCGTGGTTTTGCCGTGGTCGCCGATGAGGTACGCACGCTGGCCAGCCGTTCAGGCGCCTCTACTGAAGAAATCCAGCAGGTTATCGACCGCCTGCAGGCCGAAGCCCGGCGTGCCGTGGACGCCATGTCCAAGGGACGGAATCAGAGTGGTCTGGTAGTGGAATATGCCAACAGGGCCAACAACTCGCTGGAACAGATCAACGGCCATATCAGCCAGATCAGTGACCAGAACATTCAGGTCGCGACGGCTACCGAAGAGCAGTCCAGCGTGGTGGAAGAGATCAGCCGCAACGTCGAACAGATCAACCAGTTCACGGTGGAAACGGCCGAGATTGCCGAGCAGCTCAATCAGGCCAGCGCCAACCTGCAGGGCCTGTCTTCTGAGCTGGATAAACTGGTGGGGACATTCAAGCTGTAAGAAGGTGACCGTCGGTGCGATTCACTGCGTTCATCACACCCTACCGGGAGACGTAGCAGGCGCTGGCGACCCGTGTAGCGGTAGGGGCGACCGTGTTAACGGGTGGAGGCACTCACGCTGCAAGAGGTGACAACCGGTGCGATTCACCGCGTTCATAACACCCTACCGGGATACGTGGCAGGCGCTGGCGACCGGTGTAACGGTAGGGGCGGTGAGGGACGAACCGCACCGTGTTAGCGGGTGGAGGCATTCACACTGCAAGAGGTGACAACCGGTGCGATTCACTGCGTGAATCACACCCTACCGGGATACGTAGCAGGCGCTGCTACCGGTACATCGTAGGGGGGCGGTGAGGGACGAACCACACCGTGTTATTGAAAGGGACATTCACGCAGCTTCTCGGTCTAACAGGCTGTTGAAAAACGTTATCGAGGCAGTCGAGACAAGGAAAAAACAGGCGAAAAAGCGGAGTTTAGTGAACTAAATGAGCATTTTGAGCCTGTTTTTGACGCGGTATTCGGCAACGCAGATAGATTTTCAACGACCTGCTAAGCAATAGCGACGACTGACGTCAGCCAAATGGCTGACGTCAGTTGCTCGGTTGTCAGATCATTCCCAGACTGGCCAGCAGCGCCAGCCCGGCTTCCTGCCCACCGGCGTTATAGGCTTCCAGCAAGGCCGAGCCAACAATGGCGATATCCGCCTGCCCCACCAGCGCTTCCACCTGCTCCCGGCGACGAATGCCGAACCCCACCGCCAGTGGCGCGTCGGTATGCTGGCGAATGGTGGACAGATACTCGGCCAGTGCCTGCTGTGCTCCGTCCTTTTGCCCGGTCACTCCGGAGCGGCTGACGCAATAGAGCATGCCCGTGGCCTGACGGGCGATGCTGGCCAGTCGCTCAGCGGGTGTAGCCGGTGTGACCAGCCAGATGGGCTCCACGCCATGCCCGGCACAATCCCGTCGGAACTGACCCGCCCGCTCCATCGGCAGATCAGGAATGATCAGCCCGGCAATGCCCTGAGCTGCTGCATCCTGTACCAGCCGGGTCAACCCGAAGCGGTAAAACGGGTTGAGATAGCCCATCAGCAGGATGCGCGAGCGGGGAAAGTCGCGCTGCAGCTGCCCAAGCTGCTGCAGGCAGTCGCCCATCTGCGGCTGGTTCTCCACGGCCCGGTGACAGGCGGCAACAATGGTCGGGCCGTCCGCTACCGGATCAGAAAAGGGAAACTGCACTTCCAGCAGCTCGATACCCTGCTCCAGCAGGCGGCGCATCCATGCCAGACTGGCTTCCACCGTCGGGTAGCCGTAGATCACATGGGTCATGGCCAGCAGAGGCAGACGCTCGGACGTCTGCTGCGCCTGTGACCGTGCCCGGATAAATTCGCTGAGTGTCGACATCACACTGCCCTCCCCTGCCCGGCATCACTGGCCAGTTGCAGATTGTCCGGATATTCGCTCAGGTAACTGCGCAGGAACTGCGGAAACTCGGCATCCTGTACCGCCCGGGCAACGTTGAAGATGTCCTTGTCACCGCGCCCGGACAGGTTGATAACGATACGCTGCTGCGGTGACAGCGTGCCTGCCTCGCGGAATGCGGCGGCCAGCGCATGGGACGACTCCAGTGCGGGAATGATGCCTTCCTTCTTCAGCAGCAGGGTGCAGGCGTCCACCACTTCCTGATCGCTGGCATAGGTCATGCGCAGCTGCCCCTGCTCCGCCAGATGGGCGATGATCGGAGAGACCCCGACATAGTCCAGACCGGCAGCGATGGAGTGGGTCTCCTGTAGCTGACCCTGATCATCCTGCAGGAAGATGCTGGCAAAACCCTGGGCGATCCCCGGCTGGCCCAGATCATGGGACAGGCGAATGGAGTGCTCACCGAGCGCCATGCCTTTGCCACCCGCTTCAACACCGACTTTTTCCACCTGTGCCTCATCCATAAAGGGCAGGAACAGTCCACAGGCATTGGAGCCACCACCGACGCAGGCATACAGCCGGTCCGGCAGCGCGCCGAACTGGGCCAGACTCTGCTGCCTGACTTCGCGGCCGATCACTGACTGGAAGAACGACACCATCTCCGGGAACGGCGCGCAGCCACAGGAGGTACCGATCAGATAGTGACTGTCGGCATAGCTGCCGGACCAGTCACGCAGCGCCTCATCCAGCGCATCGCGCAGCGTCTGCGAACCAGTGGTTACCGGAATCACCGTGGCGCCCAGCTGACGCATCCAGAACACATTGGGATATTGCCGCGCCACGTCTTTGGCGCCCATGTAAATGGTGCATTCCAGCCCCAGTCGCGCTGCCACCAGTGCGGTGGCAATGCCATGCTGACCGGCGCCGGTTTCGGCAATCACCCGCTTCTTGCCCATGCGTTTGACCAGCAACCCCTGCCCGATGACGTTATTCATCTTATGGGCGCCGCTGTGATTGAGATCCTCGCGCTTGAGGTAAATCTGCGCACCACCAAAATGCTCAGTAAGGTTGGCACAGAAGGTTAACGGGGTCGGCCGGCCAGAGTATTGCTGCCACTGCTGCTCCAGCGCCTGAATAAAGGCCGGATCGTTGCGGGCCTCGTCAAAGGCCTGCTGCACCTGCTGCTGGCTGGTATACAGGATTTCCGGGATATAGCTGCCGCCATATTGACCGTAGTAGCCGTTGTCACTCATCATGACCTGATCCCCGCTAATTATTTAACTACACCGTTTAGTTAAAATAATTAGCCCGTGGCTGGCCGTCAAGCCTCTCCTCGGCTAATTTTTGCTCAGGATGGCAACAGCGCCGTGCTCCAGCCGTCACTCAGCACATTTAGGTAAGCCATGGCCCGCGGACGTCCCTCCAAACGACAACACATTATTGATACGGCGCAGAGCCTGTTCGCCGAGCTGGGCTATCAGGGCACCAGTATTGATCTGGTGGTACAGACCGCTGCCGTGTCGAAACCGACGGTGTACAGCAACTTTCCCACCAAGCAGGTGCTGTGGGCATCGGTGCTGGAACAGGTCAGCGAACACAGCCGCGACGCCCTGCAGGAACATGCCCTGAGCGGGAACAACTGGCTGGAAACCTGGCTGGCCCTGTGGCAATGGTGGGCGGACAGCGCCGAGCGGCTGGCCATTTATCGCATCATGCTGGGCGAGCAGCACAAAATGGAGGACACCGCGCGCGAGCTGTTCGTGCAGTTTGAGGCGGTACTGCAACAGGCGCTGGATACCCTGCTGCTGCAACAGGCCGTCACACTCACCGACACCCAGCGTTTTGTGCTGGATGCCTGCAGCCGCGCAGGGCTGCTACAGCCTGCACTGTTTGGCCGCACGCCACTGTCCGTCACCGCGCTCTATCACCATCTGACGTCTAACAATGCAGCACTGCCAGCACGCTGAGCAGCCCGCTGAAAGATGGATAAAATGTGAAAAACCTTATTACAAACAGTATTCTGGCGACACAATAAGTATTTATAACGCCACTGGATTGGCTATGATGGCCAGACAGCCTCATAACTAAAAAGCTTGCTTGATGCCACATGCGGGACGCTGCCACTGAAATCGATTCAGAAACTGGCTGTACTTTGGGTTGCTGATCTTCTATTAGTTAATAACGCCTCGCAGCCGCACTGTTTCCTATGCCCGGACCGTGTGCTGAGGGGTTGTCAACGCTGATAAAAGGCGTCGCCCGGGATAAAACCGTCCTCATATAACAATGTAAAAAGGAGAGACGCAGGTGCTGTTGTCCTTGTCCTGGAAGCAGAAATTCTGGCTTCTGATTTCCGTTACTCTGGTAGGCCTGGCATTGATGGCGATTTCCGCTTTCTGGGGCCTTAACAAAGTTTCCTCCTCCTTCCAGTCCCGACAGGAAGCAACCCTTTACGAAAGTGCTTCGCTGCAATTGCTCAATGAGTGGCTGCAGATTGAAACACAGAGCGATACCCTGACTCCCGACAATGCCAGCGCCTATCAGGATCAGCTGCAAAGTCTGGTCAACTCCGCCAGCAATCTGGTCAACAAAGCCTCTGACCTGCATGACGATGGCATTCAGAGTGCCGCCAGCACGATCAAGCAGGGTGTCGACAGCTATGCTGCTCTGCGCGGACAGTGGCTGCAGACCAAACAGACCCTGGGTATGACGCCTTTTGACGGGCAGCGCAAAACCCTGGCTACCGCCTCTGAAGGCCTGAATAAAATTTCCCTCAGTCTGATCAAGGACGACATCGAAGCGGCCATCAACAACCAGCGCGACTACCTTTCGACACTCAACCAGACCTTTGCCGAACAGACCAAAAAGGCTGTTGCAGAACTGAACAAGAAGGTCAAGGACCTGCAGTGGGAAGATACCCTGATCGGCAAGGCAGTGAAGGAATACGAAGGGGTATTTAATCAGGTTGATCAGACCATTGGTCAGCTGCGCGACATGGAAAGCCAGCTGCAAAGCTCTGGTGAAGCGCTGAAGCAAGCTATCGAGCAGCAGAATGAATCGGTGCGCACCGGCATCATCGCCACTACCACCCAACAGGCTGAATCAGCCAAGCAGTCCTCCACCTGGCTGATGCTGGGGATGTCCATCGCCGTTGCCGTGTTCCTGCTGTTCACCCTCAATCAGGTTTCCAGCACGCTGGTGCGTCAGCTGAATAAAGTCATGCAGCTGCTGTCGAAAGTGGCTGAAGGTGATCTGACCGGCTCACTGAGCCTGACCAGCAACCGCCGCGATGAATTCAACCAGCTGGGCGAAGCCGCCAACCGCATGATTCGTGACATGTCTGGCCTGATCCAGCAGGTGGTCAATGGCAACAAAAATCTGATGCAGCTGCACCAGCATCTGAGCACCGCCATGAGCCATCTGGGTGACAACAGCCAGCAGGTGGAAATGCAGACCGAACAGGCCGCCTCTGCCGCCCAGCAGATTTCTGCCACGGTCAATGAAGTGGCACGCCGCACCTCCGATGTCAGCAATGCCACCCAGGAAGCCAATGAGTCGGCACTGGCCGGATCACAGGTTATCGCCAACAGCGTTGACTCGATGAAGCAACTGTCGCAGCTGATACAGAACACCCACAATCAGGTGGAACTGCTGAGCCAGTCCAGTGGCAAGGTCACCAGCATTATTGATGTGATCAACAGTCTGGCAGACCAGACCAACCTGCTGGCACTCAACGCTGCCATCGAAGCAGCCCGTGCCGGCGATGCAGGGCGCGGTTTCTCGGTGGTGGCTGACGAAGTCCGCTCTCTGGCGCAGAAAACCGTCTCGGCCACGGCCAATATCGGTAACATCATCGGCGAGTTCAACCAGCAGACGCGGGAAATGGGCAAACTGATGGAAAGCGGCCTGAGCATGGCCGCCGAAGGCGAACACAATGCCAGTCAGGTGGCCGATGCCATCAGCGGCATTACCCACGCCATCGGCACCCTGACCGCAGAGATGGATCAGGTAGTGGTTGCGGTCGAGCAGATTTCGGCTACCACCGAAGATATCGCCAGCAAGATGGAACACATCAATATCCACACCAGCGAGACCAAGACCCTGCGTCATACGCTGGACGAACAGACCCATATGCTGGCCGATCAGGTGGACTCCCTCAACAGCACATCGCAGCGCTTCCGCGTCAGCGCCTGATAACCCTATTCGCCACCCGGCTAACGCTCACCTCCAGACCCCGCATCAGCGGGGTCTGCCTTTTCTGGCTCCTGTAGCCATTCTGTCGCAGGCACCGCCGCTGACTTTTCACACCGCAGCGATTGCTGCATCATGGGCGCCCCCTTTACCGCCGCACCCTATGCCTTTATGTATCTGACCTACACCCCACCACTAACACCCTGGCTGGACACGCTCTATGCCGATGAGCATCTGCTGGTCATTAACAAACCCAGCGGCCTGCTGTCGGTGCCCGGTCGCCTGCCCAGCCATCAGGACAGTGTGATGACCCGGGTGTGGCAGGAGCATGCCGAGGCGCAGGCCGTGCACCGGCTGGATATGTCCACCAGCGGTATCATGCTGATTGCCCTGCACAAGGAAGCGGAGCGCGCCCTCAAGCGCCAGTTTGAGCTGCGTCGCACCCGCAAGCATTATGTCGCCCGGGTATGGGGGGCACTGCGACAGCCACAAGGTAGGGTGGATTTGCCGCTGATCTGCGACTGGCCACGGCGCCCACGGCAGAAAGTCTGCTTTGTCTTAGGCAAGCCTTCGCAGACCCACTATGAGCTGCTGCAACAGGATGCTGACAGCAGCCTGCTCAGGCTCACCCCCATTACCGGTCGTTCCCATCAGCTGCGGGTGCACCTGCAGTCGCTGGGTAATCCGATCCTCGGTGATGAGTTCTATGCCCATCCGCAGGCCTTTGCAGCCGCCCCACGGCTATTGCTTCATGCCGCAGGACTGGGTTTCCAGCACCCTGCCAGCGGTGAAGCCATGGATATCCTCTGCCCTGCCGACTTTGCCTGAATACCCTTTCAGGATCAGACAGAACGAAAAAAGCAGCACCGCGGTGCTGCTTAAAGGGAAGGAATCAAACGAAGTCGTCAGTTTACCGCCGCGTCGGCTGTGCGACCGGTGCAACGGCCGTGACACCGTGCCTCAGAGCGCGCAGAAATTGCGGTGTCCCTGACGCACCGTCGCCACTACGTGGGCACAAGCGCTCAGAACCAAAGCTCCATTTGTGTTCCGACCAGCCACTTGCTGCTGCCGGTAAAGCCGGTATTACCGAAATCGGTACTGCGGCTGCCATCGTAGGTAAAGCGGTTGAGATCCTTATCCCAGCCCATATAGGTGCCGAACAGACGGATCTCTGGCCGGGCAAAGAAGCCTGCCTGAGTATCCAGCTTGAAGGTCGGCGCCACGGTCAGCTTGTAGAAATCGCCCTTGGCCTTGGCGAAGGTGCTGTCCAGATTCATGTACTGGTAGGTGCCTTCATACTGCATCTCGAAGTTCTCGCTGAGGGCATCCGTCAGACGCAGGTTGAGGGACGCCCACTTATAGCTGTCGCCCTCATTCACGCGATTCTTGCTGGTTTCCGCCAGCAGCGCCGGCGCAATTTTCCAGTTGTCGTTGATGTCGGTGGTGCCATAGGTGAAAACACGCACGGCTTCAGCATCATGCTGCAGGGTGTCGACCGCGCCCAGACGTTTGACTTCGGCGCCGAGACCATGACCATAAAGCACGCCAGTTTTGGCAAAACCGTCACTCAGGCCGTAGAAGCTAGGCGCATGGTAGGCCAGTAAACCGTGATAGCCGGAAGTTGCACGACCATTATCGCCATCATCATTGTGTTTGGCGCGCATGGCATTGAGCATGACCTGCCAGTTGCCGATGAAGTTGTTGCTGGTGGCGATATAGCTCTTGATGTCATTACCTTCCTCATCGTTGCTGTCGAGGAAGTCGCGGCCATACACCGAGAAACTGGTTTTCCAGTCCGGCATGACCTGTGCGTCGTAGAAACCGGCGCCGGTGCCGGAGAGGAAGACGATATCGCTGTCATAGAAGTGGATATCGAAATTTTTCTTGTCAAAGCGCTTACCGGCCCACAGCGTCGCGTCCTGAAAGGCGGTCCCTTTAAGGCTGGGTAAATTGCCCATTTCTACATTTGCCTGACGCACGTTGATGCCGTTGTCACCACCGGTCCAGTCGTTATTACTGTTGACCCCGTCGGCGATCATTACCGTGTAACGAGCCCAGCCGCCACTATCACTGGTGAAATTTTTCACCAGCTGCGTTTCCACATAGGTATCAGTCTCCAGACCCAGGCGGCCCACTGCCCCGCCCAAACTACCCGCCGGAGTGATATAGGGGCCAGACCCTTCGATCGTTTTCATATCACCATTGGTAGAGGTACCAGAACGAGCCGAAGCATGAAATTCCAGGGAATTAGCCGTATCCACCACTTCCTTTCTGGTCGAAGTCAGCGCTGACGCACTGACCTGCGAGGCCGTCGCGCTGGCCTGTGAAGCAGTAGAACTGGCCTGTTCGGCCGTCGTTGATGCTGCATTGGCGGTGGTCTTGGCCTGCACCGCCAGTGCAGTGACCTGCTGCAGCTGCTGTTCCAGCTTGGCGATACGCGCTTCCAGATCCCTGACCTGCTCGGCATTGCTCTGGGCCTGAGCCCCCGTACCAAACAGCGCAGTGCTGACGGCCAGTGCCAGCGCAGAATGTTTCAGGCGTCCCTGGGCACAGCCCCTGTCTCTCAATACTCGACTCAACATAAAGGGTAACTCCTTGATCTCATTATTAGATTTATTGGTAATCCACACTGCAGTCAGAGCTGACCAGCGTATTGGTTAGCCGACGCGAAACGTCAGTCTGGTAAACCGCAGGCAATAGCAGTCCCTGCTAACGGCACAACGCCGTAGCCGTACTTCGGAAAAGACTCAGCCTGAGTGAAAAGGATCAGCGGCTATGACCGCCCTGCATCAGGGCTGCCATCACCGTCAATAGACTGTATCGATATAGACAAAAAGTCAGAGCAAGCCAGCTCAGCGGGCTCCTCCAATGGCTTCAAATAACGATGAATCAACGTCGCAGATAGCCTTAAGCAGGGACAACACATCCGTCCGTCTCCTTAGAATTTATTATTGTTAATCGATTAAGAAGATCAGCAAATATTGCCGCCGCCAAGCATAACGACAGTTCAGTACGAAAAACAATCACTATTTTTGCAGGCAGGATGGCTTAGGGAACGTTAAAACATCTGCTCAGGCACACATATGTAAAATTTAATGATCGTAAGAAAAAATAAATTCAACAAAAATGATGTATGGCTGATGTATATGAACCTGACGCCTGCTCTCACACAGATAAATTTTCTCAAATATCCAACTTAATCATTTAAGAAAATAGATAAACAACAACCCACAGACAGCAGCCATGACGCATTTTTCTTCACCTTGTCGCTAGTCAGCACACTTGCTGAAATGCGCTGTCTAGCGGGCATCCAAGTCGTTACGGGCATCTGCCAACTCCGGACAAAAAGGGCTACAGCACTGACTGCCTAACGCCAAACTTAATCAATACAGAATCATTCTGACCTCCAGACAGAAAGTGACTTGCGCCTGAGGTCAACTCTGTCTAGGATTACTTCGTCGTTCTGAATCGTTACAGAAAACACGACCTACCGGATTCAGGCGTACGCTCCGCATAAGAAATACAACAACGGGTAACCAACACGATGAAAACCAAGTACCTCCCTTTGCTGGGTCTGGTGATGCTCGCCCCTG
The DNA here is from genome assembly GCF_029846635.1 of Pokkaliibacter sp. MBI-7. Classification (NCBI taxonomy): domain Bacteria; kingdom Pseudomonadati; phylum Pseudomonadota; class Gammaproteobacteria; order Oceanospirillales; family Balneatrichaceae; genus Pokkaliibacter; species Pokkaliibacter sp. MBI-7. The sequence continues at coordinate 3,198,295 of NZ_JARVTG010000001.1, read as the reverse complement.
TGGCGCACAGCGAAACCCTGTCCATCTCCTGCGGCGCCGTGGGTGCCGAGCTGCAACTGTGCAAGGAAGGCGTGGATGCCTGGGCCGCGAAGACCGGCAACACCGTCAAACTGGTCTCGACCCCCAACTCCTCCACCGAACGGTTGTCGCTGTATCAGCAGATCCTGTCAGCAGGCTCGACGGATCTGGATGTGCTGCAGATCGATGTGATCTGGCCCGGCATGCTGGCCAGCCAGCTGCTGGATTTGACCCCTTACATCAAGGATCAGGCCGAATTCTTCCCCAGTATGATCAGCAACGACACCATCAACGGCAAACTGGTGGCCATGCCCTGGTTCACCGATGCCGGGCTGCTGTTCTACCGCAAGGATCTGCTGGAAAAGTACAAGCTGCCGGTCCCCGCCACCTGGAGTGAACTGAGCCAGAGCGCCAAAGTCATTCAGGACGGTGAACGACAGGCGGGCAACAGCCAGATGTGGGGCTACGTGTGGCAGGGCCGGGCCTACGAGGGGCTGACCTGTGACGCACTGGAGTGGGTCTACAGCCATAATGGCGGCACCCTGATCAATGCCAAAGGTGAGGTGGATGTCACCAACCCGGGCGTCATCACTGCACTCAATCAGGCCAAATCCTGGGTCAATACCATCTCTCCCGAGGGCGTACTGAACTACGCCGAAGAGGAAGCGCGCGGCGTCTTCCAGACCGGCAACGCCGCCTTCATGCGTAACTGGCCCTACGCCTGGTCACTGGCACAAGCCAGCGACAGCCCGATAAAGGACAAAGTCGGTGTCGCACCATTGCCCAAAGGTGGGGAAGACGGGAAACATGCGGCTACGCTGGGTGGCTGGCAGCTGGCGGTATCGAAATACAGCCAGCATCCGCAACTGGCCGCTGATCTGGTCAGCTACCTGACCAGCTATGAAGAACAGAAACGCCGGGCCATCAAGGGCACCTACAACCCGACCCGTCCGGCACTGTATCAGGATGCCGAGGTCACCACTGCTGTGCCCTTCTTCAAGGATCTGTACGACGTCTTCGTCAACGGCGTACCGCGCCCCAGCTCCATCAGCGGCGACAAGTACGGTCAGGTCAGCAACGCCTTCTTCAATACCGTGCATGAGGTGCTGGCCGGTTCGCAACCGGCGGACAAGGCCACCAAAGACCTGCAGCACAAACTCAAGCGCCTGTTGCGCTGATCATCCGCTTTGCTATTCGACTGAGGAAAAGCCCCATGTCCACCTCCGCGACCGACAAGCTGCGGACGGCGGCCCCGGCAGCCAGTGCGCCCCCCAAGGGGCGCCTGAGCCGCACGCGGGTGCGTGCCGCCTGGCTGTTTCTGCTGCCGATGCTGGTGGTGCTGTTACTGGTGGCCGGCTGGCCACTGCTGCGCACCATCTGGTTCAGCTTTACCGACGCCAGTTTCAGCACGCTGCATGAGGCGCACTTTATTGGCCTGGAAAACTATCTGAGCTACGACGATGGCGAATGGTACGGCGTACTGGCTGATCCGCAGTGGTGGGGAGCAGTGCGCAATACCCTGTTCTTTACCCTGGTATCAGTGTCGCTGGAGCTGGTGCTGGGCATGGTGTTTGCGCTGGTGCTCAACGCCCAGTTTCCCGGCCGGGCACTGGTACGCGCAGCGGTGCTGATCCCCTGGGCTATCCCGACCATCGTCTCGGCCAAGATGTGGAGCTGGATGCTGCATGACCAGTTCGGCATCCTCAACCACCTGCTGATCAGCCTCGGCATTCTGGATGCGCCACTGGCCTGGACCGCCAACTCCAGTCTGTCGCTGTGGGCAGTGGTGATCGTCGATGTGTGGAAAACCACCCCCTTTATGGCGCTGCTGATTCTCGCCGCGCTGCAGATGCTGCCCTCCGACTGCTACGAGGCCGCCCGTGTCGATGGCATTCATCCGGTCAGAGTGTTCTTCCGCGTCACCCTGCCGCTGATCACACCGGCCCTGCTGGTGGCGGTGACCTTCCGCGTGCTGGATGCACTGCGGGTGTTCGATGTCATCTATGTGCTGACTTCCAACAGCGCCGACACCATGTCGATGTCGGTGTTCGCCCGCCAGCAACTGGTGGAGTTTCAGGAAGTCGGTTACGGCTCCGCTGCCTCCACCCTGCTGTTCCTGTTTATTGCCCTGCTGACCCTGGCCTGGCTCTACCTTGGCCGCAAGCGCCTGCAAGGAGATCTGTGATGAGAGCATTTTCCTGGCCGCGCCTGCTGGGTCGCATCGGCTTTGCGATGCTGGTGCTGTGCATCGTGCTGTTCTGCGTGTTCCCGTTCTACTACGCGGTGCTGACCTCGCTCAAAAGCAGCGGTGAGTTGTTTCAGGTCAGCTACTGGATTGATCATCTTAACGTCAGCAACTACCAGACCATTCTGGGCCGCCCGTCCTTCCTGCGCAGCCTGTTCAACTCGGTACTGGTCTCGACCCTGGTAGTGGCGGTATCGCTGCTGCTCGGTCTGACCGCCGCCTATGCCCTTGGCCGCTTTGACTTCAAAGGTCGGGGCAGCGTACTGACGCTGGTGCTGGGGGTATCGATGTTCCCGCAGGTGGCGGTGCTGTCCGGGCTGTTTGAAGTGATCCGCGGTCTGGGCCTGTACAACAACCCGCTGGGGCTGGTGTTTTCCTACACCCTGTTCACCCTGCCCTTTACCGTCTGGGTGCTGACCACCTTTATGCGCCAGCTACCCAAAGAGCTGGAAGAGGCCGCCATTGTCGACGGTGCCAGCCCCTGGCTGACGCTGACCAGGGTACTGATGCCGCTGCTGTGGCCCGCCATGGTCACCACCGGCATGCTGGCCTTTATTGCCGCCTGGAATGAATTCCTCTTCGCCCTGACCTTCACCCTCACCGACAGCCAGCGCACTGTGCCGGTCGCAATCGCCCTGATCAGTGGCGGCAGCCAGTACGAACTGCCCTGGGGCATCATCATGGCCGCCTCGGTGGTGGTGACGATACCGCTGATCCTGCTGGTGCTGGTGTTCCAGCGGCGCATTGTTTCCGGCCTGACCGCCGGGGCCGTCAAGGGCTGATGCCCGTGCCCCGGTCTGTTGTCTGTCAATGAACCTCTACCGTTACCGAGTACGACCATGACTGATGTATCCAAAACTGCACCCAATCCCGACTGGTGGCGCGGTGCGCTGATCTATCAGATCTACCCCCGCTCCTATCAGGATTCCAACCATGACGGCATCGGCGACCTGCCCGGCATCACCGCCCGTCTGGAATATATCGCCAGCCTCGGTGTCGATGCGGTGTGGCTGTCGCCCATCTTCACCTCACCGATGAAAGACTTCGGCTACGACGTGGCTGACTACACCGACGTAGACCCCATGTTCGGCAGTCTCGATGATTTCCGCGCCATGCTGGACAAGGCCCACGGGCTGGGTCTGAAGGTGATGATCGATCAGGTCATCAGCCATTCTTCCGACCAGCACCCGTGGTTTGCGGAAAGCCGCCAGAGCCGCGACAACGCCAAAGCCGACTGGTACGTGTGGGCCGACGCCAAAGCCGATGGCAGCCCGCCCAACAACTGGCTGTCACTGTTCGGTGGCAGTGCCTGGGCCTGGGACAGCCGTCGTCGCCAGTATTACCTGCACAACTTCCTCGCCAGCCAGCCCGACCTCAACCTGCACAACCCGGAGGTGCAGGCGGCGCTGCTGGGCGCCATCCGCTTCTGGCTGGCGCTGGGCGTGGATGGTTTCCGGCTGGATACCGTCAACTTCTACTTCCACGACCCGCTGCTGCGCGACAACCCGCCGCTGCCTGCTGATCAGCCGAAAAGCCTCGGCGTGAAGGATGACAACCCCTACTCCTTCCAGCGCCATCTGTATGACATCAGCCGCCCGGAAAACCTGGTCTTTCTGCAGCAGCTGCGCACTCTGCTGGATGAATTCCCCGACCGCACCATGGTCGGCGAGATCGGCGATGACTTCCCGCTGCAGCGGATGGCCGAGTACACCAGTGGCGGTGACAAGCTGCACATGGCCTACACCTTTGACCTGCTTAACCAGCCCCATGACCCGACCTATATCCGCACCGTCATTCGCCGTCTGGAAGACGCGGTGGGCGATGGCTGGCCGTGCTGGGCACTGAGCAACCACGATGTGGTGCGCTGTGTCAGCCGCTGGAACGATGATCCGCAGCAAAGCCGTCAGCAGCGTGAAGACTTTGCCGTGGCGGCGATGGCGATGCTGATCAGCATGCGCGGCAGCGTCTGTATCTATCAGGGCGAAGAGCTGGCGCTGCCGGAGGCCGAGGTGCCGTTCGAGCGTCTGCAGGACCCTTACGCCCTGCCGTTCTGGCCACAGTACAAGGGCCGTGATGGCTGCCGTACGCCGATGGTCTGGCGCAATGCCGTGCAGGGTGAGTTCTCCACCGTCGAGCCATGGTTACCCGTGGATGAACGCCATCTGCCACTGGCCGTAGCCGAGCAGGAAGCCCTGACAGGCAGCGTACTGCAGCGGATGCGTCAACTACTGCGCTGGCGCCAGCAACAGCCGGCGCTGATCAAAGGCAGTATCGAGGTGCTCGACCATACCGGCGAGCTGCTGTGCTGGATTCGCCGCTGTGAAGAGCAGTCACTACTGGTGGTGATCAACCTCAGCGACCAGCCACATCGCCAGCCGTTGCCCTGTGCTATCCGGCAGCTGCTGGAAGGCCATGGCCTGCGCGGCGAAATCGACGGTGACGAGATGGTTGTGGCGCCTTATCAGGGGCTGTTCGCCAGCCTCTGACCGCTGCATCCCCAGTAACACAGCAGGAGGCAAGGCCTCCTGCAGGAGACGAGATCATGGCCAGCCTGACTCTGAAAAAAATAAATAAGCACTATGGTGCGGCGCATATCCTGCGGGACGTCAATCTCAGCATTGGCGACGGTGAGTTCGTGGTGTTTGTCGGCCCGTCCGGCTGTGGCAAGTCCACCCTGCTGCGGGTGATTGCCGGGCTGGAGGACATTAACTCCGGCGAGCTCTATATCGACACACAGGAAGTCAGCGCCCTGCCGCCCAAAGAGCGCGGCATCGGCATGGTATTCCAGTCCTACGCCCTGTACCCGCACATGACGGTGTACGACAACATCGCCTTTGGCCTGCAGCTGGCCAAAGCCAGCCGCGAGACTGTCGCCGAACGGGTAGAAAACACCGCCAGAATTCTGCAGCTGGATACCCTGTTGCAGCGCAAACCCCGTGCCCTGTCCGGCGGCCAGCGCCAGCGGGTGGCCATGGGTCGCGCCATCGCCCGTGAGCCACGGGTGATGCTGTTCGATGAGCCGCTGTCGAACCTGGACGCCTCGCTACGGGTACAGATGCGCATGGAAATTGCCAAGCTGCATCGTCGCCTCGGCTCCACCATGATTTATGTCACCCATGATCAGGTAGAAGCCATGACGCTGGCTGACAAGATCGTGGTGCTCAGCGGCGGTCGGGTGGAGCAGGTAGGCACACCCTATGAACTGTACGAACATCCGGCGACGACCTTTGTCGCGGGCTTTATCGGCTCGCCGAAGATGAATCTGATCAGCGGCACAGTGACCCGCGTCACCAAAGACAGCGTCAGCCTGCAGCTGGATCGATTCGGCGACCTAGACTTAAGTCCTATACCCGTTCATGGCCTGGAGAATGGGGCTAGAATAACCCTCGGTATCCGCCCTGAGCATCTGCAACTGGCGGCCCCGACCCATGGCCCGAAGGGCGAAGTGATCAATATCGAGTATCTGGGCAACGAGCGTTTTATCTACGTTGCCTGTCAGGACGATACCGAGCCGCTGCTGATTCGTGACAGTGGCCCGCGCTCCCCACGCCTCGGCGATCAGGTGGGGCTGGTGATTGCGCCGCAACAGTGTCACCTGTTTGACCAGCAGGGACGGAGTTATCCACGGGTGTTGATCCAGCAGCAGGGGCTGCTGGACGAAGCCAATCAACCGGTCCGAACAGCCAACAGCACATGAGTCCACAAACCACAGCGAAGAAACTGACCCTGAAAGACGTGGCCAGAGCCCTCAAGGTCTCCACTGCCACGATTTCCAACGCCTTCAATCGTCCGGATCAGCTCTCCGCTGAGTTGCGCCGGCACATCCTCAGCGAGTGCCAGCGCATGGGCTATCACGGCCCCAACGCCACCGCACGCAGCCTGCGTACCGGACGCTCCGGTATTGTAGGCATCGTGCTGTCGGATAACCTCAGCTACAGCGTCACCGACCCGGTAGCCAGCGAGTTTCTGCACGGCGTGGCGGAAGTGTTCGACGAGCAGCAGACCCACATGCTGCTGCTCTCCAGCGCCCCGCACGGCAGCGGCTATACCCAGCTGCCGGACAGCATGGTCGATGGCTTCATCGTCTACGGCGCGCCGATTCAGAGCACCATTCTTTCCCGCCTGCTACAGCAGCACAAACCCATCGTCACCGTTGATTTCAACTGGCAGGACTTCCCCGCCGTCAATGTCACCAATCAGGAAGGCGCACTCGACAGCGCCCGCCATGCCCTGCGTCAACGCCCCCAACAGGTGGCAGTACTGGGCCTGCGACTGGTGGACACGGACCGGGTCTGCCGGGTCACCCAGGAAGAACTGCTGGATGCCAGCGCCTCGGTATCGATTCAGCGCCTGCGCGGCTATCAGCAGGCACTGGCGGAAGTGGACGTCCCCCTGACCACCGACTGGATCTGGAATATTCCCAGCAACAGCCTGAAGTTTGCCCAGCAGGCCGCGCGTGAAGCACTGATGAGCTTCCCCCGCCCTGACCTGCTGCTGTGTATGAGTGACCGTATTGCCCAGGCCGCGACCCAGTGCGCCCAGCATCTGGGGCTACGGGTGCCGGAGGACGTACGGATTATCGGTTTTGATGATATCCCCGAAGCACAGATCATGAGCCCGAGCCTGACCACAGTGCATCAGCAGAATGTGGAAAAGGGCCGACAGGCAGCCCGTCTGTTTCTGGGCCTGACCGACGACACTCAGGTGGTGATTCCCACCGAACTGGTGATACGGGCAAGCTGCCCCTGAGCCCCCCATTCGCCTTCTGTCTTTACGGACGTCGCCCTGCAGTCGTTTCGTGGTTGGCCCGGAACGGCTGCAGCAACAGCGCTCTCACTCCCAGCACCCGCCGATACTGTGGCAGCCCCAGTGCCATGGCTTCATGGCCGTCTTGCGGCTGCGCACGATAGGTGGCGAACAGCCTGTCCCAGCACGACAGCATAAAGCCGAAGTTGCTGTGGGTTTCCTCGGCATGTACGGAGTGATGCACGCGGTGCATGGCCGGTGTCACCACTAACCAGCGTAAAGGCCGCTCCAGCCTGACCGGCAGGCGGATATTGGCATGATTGAACAGCGCCGCGCTGTTCAGCAGCACCTCAAACCACAACACCACCGCGGGCGATACGCCCAGCAGCATGACCACCAGCACCTTGTAGAGCAGCGACAGCAGAATCTCCAGCGGATGAAAACGCAGCGCCGTGGAAGCATCCAGATCAAGGTCACTGTGATGCACCCGGTGCAGGCGCCACAACCAGCCCAGCCGATGGCTCAGCACATGCTGCCCGTAGATGGCCAGATCCAGCAGGATGATCCCGACCACCGTCAGCAGCGACGCCGGTAATGGCAGTAAAGGCATCAGCCCCCAGCCCTGCTGCCGGGCATAGACCGCCGCCACGATAGCAGCAGCACCGAGAGTAAAGCGCTGCACCAGCACGTCCACCAGCAGCAGGCCGAAATTGGTCAGCAGATGGCGTCCACGCGGTTGCTGCCAGGGCCGCTGTGGTCGCAGACTTTCCCAGCTCAGCAGGAGCAGCAACACCGCCATGAAGATTGTCAGACGCAGCAACGGCTCGCTCATGGTGTCAGGTTCTCTGTGTTCGCAGCAGTGGCCTGCCCTCGTCAGTTCCTGCTGTACATGGGGTGATCTTCATTGAGCTGCAACAGATCCCAGCGGTTACCGTACAGGTCTTCAAACACTGCCACGGTGCCGTAGGGTTGCTGCTGGGGCGGGCGGATAAAGCGGATGCCCAGCGTCTCCATGCGCTGGTAGTCACGCCAGAAATCATCGGACTTGAGGAACAGGAATACCCGGCCACCAGCCTGATTGCCGATAAAGGCCTGCTGTTCTTCATCGGAGGCCCGTGCCAGCAGCAGCGTCACGCCGCTGGAGCCGGGCGGTGACACCACCACCCAGCGCTTGTCCTGTTCGGGCTGATAGCTGTCTTCAATCAGCTCAAAGCCCAGCTTGGTGACGTAGAAATCGATGGCCTCGTCGTAATCCCTGACCACCAGAGCAATGTGCACTATGGCTTGTCGCATTCGCTTACTCTCCTCTTGCATTGCCATTTCCAGCGCCCCGCAGCAGGGGCCAATAGCCAGCTCAAGCCAATATCCAGCAGAAATAAAAAGGGCCACCTGATACTCAGGCAGCCCCTGTTTGATTCAGAACGTATTCACGATCTGCGGCGTGTCGCGACTTAACGGAAAATCACCGTCTTGTTGCCGTCCAGAAACACGCGGTGATCAATATGGTATTTAACCGCCCGCGCCAGTGCCTGGGTCTCGGTTTCACGGCCAATGGCCACCAGATCATCGGGACGGCTGGAGTGATCCACACGCTGCACCACCTGCTCGATGATCGGGCCTTCGTCCAGATCCGCAGTGACGTAATGCGCCGTGGCGCCAATCAGCTTCACCCCGCGCTCGTGGGCCTGATGATAAGGCTTGGCGCCCTTGAAACCGGGCAGAAAGGAATGGTGGATATTGATGGCACGCCCCTGCAGCTGGGCGCACAGGCTGTTGGACAGAATCTGCATGTAGCGCGCCAGCACCACCAGATCGGTACCGGTTTCGTGGACAATCTGCAGCAGCTGCTCTTCCTGACTAGCTTTGTTGTCCTTGGTGATCGGCAGGTAGATAAAGCGGATACCTTCACGCTCCACCATGGGGCGCAGATCCAGATGGTTCGACACCACCGCGGTGACTTCCATAAACAGTTCGCCTTTCTGCAGGCGATAGAGCAGGTCACCCAGACAGTGGTCAAATTTGGAAACCATGATCAGCACCTTGCTGGGCTTATTGCCGTCATAGATGTTCCAGTCCATCTCGAAGCCTTCGGCCACCGCCTGAAAACCGGCACGAATGCTGTCGACGGTATGGTCGACTTCACCCTCGATACGGAACACCGCACGCATGAAGAACTTGCCGTTGTCTTCGTCATCAAACTGCGCCAGTTCACTGATATAGCAACCGCAATTGGCCAGATAAGACGACACGCCAGCAACGATGCCGGAACGGGCAGGACAGGTAGCGGTGAGAATTAAGCGATTGCTTTCCTTGATAACGTTTTTCATGGCGAGGCCTTGTGACATAAAGCGAAGATGCCCGCTTGGGGCACATAACCAGCTGACTACCGACGATGCTGTCCATCACCTGCAACAGGTGCTGCAGCGACAGGCAACCGTGGAGAAGCGGAAGTTATACCCCTTTCAACGCAGCAGGAAAACCGTCTTCCCGGTAAAAAAACCCTTCGCGGCCCAGACCGCAGGCAAAAGCCGCTGTCTGTTATCTCAACCGCTCAGCCCTTACACTTACCCCTTCAGCCAGACCCGCCAGCCAACGGAGAACTATGAGCGAGCCGTCCCGCCCCCTGAGCCGCAGCGAAGAGAAACGCCAGCGTATTCTGGAAACCGCCATGGAGCTGTTTTGCAGCCAGGGCTTCGTCAATACCAGTATGGATGCCATCGCCAGGGAAGCGGACGTCTCCAAGCAGACTATCTACAGCCACTTTGGCAGCAAGGACGACCTGTTTGTCGCCGCTATTCGCGCCAAGTGTCAGCAGGCTAATCTGTCGGAAGACATGTTCAATCAGCAGGAAAGCGTTGAAGTGCAGCTGCAGCGCTTTGCCCGCTCGTTCAGCGAACTGGTGCTGTCAGACGATGCCATACGGGTGCTGCGTACCTGTATCAGCAGCGCCGACCAGCAGCCCCATCTGGGTCATCTGCTGTTCAATGAAGGGCCGCTGAACGTCATCCGGCTGCTGACGCAGTATCTGCAGCTGGTCGCCGGACGTGGTGAACTGGCCATCAGCGATCCCTATGAAGCTGCCGTGCAGCTGCTGATGATGCTGATGGGGGAAGGCCATCTGCGGCGCAAACTGGGCCTGCCCTATGACGCCCAGTCCGCCGCTCATCACGCCTATCTGCGTAACAGCGTGGCACTGTTTCTGCGCGGCTACCGGGCCTGATCGCCACAGCATCACCGCTCTGCCACGGAAAATCGGCTTCATACACGGTGCGGTTCGTACCCCACCGCTCCCTACCGTCACACCGGCATCAGGCACCTGGCAGACGTCCCAAGTAGGGTGTGATGAGCGCAGTGAATCGCACCGGCTTTTGTGCGGTAAATCGCACCGGCAGTCCGTGACGACCCTTTCAACGCTGGTTGTAGAAACCCAGCACATCCCTGACCAACTGACCGCCTTCGGCGAAGAAGTAATCCAGCACGCCAAAGTGATCGACTTCCGGCAACGGCAGGTAATCGGCGTCGATACCACGCTCCAGCAGCACCGTCAGATAATCTTTCGACTGGCGGTGAAACTCACTGCTCTCCAGCGCCCCTACCCGCAGCCGTACCGGTGCCCGGTTCAGCACCGGCAGAAACTGCGGGCTATAGCGCTCGACATCACGACTGGTCAGGTACAGTGACGGCTGCAGCCAGGAATGCGGGAACGGGCGCAGATCAAACAGCCCGCTGATCGCCACGATGCCTTTGACCAGATCGGCAGGCAGGCCATAGTCACCGGCCCAGTCAGTGGCCAGCATCATGGCGCTAAGATGACCACCGGCGGAATGCCCCGATACCGTGATGCGCTCAGGGTCGCCACCAAAGCTGTCCGCCTGCTGGTACACCCAGGCCAGTGCCGCGCGGCACTGGCGGACGATTTCCCCCAGCGCCACCACCGGACACAGGGCATAGTTGACCACCACCACAGTAATGCCATGCCCGACCAGCTGCCGCGCCACCAGCGCATAGTCAGCACTGGACCCCGCGCGCCAGTAGCCGCCATGCAGAAACACATGCACCGGCGCCTGTGGCTGCGCCGCCGGGAAGATATCCAGATATTCCGCCCGGGTGGGGCCGAATCGCTCCGTGCGTGGCAGCCCCAGTGCCACCAGCGTGGCGGCGCTCTGGTCGGCGTAGTGACTCATGATAGCCTGACGGTCCAGACCAATGGTGGGGTCATACTGGGCGTTGATTTCCACCTCGGTGCGGAAGGTACGATACAAACTCATAGGTAGCGTTACTCTCGACGGTACGAAGAATCAGATGCCCAGATAACGGTGCTGCACCTGAGGTTCCTGCTGCAGCTGGGCCGAATTACCCTGCCATACCACCCTGCCCTTCTCCAAGACAAAATGGTGATCGGCAATGCGCAACAGTGCGTCCAGATTTTTATCGATGACCAGAATCGACTGCCCCTGAGATTTGAGGTACGTCAGGCAGGCCCAGATTTCATCGCGGATGATCGGTGCCAGCCCTTCGGTGGCTTCATCCAGAATCAGCAGGCGCGGGTTGATCATCAGCGCCCGGCCAATGGCCAGCATCTGCTGTTCACCGCCGGACAGCTGATTGCCCATATTGAACTGCCGCTCCTGCAGCCGCGGGAACAGTTCATAGACCCGTTGCAGCGTCCACGGTGAGGCATTGCCCTGACGTTGACTGGCCGCCGCCAGCAGGTTCTCGCGGACATTGAGGTTGGGGAAGACCCGGCGCCCCTCCGGCACCAGCCCGATCCCCAGCCGCGCCACCTTATAGGATTCCAGATGCGAGACTTTGCGCCCGTCCAGCGTCACCTCGCCGCGTTTGGGCGAGCGCATGCCCATGATGGAACTGACAGTGGTGGTCTTGCCCATGCCGTTGCGGCCGAGCATGGTCACCACCTGCCCCTCTTCCACCTGCAGATCCACACCGAACAGCGCCTGACTGCTGCCGTAGTAGGTTTCGATCCCTTTGACTTGCAGCATCAGGCCGCCTCCTCGCCCAGATAGGCTTCACGTACCCGTTGATCGTTGCGGATTTCCGCCGCCGTGCCAGTCACCAGCGGCTTGCCGTAGACCAGCACCGTCAGGCGGTCGGACAGCGAGAACACCGCATCCATATCGTGTTCCACCAGCAGGATGCTGTGCTCGCCCTTCAGTGCCTGCAGCAACTCCACCATTTGCCCCGATTCCTCCGGGCTCATGCCGGCCATCGGCTCATCCAGCAGCAGCATGCTGGGCTCCGCCGCCAGCGTCATGGCGATTTCCAGCTGACGCTTCTCGCCATGGGCCAGATTACCGGCCAGCACCGCGGCACGATGGCCCAGCCTGACTCGCTCCAGACAGTGCATGGCCGGATCACGCAGACGCCGGTCGGTCGCCGCCGGCCGCCAGAAACGGAAGCTGTGGCCCTGCAGCGCCTGTACTGCCAGCGCCACGTTATCGGCCACTGTCATTTCTTCAAAGATCGAGGTGATCTGGTACGAGCGCACCAGCCCCCGATGGGCACGCTGATGGATGGGCATGCGGGTAATATCTTCACCGTTGAAGTGCAGCTGTCCCTTGTCGGAGAAGATTTCCCCCGACAGCTGCTTGATCAGCGTGGTCTTACCTGCCCCGTTGGGGCCGATCAGCGCATGCAGCTCACCTTTGGCGACACAGAGGTCAGCATGGTCCGTGGCCACCAGCTGGCCATAACGCTTGACCAGTCCGCGCGCTTCCAGCGCCCATACCGGCGTATCGGTCGTGCTCATGGCTGCTCCTTACGAATCAGATAGCCGTAGATGCCGCCTTTGGCAAACAGCACCACCAGCACCAGGAAGGGACCGAAAAACAGCATCCAGTGTTCGGTAATACCGGACAGCACATCCTCCACCAGCAGGAATACAAAGGCTCCCCACAAAGGCCCGAGCAGAGTGCCGAGACCGCCCAGCAACACCATCACCATCAGTTCACCGGACATTTTCCAGTGCAACAGGTTGGGGCTGACGTATTCCATCTGGTTGCCAATCAGCGCCCCGGCCAGCCCGGCACCGGCACCGGCCAGAGCAAAGGCCATCAACCGGTAGCGATAGGTGGGGAAGCCCATGGCCTGCATGCGCTGCTCGTTCTGCTTGCAGCCACGCAGCACCATGCCGAACCGTGCCGCAATCAGGCGCTGCACCAGCAGATAGATCAGCAGCAGACAGCCGAAGCAGACGTAATAGAAAGTCAGGTCGTTATCCAGATCAAAGCCCAGCAGGGTATTGCGGCTCATCAGGTTCATGCCGTCGTCCCCGCCGTACTGATCCAGCGAAACAAAGATGAAGTAGATCATCTGCGCAAAGGCCAGGGTCAGCATCAGGAAGTACACCCCGCTGGTACGCAGGCTGATGGCACCGATCAGCAGCGCTGCCAGCGCTGACAGCAGGATCGCCACGGGCCACACGACGATGGCATCGTTACTGGCTGCCAGCTCGAACGGCCATTCCATCAGTGCCGTACCGTACATGAAATTCTGCGCGGTGATGCCTACCACGTAGGCACCGATACCGAAGAAGGCGGCATGACCAAGGCTGAGCATGCCACCGTAGCCAAGAATCAGATTGAGGCTGATGGCGGCAATGCCGTAGATCATGCAGCGGCTGACCAGCGTCAGCAGGAAGGTGTTGTCCAGCACGCTGAGCAGCAGCGGCAGGCTCAGCAGCAGGGCAAAGGTCAGCCATGTCAGCTGACGTGACAGCGGCCAGCGCCGCTCAGCACGGGCGGGAGCCGACGCACCCGGCAGCGGTGCCGCAAGTGTTGTCGTTTTAGTGGTTTGCATTAAACAGCCCTCTTGGCCGGAAGATCAGTACCACCGCCATCAGCAGATAAATCAGGATCGACGACAGTGTGGCACCCATGCTGTCGGCAGCACCGCCAGACAGCGCCATGCGCATCAGTTCAGGCATAAAAGCCCGGCCCAGGGTGTCCACCACCCCGACCAGCACCGCTCCGGCCAGCGCCCCCTTGATGGAGCCGATGCCACCGATGACGATCACCACAAAGGTCAGAATGAGGATGCTTTCACCCATGCCGCTTTCCACCGACAGAATCGGCCCAGCCATCACTCCTGCCAGCGCAGCCAGCAGTGCCCCCAGCCCAAACACCAGCGAATACAGCAGTTTGATGTTGACGCCGAGGGCAGCAATCATCTCGCGATCGGAGGAACCGGCACGGATCGCCATGCCCAGACGGGTGCGGTTGATCAGCAGATAGAGGAACACCGCCACGACGATACCGACGCCAATCACACCAATACGGAACAGCGGATAATTCAGCCCCGGCAGCAACTCCACCGAGCCGGACAGCGCGGCGGGAATATCGAAGAACAGCGGGGTCTTACCCCAGATCACCTGCACTGCTTCGTTGCAGAACAGGATGATGCCGAAGGTGGCGAGAATCTGTTCGAGGTGATCACGCTTGTACAGCACGCGGAATATCAGCATTTCCACGGCAATACCGAGAATCGCCGTGGCCAGCAGTGCGCCCAGCAGGCCCAGTACAAAGCTGCCACTGCTGGCGACAATGGCCGCCGCCACGAAGGCACCGATCATATAAAAGGAACCGTGGGCCAGATTGACCAGGTTCATGATACCGAACACCAGTGTCAGCCCGGACGCCATCAAAAACAGCATGACGCCGAACTGCAGGCCGTTCAGCAGTTGTTCGAGAAACAAAATCATAATGCTCCGTCTCCACCCTGCGACGACAGCTCCTGACCCATTCAACCCGTCAGGCGCTGCCGGCAGCGGACGTGGTTACCGCCCGCTGCACTACGTTCAGAACAGGCTGCGGACCGGCGTACAGCCGGTCGCAGACAGGTTCTCAGATCTTGCATTCGCCGACGTAGGCATCCTGATGCTGCTCAAACACCTTGCTGACGGTCTTGTTGGCATAGCTGCCATCGTCCAGCTTGATGACCTGACGCACGTAGATGTCCTGAATCGGATGGTGGTTGGTATTGAAACGGAAGCTGCCCCGCACCGAACTGAAGTCAGCGGCCATCAGCGCCTTGCGCACCGCATCCTTGTCATCCAGCTTGCCATCGACCTGCTTCAGCGCACTGCCGATCAGGTTGGCCGCATCGTAGGCCTGAGCCGCATAAAGGGTCGGGTAACGGCCATAGGCGGTGTGGAATGCCTGCACAAACTCGGCATTGCCCGCCGCGGGCAGATCGTCATTCCATTCGGAACTGTTCATCACACCTTCGGCGGCCGCACCGACCGCGCCCAGCAGACGGCGGTCAAAGGAGAAGCCGGGGCCAAAGATCTTCACTTCGCTCTTCATGCCAGCCTGATCGTACTGCTTGAGGAAGTTGACTCCGAGTCCGCCGGGCAGGAAGTAGAACACCGCATCGGGCTTGTCAGCACGAATCTGCGAAATCAGCGCAGCATAGTCAGACTGGTCCAGCTTGGTGTAGACCTCCTGCTTGATCTCGCCCTTGTAGAACCGCTTGAAGCCGGTCAGCGCATCCTTACCTGCCGGATAGTTGGGCGCGATCAGGAATACGCTTTTGTAGCCCTGCTGGGTCAGGTATTCGCCCATGGCTTCGTGCATGTTGTCGTTCTGATAGGCGACGTTGAAATAGTTGGGGTTACACATCTTGCCCGCGAAAGGTGCCGGGGCCGCGTTGGCACCGACGAAGAACAGGCCGTCCTTGAGCACGCTCGGCACCACGGCCATGGCCACGTTGGAGAACATGATGCCGGTCATCATGTCGACCTTGTCGCTCTTGATCATGCGCTCGGCAATCTGCTTACCCTTCTGCGGATCACCGGCATCGTCATCCACCAGCAGCTCCACCGGTATTCCACCGAGGCTGCCCTTGCCCTGCTCGACGGCCAGCTTGAAGCCATCACGCATGTCTTCACCCAGATAACCGCCCTTGGTCGACAGGGTGGTGATCATTCCCAGCTTGACGGGTTCAGCCGCCACGGCGGTACTCAGCAGGCTGCTGCCTGCCATTAGCAGTGCGGCACTACAGAGGCCTGGCAACAGGCGCTGAGATACGGTGGAAAAACGCGAAGGATTGGATACATAGGACTGTTTTGGCATTCAAATCACCCTGGCTCTTTGCAATCAAGATCTCGCTATCTGCCCCGCTGCACTCAGGCCTACGGTGACAGACAACAGCGCTCTGCCGACAGCTCGCACAGGCGGCGCCGGTCGTTGTGTTGAAACTCAATTGTGACTACTGCGGGTACTGCATACTGCTCAGTTGCGGGTACTGCGTGGTGCGAATGTGAAGCCTGCTTGTGCACGGGCATGATCACCGGCCTTCTCCCCACAAGCCGGGTAGAGGCGGTCTGTTGTGTCAGGCAGCGGCCTGCTGGATGTCCATTTGTAACCCAGCTAATGCACTGTGGCTATCCTGAAATTGCACTTTTGCTATCCGTTTTATTGCGCAGTGCGTGCACTTTTTATTCGCACCCGGCGAGGACAATGGACAGCCATCGCCGGGTGCTTCCGTAAACATTCAGTAGTGAAAACCTGCTCAGTCCTTGCTGTTGCTTTCGACAAATTTCTCGAAGTACAGCTGGCCGCCTGTGATCTCCTGCTGGCTCAGCCACTGGCGTACCGCTTCCACCATCGGTGGCGGGCCGCACATGTACATGTCGAACGGTTGCCCCTGCAGCAGCGACACATCCAGATGGTCAGGGATGACGCCGCATTTGCCCTGCCACGTCTCCGCCGGTTTCATCACCACCGCATGCCAGCTGAAGCCGGGGATACGCGTCACATACCTCTGCAGCCGCTCCAGTTCACACAGGTCAGCCTCGGTGGTGACACCGTAATACAGCGTCACCGGCTGGCCACAGCCGCCCTGTTCGGCCAGTTCATCGAGCATGCCGAGAAAGGCCGACAAGCCGGTGCCTCCCGCCAGCATGTACAGGGGTTTGCTGACATGGCGGCGATAGAAAGCGCCGAACGGGGCTTCCAGTGTCAGCTGCTGACCGGGCTGGCAACGATGGCGAATGTAGTCGCTCATGGCGCCGCCTGGCAGCAGGCGGATCAGAAACTGCAGCTGATTGCGGTCATTGGGACAGGTGGCAAAGGAATAGGAGCGCCATACCTCCCCTTCCAGATCAGGAATACGGATACGGGCATACTGACCGGGCAGATAATCCAGCCTACTGCTGGCGCTGGCATCCAGATGCAGAATGGCGGTCGTCGGTGACACCTGCTGCACCGAGGTCACCGTGGCCTGCAGGGTCTGGGTGCCTTCCTGACTGCACAGGCTGGAGTCAAAGTCGTAGTAGAACGACGCCGCCGAGTGCACCCGGGTCTGACAGGTCAGAATGGCACGCTCGGCCAGTTCCTGTTCGGTCAGGGCCTCTTCATCCACATAGTCCTGCTCATAACGGCCCGATTCACAGCGGCCCTTGCAGGTGCCGCATACCCCTTCACGGCAATCCAGCGGAATGGTGATGCCATTGCGCAAAGCCGCATCCAGCAGCAGCTCATTGTGCTTGGCCTTGAAGAACAGGGTTTTGCCGTCGGCAAAACTGAACGCCACGTTATGTTGCATAGGACTGTCTCTGTGCTGCGCCACGCCGGGCTGAACGCCCGGGTGGATTGATCTTGTTGGAGTAGATGAAGCATCGTGCCGCCCGTCTGGTGGGCGACCCGGTGCGGCTCGTGCCTCACCGCCACCCTACCTCCTGCACTATCGCCTGAGGTGGGGCACTGCGGGCGAACGCAGTGACTGCCTCGCGGGGCGCCCCGGTGCGGTTCGTACCTCTCCGCCACCCTACCTCCTGCACTATCGCCTGAGGTGGGGCACTGCGGGCGAACGCAGTGACTGCCTCGCGGACGCCCCGGTGCGGTTCGTACCTCACCGCCACCCTACCCCCTGCGCTAATGCCGGAGGTGGAAAACGGCAGGTGAACGCCGTGACCGCGTACTACAGGTGATAA
Source organism: Pokkaliibacter sp. MBI-7 (assembly GCF_029846635.1). Taxonomy (NCBI): domain Bacteria; kingdom Pseudomonadati; phylum Pseudomonadota; class Gammaproteobacteria; order Oceanospirillales; family Balneatrichaceae; genus Pokkaliibacter; species Pokkaliibacter sp. MBI-7. The sequence continues at coordinate 3,180,335 of NZ_JARVTG010000001.1, read as the reverse complement.
AAGTCCAGCACGGAATTGATCACGTCATTGAACAGCACCACGTGCTTGCGGCGGATCTTCCAGCTGTCACCGGCGGGTACCAGGGTGTAAGTCACCTGACCGTAGAACTGCTCCGACAGGCCCAGACGGGTATACAGCGTGTGCCAGCCTGCCTTCACTTCCAGCTGTCCGTCGCCCTCTTCGCTGATGCGCACATTGCTGACCTGATGCAGGGTACGTGGCAGCGGGTTGGACGCCGCTGACTTGCCGGTACGCAGGCGGAATACCCTGTCTTCCAGCCCTGAACGGTTGCTGTAATAGATCAGCGACATGCCACGCCTGGGATCGGTGGTGTACTCGTATTCCGAATCCCACTGCGGGACATGAAATTCGCTGTCTTCGGTAAACAGCTCCAGATAGGCGTCCCAGTCACGGGCGTCGCACAGTGCGGCCTTGTGGTAGAGAAACTGTTCAATATCGTGCTGCAACTGACTCATTTCACACCTCCTTCAGGCTCAGTGACTTGCGCTCCAGACCTTTCAGCAGCAGTTGCTGCCAGGCGCCGTGCTGGTTGACGTACAGACCCTCGTGGGTGAATTCGGTACCGGTAATGGTGGGCTGAATCCCCAGCACATCGGAGTTGAAGGTCGGGCCATACTGCCAGCGGTCATTGCCACGGCTGATGTCGTTCCAACGCTCCAGACGTGCCTGAAAACCACGCTGGGCCTCGCGGAACTCCACCAGATCATCGGGGGTACCGAGACCGGATACATTGAAGAAATCCTCGAACTGACGGATGCGGCTTTCGCGATCCTTGTCCGACTCGCCCTTGACGCCGATGCACTGGCTGATGATTTCGGTCTTGTTCCACGCCACCGGGCGGACAATACGCAGCTGCGAGCTGATCTGATCCATAAAGAACAGGCTGGGATAGATATTGAGGTTACGCAGGCGGTGCATCATCCACTCCGCCTTCTGCTGGCCATATTCCTCCACCAGACGCGGCATCACCGTGGCATAACCGGGGCGCACAGCCGGGTTGGGCATATCGCTGAACAGCACGGTGTGGCCATTGCGGAAGCCAAACCAGCCATCGTCGGTTTCGCTGTCACCGGCGCCCAGCTTGGAGTAGTCGAGGGTGCTGCTGGCTCCGCCCTTCTCGGCATTGACCTGCTGACGGTGCTGCACGGTGGCCACGTAGTTGTAGTGCACGGTACTGACGTGATAACCGTCGAGGCCGTTCTCGTTCTGCAGTTTCCAGTTGCCATCGAAGGTATAGGTAGACTTGCCGGGCAGTACTTCCAGCTCACCGGTGGGCGACTGCGCCACCATCATGTCGAAGAAGATGCGGGCATCGCCCAGATAGTCTTCGAGGCTGTCGCTGCCTTCGGTATCCAGACTGATAAAGACAAAGCCCTTGTAGGAGGCGATACGGCCTTTTTTCAGACCACGGGTGGCCTTGTCGAAACCGTCAGGGTATTCGCCCGGCGCCTTGACCTTCACCAGCCGGCCATCGCTCTTGTAGCACCAGGCATGGAACGGACAGGTAAAGGTCGACTGGTTACCACGCCCCATGCGGGTCAGGGTGGTGCCACGATGCTGGCAGGCGTTGACCAGCGCGTGCAGCTCGCCACTGCCATCACGGGTGATGATCATCGGCTGACGCCCGGCACGCATGGTCAGGTAATCGTTGGGGTTGGGAATCTCGCTTTCGTGGCAGGCATAGATCCAGGTCTTCTCGAAGATGAGTTCCATCTCCAGATCAAACAGCTCAGGCTCGGTAAACATGTCACGAGCAATGCGGTAAATCCCTTCAGCGGGGCGGAAATCGAGGCAGCCCTGAATATAGTCCTGCCACTGTGGGACAGATTTGGAAGTCGTCATCGGTCATCCCCTTGCAGAGTCGTTGGACGAAGCAGATGACACTGATTAGACGAGGTTCTGTGCGGAGGGACTATCCGCTTAGTGGACGAAGGCTATCCGGAAAGTTGGGGAAGTGATGCGGGCGGCTAACGCGTGGCCAGCAGTGATCGTCGCAGGCAGCGCAACCGGAAACGGCGCTGGCCAGCATTTTTGTGCCAGCCGCGCGCAAAGTTGCCGGGGTAGACCATACTTTCACCGACAGTGAGCAGCAGGCCTGCTCACCACCTCCGGAATTTATCGTTACCGTCAGTGCTGGATACCCAAAATGACAACACATATCCGCTTTCTGTTCGTCGTTATCCTTGCGTCCACCCTGCTCGGTGGCTGTGCCGTTCAGGTTGGTAAACAGCCCAGTGACACCCCACCCAGACTGATAACTGACCCCAAAGACGGCACCAGCCAGATCTGGGACCGGCCAACGGCCTTTGGCCCCGTGCCCGCAGAGCTGATGATGGATGCCAAAGCAGAATGTGCCACGCTGAACACCGATAAAGTGCACTACAAAGCTATCGGCTATCATCCACATGCCATGGATGCCAAAGGTCAGGAGTTCCCCGGCGGCGGCTATTTCTGTGTGCGTAAATAACCACAGTGGCTGCATCAAGCGGGCATGACAGACAGAACAAACCGGGCAGTGTGCTGCCCGGTTTGTCAGTCCATCAGGCGCGATAGACCAGCATCACGCCCAGCAGAATGGCGACCATCCCCGCCATCGCACTCCAGGGCAGCAGATTACCGAGGAAGATAAAGTCCATCAGTGTTGTCACCACCGGCACCAGATAGAACAGGCTGGTGACATTGACCAGATTGCCCCGCCGGATCAGCCGGTACAGCAACAGCTGAGCGCAGACGGAAATCACCAGCCCCAGCCAGATCCAGGGGATCACAAATCCCCAGTCCCATTGCAGCGTTAACGGCTGCAGGGGGCTGATCAGCAGGCACAGCAGCAGGCTCAGGCCATACTGCAGCGGCAGCACCTGCAGGGGTGACTGACTGATCCCTTTCTGCAGAATGGCACCGGCCGTCATGCTCAGCAGCGCACCCAGCGCAAACAGGATCCCCGCCAGTGAGAAATGAGCCTGTGTGATGCTTTGCCAGACCACCAGCACCAGCCCGGCAATGGCCAGCAGCAGCCCGAGCAGACGCACTGGCTGGAAGCGACGCTCCAGCAAGGCCAGCGTCAGCACCGGCTGGGCACCCAGCACCGTGGCCAGCACGCCGGGGGTGATCCCCTGATCCAGCGCCAGAAAATAGCAGACCGAATAACTGCCAATCAGCAGTGCTCCGGCCATCGCCACCCGCCGGCAGGTTCCCGGCTGTGGTCGCCACTGCCGCACACGCCAGCCCAGCAGCAACAGCACTGCGGCCGCCAGTACAAAACGCAGCATCAGAAAGGCAAAGGGTGAGGCGTAATGCAGCCCCCACTTGGAGAAAATCGCCCCACTGCTCCACAGCAGCACAAATAACGTCGTCGAGCCAAGGGCGGCCCAGTTGATGGAACGCAAAGACATGATGTATCGCCTGTAAGAATAGCCGTACAGATCTCCAGCCAGCGGACGCACGCAGCTAACGCGAACGTTCAGCCGTCACGCGGTTTGAAGAGAACCAGTAAAAACAGAGGCTTAGTGGACTACTACGATCAACACAGGAGGAGCCACACTATGAGGTGCGCCGGGGGGCGGCGCGACAGACGACACAACAGAGTCACGGCTAACAGGCAGGGTCACGCCAGCAGGCTGAGCAGCGCAGGCGGCTTTCGCAATAAGGCGTGAGTGGCTGAACATGGTATGGGCTCTGTTGGATGAGAGGTGACGGGTAATGTAGATGAGATAACGCGCTTATGCAAAACTGAATTGGCCGCTGCACAGAACAGGGAGTCCATTTTGACCAGTGATACTCGCTCCAATCTGGAAACGGATCTGAAAACCTTCATCCATGATCTCTTCATAGACAAAGATTTCCGCCCCTGGCTGCTCGAACTGCCACAGAAAAGGCCCAGCCACTGGTACTCACTGATCGCAGATCTGGACCGCTCAGGCTGCCCGGTCAGTACACTGCAACAGCTAGGGGAGGAGGTGTACAAACCGCTGGTCTATCAATGCATCAAATCGCCCGCTTTCAGCGGTAATGGTCAGTATTTGGTGCTGTTTCATCTGTCAGACAGCATGTATAGCCAGATCGTATTCATGACACCGGCGCCCTCGGCATGATGACAGTCCGGAGCCTGGCTGCCGCACTGGTAGCAGGTTCCGTTCTGGCAATGCCATGAGCCTGATGAGCTGTTAACCCGAACTTATCGAGTACAGCTTTTTTCCTTACCGTCAGACTCATCAATATAGGTGAACTCATGCTCGTTCAGGGCAACCACTTTCAACGAGTTGGACATGCCTGCGGGCAGCATCTCACTGAGTTTCAGCGTTTTCTCAATATCAGGATGAGTCACATTAACCAGCTTTATATCCACCGATTTGGTAAACACATACTGACCCTTTACCTCCCAGGTAAAGGTTGCTGCCAGTGAATAGATCATTTCTGGAATACCGGCCAGATTTTTTATTTTCATCGTCCCTGTAGCATTTCCTGCACCTCCTCGTACATACATGTCCTGCGTATCAAACGAGGTAGTAACGCCCCTGGAGGTCGCTGAAGACGTACAATTCCAGATCGGACCGATCAGCGCGGAAGCGATGCCATCACTGTCCAGCGGCTGTGCTGACTGCGGTTTCTCTGACTGGCTGACGCACCCTGCCAAAACCAGTGGCAACATGTAACACAGCCTCAATCCCATTTTTCTCATTGGTATTCCTTGTTTGCAGAAAATACTCACCTGACACTTTCTCGCCATCCGGAATACAGGCAACGGACGGGGGTGTCAGCCACTATCGTGCCCTCCCTTACCTATGTAAAGACAGCAATGGGAATGACGCCTGACGGACATAAGCCAACATTTAAATGCGCCATAAACGTCCAGTTTCACGATCAGACAGATGCATTAACAAGGGGCCGCAGCCTAATGCCAGTCAGTTAAGCCCAACAGCTTGACCTTTTGCGCCCTGAAACGAAAATCCGATGCTTGTTTTGAGCATCGGATTTTTTATGCGACTGTCCCGCGCCTTGGCACTGACTCACGAAGCCGCTTCTACTACTCACGCCCTTGATGAACTGGGGGCGCTGCTTGATCCAGACCTGGTCAGCACCGCACTGGAAACGGCGGGAGTGGCGACCATACGTAAGCGACGCCTCCCTCTTGAGTCCATGATCTGGTGCGTGATCGCCATGGCGTTGTTTCGCCGGATGTCGGCCTGGGATGCTGCGAGTCGTATGGACATCATGCTGCCTGGGCAGAGGCCACTGGTGGCACCCAGTGCCATCGTGCAAGGTCGGCAGCGCCTGGGCAGTGCGGCGGTGCGAGAAGTCTTTTCCCTGACGCAACAACGCTGGCATGCCAGCGCCAATCACCCCACCTGGGCGGGTTTGCGCCTGCTCAGTGTCGATGGCGTGGTCTGGCGCACACCGGATACGGACGACAACCGCAAGCACTATGGCAGTGCCAGTAACCAGCATGGCGATACCGGCTTTCCTCAAGTGCGCATGGTCTGCCAGATGGAACTGACCAGTCACATGCTGGTGAGCAGTGCTTTTGCCGGCTACCACAGCAACGAGATGAAGCTGGCCGAACAACTGATCGACAGCACACCCGATCACTCGCTGACCTTGTTCGACCGTGGCTTCTATTCGCTGGGGCTTCTTCATCGCTGGCAACAAACAGGCACTCAGCGCCATTGGCTACTGCCGCTGCGCAAGGATGCTCAATATGAGGTGCTATACAAGCTGGGACGCCAGGATGCCATCGTCTCGCTAAAGACCTCGCCGCAGGCGCGTAAGCAATGGCCCGAGCTGCCCGACACGCTACAGGCCAGGTTATTAAGCAAGACCATCAAGGGCAAAGTCCGGCAAGTACTGACTTCGATGATCGATCCTCTGCGCTTTCCGCCAGATGACATCGTGGATCTGTACAGCCAGCGTTGGGAAATCGAATTGGGCTATCGAGAAATGAAGCAAGGCATGCTCGCGGGTCACTACACACTGCGCAGTAAAACGCCGGAGATGATTGAACAAGAGCTGTGGGGCGTACTGCTGGGGTACAATCTGCTGCGTTATCAAATGCTGGAAATGAGTCGCCACTGCCCTGGCATCTCCCCCTGCGAAATGAGTTTCACCGCCTGCACCTGGGCGATCCTGGGCTTCTTGAACGGGGTCTCTTTGAATCATCCAGGCAACATCCCTCGCTACCTGGCTGAACTACAGGCTTCGGCCATGCACTACGTCCTGCCTCATCGACGTGAGGAGCGCAGTTACCCGCGGGTGGTCAAGCCCAAGCCGTCCAAGTATCCGACCAGAAATAAAAATGCCAGTCAGCTTAACTGACTGGCATTAGGCCGCAGCCCCTTATCTAACCCCCTGCTCCACCATCACTCAATCACCACCAGCACCTGCCCGGCATTGACCCGGCCGCCGGGTTTGACCAGTAACTGCGTTACCGTGCCGGCAGTGGTGGCAAATACCGGGATTTCCATTTTCATCGACTCCAGAATCAGCAATGGCTGACCAACGGTCACCTTGTCCCCCACCGCTACCTCCGCCTGCCAGACGCTGCCGGATACCGGGCTGTCGACCACCGTGGCGTGCTCCGGCCAGCTGGCCTGCCCCACCTCGGCCTCGACGGACTCCGCCTCGTAATTGAACTGGCCGGTGGCATGCCAGCGTTGCAGCTCTTCGGCAAACGCCGCTTCGCGCTGCTGAGTGAACTGCGTAATGCTGTGCTGCTGCTCGTCGATAAACGCCTGATAGCTGGCCAGACTGAACTGGCCTTCCTCGATGCGCAGCGGATAACGGCCACGGGGGAAGTCTTCACGAATCTGCAGCAGCTCGTCGGCACTGACCTCATAGAAGCGAATCTGGTCGAAAAAGCGCAGCAGCCAGGGCTGACTGAATTCGCGGGTCTGGCGGTAACGGTTCCACATCTGCAGGGTACGGCCGACAAACTGATACCCCCCCGGCCCTTCCATACCGTAGACACAGAGGTAGGAGCCGCCGATACCGACGGAGTTTTCGGCTGTCCAGGTGCGTGCCGGATTGTATTTGGTGGTAACCAGCCGGTGACGCGGATCTACCGGTGTCGCCACCGGCGCGCCGAGATAGACATCGCCCAGCCCCATCACCAGATAGGACGCCTCGAACACAATGCGTTTGACGTCATCAACACTGTCGAGGCCATTGATGCGACGAATAAACTCCAGATTACTCGGGCACCAGGGCGCATTGGCGCGCACCGACTGCATGTACTTCTCGATAGCCTGCTGGCAGGCGGCATCATTCCAGCTCAGCGGCAGATAGACGATGCGCGACGGCACGGTCAGCGCGTCCAGCTGACTGGCCAGGGTCTGCTCGGCCTGCTGCAGATGGGCCAGCAGCTGCTGACGGCTGAGCTGCTGGCTGTCGTAATGCACCTGCAGCGAACGAATGCCGGGGGTCAGCTCACGCAGACCGGGCAGCGGATGGGCCTGCAGCCACTGCATCAGCGCATGAGCGCGAAAACGCAGACGAATATCCAGTTGCTGCGGGCCGTACTCCACCAGCAGGAAGTGATCACCGGCCGCCCGATACACCACCTCTTCGCCGTATTGGCTGGCTGGCAGTGTGAGCAGTACCGGGCTGTCCGGCGTGCAGGGCTGCCACTGCGCCTGCGTTTGCGGCACCGGGGTCAGGGTGGCCAGGCTGTGCAGCTGCTGGTGCTCCAGTAGCACGGCGGTATCGAGGCTGACCGGCACAAAACGCACCTTATCACCGGCACGCAGCTGGCCCAGCTTCCATAAGTCCGCCTGAATCACTGTCGCCGGACAGACAAAGCCGCCGAGCGACGGTCCGTCAGGCCCGAGGATAACCGGCATATCGCCGGTAAAGTCGACGGTGCCCCAGGCATAGGCGTTGTCATGGATATTCGACGGGTGCATCCCGGCTTCACCGCCATCCGGCCGTGCCCATTGTGGTTTCGGGCCAATCAGGCGCACGCCAGTGCGGCTGGAGTTGTAATGCACTTCCCAGTCCGTGCTGAAAAAACTGTCGATATCCGCGGCCGTGAAAAAGTCCGGCGCGCCATGGGGGCCATAAATCACCCGCAGTTGCCAGTCACGCCCCATGGTCGGGAGCAGACCGGCGGGCAGGCAGGCACCACTGAGCGCGGCCTGCGGCACGGCAGACGGCAACGCCAAAGTGTCGCCAGTACGTAACGCACGGCCATTGTGCCCGCCGAACTGCCCCAGGGTGAAGGTCGAACGTGACCCCAGATAGGCAGGACACTGAATGCCGCCAGCGACGGCCAGATAGGCCCGCGCCCCGGCGTCGCTGATGCGCCCGAGCTGCAACACCTGACCAGCCTCCACCGCAATGACCTGCCACAGCGCTACGGGCTCGCCCTCCAGACTGGCGGCAATGGCAGCACCACCGAGCACAATACGGGTAGCGTGGGTGAATTTCAGGGTTGGCCCCTGCAAGGTGATTTCCAGCCCGGCCGCCTCATCGGGGTTGCCCAGCAGGCGGTTGGCGAGACGGAACGACAGTGAATCGAACGGCCCCGACGGTGGCACCCCCACATCCCAGTACCCACGGCGACCGGGATAGTCCTGCACGGTGGTCTGAGTGCCGCCCTGCAGCACCTCGATCCGTGCTGGCTGCCAGCGGAACTGATTGAGATAGCGGGTCGTCACCCGCCCCTGCCGCAGGGTGTCATCTTCGAGCAGGGCCTGCAGATAGCCGAGGTTGGTTTCGATACCGTACAGCTCAATGTCGGCCAGTGTCTGCTGCAGCTGCTGCAGGGCCGCATCGCGGTCATCGCCGTGCACAATCACCTTGGCCAGCATCGGGTCGAAATAAGGGGGCACTTCAATACCGCTTTCCAGCCAGTGATCGATACGCACCTGTTCCCCCACGGGGAAGCTCACCCGGCTCAGTAACCCGGCGCAGGGCTGGAAGTCGCGGCTGGGGTCTTCGGCGTAGATACGTACCTGCATGGCATGGCCACGGGGGCGCAACGCAGAGCGCTGGTCATCCAGTGCCAGCGCTTCCCCACTGGCCAGACGCAGCATCCACTCCACCAGATCGACACCGTAGACCTGCTCGGTCACCCCGTGCTCCACCTGCAGCCGGGTATTCACTTCAAGGAAGTAGAACGCGTCGGTATCGGCATCACAGATAAACTCCACCGTCCCGGCATTGCGATAGCTGACCTGGGCCAGTAGCCGCTCGGCGGTGCGATGCAGTTCCTCACGCACAGCGTCACTGAGGTGCGGCGCCGGGCATTCCTCCACCACTTTCTGATTTCGTCGCTGGCTGGAACAGTCGCGCTCCCCCAGCGCCAGCGCCTTGCCCTGACCATCCCCAAACACCTGCACCTCGATATGCCGGGCACGGGCGATAAACTTCTCCAGAAAGACGCCGTCGTTGGCAAAGTTGTTAGCGCCCAGACGTTTGACGCTGGCATAGGCCGCCTCCAGCTGCTGGCTGTCCTGACACAGCTGCATCCCGATACCGCCTCCCCCGGCAGTGCTTTTCAGCATCACCGGATAGCCAATCTCAGCCGCCGCCTGCTGTGCCTCTGCCAGAGACTGCAACAGGCCCGAGCCGGGCGACATCGGCACCTCGGCCAGCTGCGCCAGCTCACGGGCACGATGCTTGAGGCCGAAGTCTTCCATCTGTTCCGGGGTGGGGCCGACAAAGGCAATCCCCGCCTGCTCGCAGCGCCTGACAAAATCGGCATTCTCCGACAGAAAGCCATAACCGGGGTGGATGGCTTCCGCTCCGCATTGAAGGGCGATGTCGATCAGCCTGGTGGCATCCAGATAGGTGGTGGCCGCGCCCCCTTCGCCCAGACAGTAGGCTTCATCGGCCTGACGGACATGCAGGGAATGAGCGTCACTCTCGGCATACACCGCCACCGACGTCACCCCCAGACGGCGCAGGGTACGGATGATGCGGGTCGCAATGGCCCCGCGGTTGGCAATCAGAACCTTATTGAACATGGCAGTGACCTAGACGGGCCGTCCCGTTGCGCTTTACGACAGTGGTCGTCCACTGAAGAGGTGAAACCGTTATTGAGTTACGTTCATCTGGCTGGAGGCCACACCGTTGCAGTCAGCCCTGCCCCGCTATTTCTCCCAGGTCAGTACCTCAATGGGCGTCGGGTTGTAACCGTTGCAGGGGTTGTTCAGCTGCGGACAGTTGGAGATCAGCACGATCACATCCATCAGCGCTTTCAGCTCTACGTACTTGCCGGCCGCGGAAATGCCGTCTTCAAAAGTCAGCCCACCGGCGGCGGTCACCGGCACATTCATAAAGAAATTGATGTTGTGGGTGATGTCGGTCTTACCCAGCCCGAACTCCGGGTGCTCGGCAATGGCCAGCATCCAGTTGTCGCGGCAGGAGTGCATGCAGCGCTTCTCCAGGTCATAGCGCACGGTATTGCTTTCGCTGGCACAGGCACCGCCGAGGGTGTCGTGGCGGCCACAGGTATCAGCCAGCATTTCCAGCATCGGCCGGCCTTCGTTGGAGCGCAGCACGCTGCCCGCCGTCAGGTACAGGTTGCCCTGTTCGCGGATGGTGTCGGTGAAGCTGTAATGTTCGCTGGGGTCAGCGGCGTTATAGAACAGAGTGTCGGCAGCCTGATTGCCTTGCAGATCAAGGATGCGGAAGACCTGTCCGGCCTTGATCACATCGAAGTAATAATCCCCGGCACCCACCACCTGCCGGTGCAGGGCCAGTTCAGGCTGACGTTCGCTGTGTTTGATCATGAGCCTGTCTCCTTACTGAGCGCTGGGCGAGGTGGAATAGCCGGGATTGGCGAAGTGATAGAGGGCGTTGTTGTGAAAGCCACGGCGGTTTTCAGGGCGGAAATTGAGGCAGTAATCATCGGCCGTCAGCGCCGCAGCCCGGCTTATGTCAATCTGCACACTGGCGCTGGGATAGTGCTCGCTGCAGTCGAGCGGATGCGGGCAGGTATGCAGCAGCACCAGGGTGTCCATCTCAAAGCGCAGGGTCACCTGACAGCCGCGGCTGTCGACACTGCGGTCCAGAGTCAGATTGCCGTCATCATCACTGCTGACCTTGCTGAACAGATTGAGGTTGGCGGCCAGATCGGCACGACTCAGGCCGTACTTGGCCAGCTCCACCAGAAAGGCGTCGTAGCCGTTCTGATGCCAGTCGTTGCGCACCTTCTGATAATCACGGCGGCCCCACTGCGCCGCCACCTGCTCGGCATGGCTGTTACCACAGACACTGTCGTGCCAGCCAAAGCTGTCGGCGGTGATGGAGCAGAAAATCCGCCCCATGTCGGAATACAGGCAGTTACCGCGGGTCAGCTTGAAGGTGTGCTGGCATTTCAGCGTATCCGGGGCGTTGTAGCGCTCCAGCAGGTTGAACGGGTTATGCATCAGCAGGGCGACATTAGCGCCGCCGGTCAGATCGGTCAGGGTCATCTGGGTGCCACGGCGCATGGTCAGCGACCAGTGCTGACCGGTGCGCAGCTCGGTACGGTAGTGGTCCAGACTGAGCACATCGGCATGGGTGGAGGAGCAGACGGCATTCATAACATATCTCCGAATCAGTGATCAGCCCGCCAGCGCCACGGCGGGGGCGGTGCGGGCCTGAATATCCTTGAGCAGCGCGGCGCCCTGCAGGTCGCTGCCACGCTTGCGGTTAATGTCGAGGTCGTAGGTCAGGCTGGCGCCATAACGATGGGGGGCCTGCGGATCGTGGCGTACCTTGTCGAACACCCACAGACGGGTGCCCAGATAGAAGGCTTCCTTGAGATCGTGGGTGACCATAAACACCGTCAGCTGGTGCTCACGCCACAACCCCAGCACCAGCTCGTGCATGTCGGCACGGATACCGGGGTCGAGGGCACCGAAGGGTTCGTCCAGCAGCAGGATGCGTGGCTTCAGCATCAGTGCCTGAGCAATGGCCAGACGCTGCTTCATGCCGCCCGACAGTTCATGAGGGTAGCGCTGCAGGGCATGGCTTAAGCCCACCTTGTCGAGCATCGCCTCCGCCGCCTGACGTGCTGCCGCCTTGCGGGTGCGACCCAGCCAGCCAGTCCATGGGCTTTGCGAAAAGGCACAGGCAATGATGACGTTGTCGAGCACGCTCAGATGGGGAAACACCGAGTACTGCTGGAACACGATGCCACGGTCTGCATCCGGCTCGGCGGCCAGCGGCTGGCCATCCAGCAGAATCTGGCCCTTGCTCGGCACTTCGGTGCCCAGCAGCATTTTCAGGAAGGTACTTTTGCCACAGCCGGAGGCACCCACCATGGTGACAAAGTCACCGGCCTGCACCTCGGTATGGATGCGCTCCAGCACAATCTGATCGCCATAGGACTTCCACAGGTTATTGATCTGCAGCATCACAGGCCTCCTTGGTGATACCAGGGATAAAGACGGCGATTAGCCCAGGCCAGCAGCCAGTCCACCAGAAAGGCCAGCAGGGTGATCCAGGCCACATAGGGCAGAATCACATCCATCGACAGATAGCGCCGCACCAGAAAGATGCGGTAGCCCAGCCCGTCGGTGGAGGCGATGGCCTCGGCCGCAATCAGGAACAGCCAGCCAGCGCCCAGCGACAGCCGCACCGCGTCGATCAGCCGCGGCATCAGCTGTGGCAGCAGCACACGCAGCAGAATGGCCGGTGTCGCGGCACCGAGGGTCTGCGCCTTGACCAGCTGTTCGGCGGGGATTTCCTGCGCACGTTTCTGAATATCGCGGGCGATAAAGGGGAAGATGCCGATCACGATCAGCACCACTTTCGACAGTTCACCCAGGCCAAACACAATAAACAGGATCGGCAGCAGCGCCATCGGCGGGATCAGCGACACTACCGTCAGCAACGGTGAAAAGGCCGCACTTACCAGCGGCAGCGCACCGGTCAGCAGACCGATCACCAGCCCCAGTGTGGCGGCAATCAGTATCCCCAGCCCCAGACGCTGCAGACTGCTGAAGGTGTCCTGCCAGAACAGCAGCTCACCGGTGCGTTTGCTCGGCTCGAACACCATCTGCTGCATGGTGCCGGCAAACTGGGCAAAGCTGGGCAGCAGCTTGTCATTGGGGTTGAGCGCCAGCCGCGCATCGGAACTGAGGATGTAGACCAGCAGCAGCAAGGCAAAGGGCAGCAGGGTCAGCATCATCCGCCAGGACCGGTCCGGCCGCAGGTTGATCATACGTTTCATGGAATATCTCCACTTGGCTTCAGGCGGCAGGCAAAGGCCGGAGCCGCTGTACTGGCCGCCTGAAACCCACTGCTTACAGCTGCTTATCAGCCGCCATCTGCATATAGGTCGGATCGAAGCGCAGTTTGACGTTGCTGTCGCTGCCGTAGATGCCGCTGGGTGTTTCCACGCCGATAAAACCGGCATTGGGCGCGCCATCACCAAGCAGGCCATGTTCAAAGGAGAACTCCGCCACATGCTGCATGGTGGCCTTCAGCTCGGCGTCTCTGGTCAGCCCCAGAGCGGACTGCGGGGTATAGAACATGCGGGTGGTTTCCAGCTGGCCTTCAAAGCCAAACAGGTCGGTGCCGGAGGCCGTGGCCATGGCTTCGCGGGCTGCCTGTCCGTCAGGGCCGGGGTCACTCATCAGCGCCATGGTTTCATACCAGGCACCGGTCAGCGCCTTACCGAAAGCGGGGTTGTCCTTGAGGGTCTGGGTATTGGCGACCATCAGGTCGATGATTTCGCCGGGGATTTTGGAAGAGTCAAACACCAGATGGCTGTCAGGCATCGCGGTGACAGTGCTCAGCAGCGGGTTCCAGGTGACGGTCGCAGTGACGTCCGGGGTACTGTAGGCGGCCACCATGTCGGCATCCGAGGTGTTGACCACGGTGACGTCCGACTCCTTCATGCCTACCGTTTCCAGCGCCCGCGCCAGCAGATAGTGCGACACGCTCAGCTCAACCAGATTGACGTTCTGGCCCTTGATGTCAGTGAGCTTGCCCTTGCCCTTCAGCACCACACCGTCATTGCCGTTGGAGAAGTCACCGACGATCAGGGCGGTGCTGTCAACGCCTCCGGCGGCGGGAATGGTCAGGGCGTCCATGTTGGTCATGGCACAGGCATCAAACCCACCGGCGGTGTACTGGTTAATGGATTCGACATAGTCGTTGATCTGGGTGACATCAATACTGATGCCGTACTTGTCGGCCCATTTCTTAATGATGCCGTGGTCCTTCATATAGCCCCAGGGCATCCAGCCCACATAGATGGACCAGCAGACATTGAAGTCTTTCTTGGTGTCGGCCTGAGCAGATGAGGATAACAAGGGCGCGCTGCAAACAGCGGCAAGGGCGGTGGAAACAAGCAGTGCTGTGAGTCGCTTCATGGCTGACCTCCCGTTGGGATTACACATGGAATATCCGGAGTACTCTTGGCTTCACCGCCAATCGAACCTCCCGGGCTTTTCTCCCGCCGTGTAACCTTCTGCGAAGGTCGACCGCTCTCGGACCAGACGTCTTCTCCCGAAGACCGGAACCCTAGCGATCCATTGCTGAATCAAATTGTCAGGCAGTTCCATCTGCCAAGAGTACTGCCCGTCAGGCTGGCATCCAGCCGTCAGGGTTAATCGGTACTGCGTTTACTACACAAACTTGAATACAAGATCCGGGCCACAGTGGCTAAGCCTCTGTATTTTCAGGATTTACCTCTGTTTTTCGCACACAGCTCAAGGCGATTGTGCACCGCAACTGACTGCCCCCGGTGATACCACGCACGATCAGAGTGCAAGTAGCCATGCAGGAAAAGCAGCGCATATACGTCGCTAACTGCCGTCTATCTGCAGCGAAAATGCTGCCTGGCAACAGAAACTATTTTTATCGCCGGGGATTGCCGCCAGCGCTGACCTCGCTTTCAATAGAGGGCTTCTTCACTTTCAGGTTGCCAGGAAAATGGATTTCCCACGCTTACATACCACTCCCACTGCACGCCGCAGCAAACGGCTGGGTGCCTTGCTATCAGGCGGACTGCTGGCCGCAGGCTGCACGCTGGTGCAGGCAGACGATGGCACGGCAGCACAATGTCAGGCACAGATCACCACCCTGATGTCGCTGCCGGTGCTGGATGGCACCGAGACCTTCGAGCCACGGCTCTACCACCCCAGCCCCGATCTGGTGTATGCCCAGTATTCGGTGGAGCTGGGCGATACCCTGCTGGAAGTCAGCATTGATCCGCAGAACAACACCCTGACCCGCTGGACACTGGCAGCCGGTGAAGAGGAAGACGTCAGGCACTACCAGCTGAGTTGCGATGAAAACGGCCGCTTCAGCGGTGATGGCGTGGAAGGCATGGCAGTGGATGGCGGTCTGCTGCTGTACGAAGCCAAAGCCGGTGATGACAGCATTCCTGATGATCTGGCCCTGTTTTATGCCAAAGATCACTGAGGCAACGATCACAGGCAGGGTCGCCTGAGGCCAGCACCAGTCTGCAGCTGGCCGGTACGGTGCTGAACAGGTTAAACTTTGTACACATCGCCATCGGCCAGCTTCCCGCCGTGCAGATAGCGACTCCTTCGCTCTTCAGGGTTGAGCTGATATGCAGTTAAAAAGCTTTACCGACCTGTCACTGCGCACCTTGCTGTATGTAGGGATGCAGGGTGAAAAACTGAGCACCATCGGCGAAATTGCCGACTTCTTTCATATCTCCAAAGAACATCTGCGCAAAGTCGTCCATCGTCTTTCTTCTCTGGGTTATCTGCACACCAGCCGCGGCATCCACGGTGGCATGCAACTGGCCATGGCAGCCGGGCAGATTCGTCTGGGCAAGGTAGTGGCACTGATGGAAGAAGACATGTCGATCATCGACTGTGAAGGCAGGCAGTGCACCCTGACCGGCCGCTGCAGGCTGAAGGGAGTGCTGATGCAGGCACAGCAGGCCTTTCTGGCGGTGCTCGATCAGTACACCCTGGCCGATGTGCTCAGTGACCCGCTGCTGCAACAACAGTTACGCATCGAGCTGCACGCCGTCAGCTGACCGGCCGTCAGGACAGCACACAGACAGGGCACCGCAGAGAATCCCTATTCTCAGCGGTGCTGCTGGTCAGCCTCACTGCAGCGGGCTGCCCTCGATGGTCTGCCTGAGGCCGGCGAGAATATTGACGCCGCTTTCCTGAGCCAGCTCGTCATACCATTCCTGCGTCTTGTCCGGATCGGTACCGTGCGTCGTATCACAGCGTTTGCGTGCCCGCAGCACAATACCGGCCACCCGCTCCAGCCGTTCTGCCTCATACTGCTGCAGCGCCGCCGCTACATCCCCGTCAAACTGCTCCAGACAGTTCATCAGCACCCAGGCATCCTCCATGGCCTGACAACCGCCCTGCCCCAGATCCGGCGTCATCGAATGGGCCGCATCGCCCAGCAGCACCAGCCGCCCCTTGACCAGCCTGTCGAGCGGGTCCACATCATGAATCTCCACCCGTGCGACCCGCTCCGGGTCGATACGCTCAATCAGCGTCTGCACCGGTTCCGCCCAGCCGGCAAAGTGCTGACGCAGTTCATCGCGATAGTGGCTGCGCTGGTTGGCCGTGCCCTTGGGCAGCGGCACATCGAAGAAGAAATAGAATTCGTCATTACCCATGGGCATCAGCGATACCCGCTTGTGTTCACCAACAAACTGCTTCCATTCATGAGCATCGGCCAGATCCGCCGACACCGGCACCCGGCCATTCCAGTTCACATAACCACGGTATTCCCGTTCGCTGTCGAACCCGGCCACCTCGGTGCGCAAACGTGAATGAGTGCCATCGGCCGCCACCAGCAGATCAGCGCGCACGGTGTCACCCGTGCTCAGGGTGACATCGATACCCGTGGCATCCTGCGCCACCTGCTCACAACTGACACCGAGGGTGATGTGCTCCCTGCCGACGGCCTCCAGCAGCAGTTCCTGCAGCACGGCACGGGCAATCGGCCGGGCTGGCTGCTGCACCTGCTGATACAGCGGCTCCAGACTGAAGCGGGTCAGGGTCTGCCCATGCAGGTCCTGATAACTCATGCTGCGCATATCACCGCTGACCGCTTCGATCTGCTCCTTCAGCCCCAGCGCATTGAGAATCTTCACACCGTTTGACCAGATAGAGATGGCAGCGCCCACCGGCGCCAGTTCCGCCACCCGCTCATAGACATGGACCCGGTGACCGGCTTTCTGCAGGGCAAGGGCGGCGGTTAATCCACCCATGCCCGCGCCTGCGACAACAATGTTGAGTGCTTGCATAGGGAGCATTCCTGACAGTTAAGTAATCTCTGCCCCCTCTCAAGCAAAAAACTAACCAAGTAGTCAGAAATCATAAAATTGACCAGAAGCCCCGTAATATCAGGCATCTGGCGTTCTTTATAAGGAGGATTAGGAGAGACACGGGCAATAGCCTATGCCCCGAATTGGGGAATAATGCCCGGCACGGGGCCGTAATGGGGCAGCCGTGCTGCGGTGATCACCACAACACGGCGCGGAATAAAGAGAGGAAAAATGGGTGCCGTCAGAGCAGACGGCACACCGGCTCAGCGCACCTGCCCTTTGATGCAGATGCCACCCACCCAGCGCTCACCGTAGAACAGCTCACGAAAATCACGTTTGCCTCGCAGTACGGCCACTCCGGTCTCGGTCAGAAAGATGGGATAACTGGGCCAGCCCCGCTCAGGGTCGCCCTTACCCGGCTCCAGCACAAACAGCGGCTCGCGGGTCTGCTGCAGCTGACGAATGACATACCAGAACATCAGATCACCCAGAAACGGCAGTGGTTCAAGCTGCCGCATCAGCACCGAAAATACCCGGCCCACGGTATCGGCACCGTAGTCGGCCATGGCCTGCAGGGCCAGATGCTCGGTCAGCCCAAGGCCATTGAAGCCGGAGGGTAACTCACGCAGATGGCGCTGCAGGGCACGTTGCATCGGCAGGACCGGCGACGTTTCCGCCGCAGCGAGGGCCTGCAGCGCGGCCGGTTCAGGCTGACACAGCGCCCGCCATACCTGCCGCCCCAGCTGCAGATGAGTACGCCCCAGCGGCACCCGCTGGTTATGCCACAGCCAGGTCAGCAGTTCAGGTGTCAGCTGCCCCAGCCCGATAAAATCCGGCACCCCCGGCACCTGCTCAACACAGATCAGCTCCAGCTGCACCTTCGGTTGCAGCCGCAGCAGCTGGTCCAGCAAAAAGGCCAGAATCAGCTGGTCGTAACTGTCGTGTTCAAACCACAGCACCACCTGCTGATAGTCTTCCAGCCGCTGCAGCACGGCATATTCGCCCTGCAGACGCGCGAGGGCATCCGCCGGCTCCAGCTCATAGGCACGGGCGATGAAGTCGGCGCGGTTGTGGATAAATTCAGGTAGCGGCAGATCGGCCAGCGGCCCCTGACAGAAGGGGTCGGCAAACTGCTGGAAATCACCGATAAAACCCGCCAGCTGCAGGCTCTGGCGAATGTCCTCGCCACAGCGCAGATGCAGGGTATGGCGACCATCAGGCGCAGTATCAGGCTGATGGGCCAGCTGCCCGATATGCGCTTTCATCCGTGCCCAGCTGGCAAAGCCATTCTCGCGGGCAATCACCCACTGGGCATCCGCCAGCTGTGGATAAAAGCCATGATCGTAGCGCGGGTGATGCTGTTGAAAACGCTGCACCGCAGGTGCCTGATCCTGGTGATAGGCCCGCAGCAACTCTCTGGCGCGCTTCTTCTGCTGCTCAAGATTCAGCCGCCCGTTGAACCAGGTGCGCTGGTAAGGCGATGGTGCCGCTGTATCACTCACAGACGGACGCTCGGTATCCGGCATACGACTCCTCCTGCAGCCTTGCTGCATTATGCCTGTGTCCGCCCTTCAGGCCAGAAATCGTATGGAAGTGAAGAGGTTATCCAACCGGGCGCAGCCCTTTTCGCGAACGTGAACGCTGGTAAGCGCCGGTCAAGGATAGCGACCTGCCGCCGTGCTGCCAACCCGCCCGGCCAGCAACGAGTGCCTCAGCCTGCGCATTCCGCCAAAGCTCGCCATGCCTGACCCAGATCAACATGCTGGTAATAAGGGCAACATAGTCTCTTCCGCAGTTGCACAATAACTGCCTGATATTCGTCTAAGCTCAAACACAGCAACCGTTCAGCAGGCGGCTGTCCCGGCACTTCCCAGAAGCTGTTCACTATCCCGCGACCCGCTCATACCCGGCATAATCCCTGCCAGGCGTGTACAGCAAGTCAGGGCGAGGGGGAACAGGGGAAACCTGTCAAGTCAGTGAGGATCCCATGGATACCATCAGCAAACCCCGCCCCCGGGCAGGCACTACCGCCGCCCCGCCACCGCTTAACACTGCCAGCGGCCAGCCGCTCTGGCACGCGCTGGATGCCGACACGGCGCTACAGCAGCTGCACAGCCAGCGCAGTGGGCTGGGCCACAGCGATGCCGCCGAACGGTTACAGCAATACGGCGCCAACGTGCTGACGCCACCTGCTACCGACTCCATGCTCAAACGCTTCCTGCTGCAGTTTCACAACGTGCTGATCTACGTGCTGCTGGTCGCTGCGGTGGTCAGTGTCGGCCTCGGCCACTGGATCGATGGCTCGGTGATCTTTGCCGTAGTGCTGATCAATGCGCTGTTCGGCCTGCTGCAGGAAGGCAAGGCCGAGAAGGCACTGGCGTCAATCCGCACCCTGCTGCATATCACCACGGCGGTCATGCGCGGCGGGCAGCGCGAATCCGTCGACGCCGAACAGCTGGTACCCGGCGATATCGTGCTGCTGGAGTCAGGCGACAAGGTGCCGGCTGACATCCGCCTGTTCGAGGCTATCAATCTGCGCGCGCAGGAAAGCGCCCTGACCGGCGAGGCCAACAGCGTCAGCAAACAGGCACACGCAGTAGAGCCTCTGGCGCCACTGGCCGAGCGCAGCTCCATGTTGTTCGCCGGTACGCTGATTACGCAGGGCCGCGCCCGCGGAGTGGTAGTCAGCACCGGCGACCACACTGAGCTTGGGCAGATCGGCACCCTGCTGCGTGACGTGGAAACCCTGTCCACGCCCCTGACCCGGCAGATGGCTGCACTGGGCCAGACCCTGACCATCGCCATTCTGGCCATCACCGCGCTGGTGTTCCTGTTCGGCTGGCTGTGGCGTGACTACCCGCTGAGCGAACTGTTCATGTCCAGCGTCGGTCTGGCGGTGGCCGCGATTCCTGAAGGTCTGCCGGCCATCATCACCATTACCCTGGCCATCGGCGTGCAGCGTATGGCCCTGCGCAACGCGATCATCCGCCGCTTACCGGCGGTGGAAACCCTCGGTGCCGTCTCGGTGATCTGCTCCGACAAGACCGGTACCCTCACCCGCAATGAAATGACCGTGCAGAGCCTCTGCCTGCAGGAAGGCCTGATCGACGTTTCCGGTTTGGGTTATCAGAGCGAGGGAGAATTCAGCCTGCACGGTCAGCCGCTGACGCCTGTGCAGCAGCAGGAAGTGCAGCATCTGGCGCTGGCCGCCCTGCTCTGTAACGATGCCCGCTTTGATACCCGTGCTGATCCCTGGCGCCTGCACGGTGATCCTACAGAAGGCGCCCTGCTGGCACTGGCGGCTAAGGCAGGCTGGCAGCACGGCGATTGCATGGCGCGGCATCCACGTACCAGCGAAATCCCCTTTGAGTCCGAGCACCGCTACATGGCGACGCTGCATCACCCGCGCAGCGCCGATGACGAGCTGAGTGAGGCGGTGCTGCTACCGCGGCTGCTGGTCAAGGGCGCGCCCGAGCGGGTGCTGGCCATGTGCTCACAGGTGCGCAGCCACAGCGGCCATCAGGCACTGGATATGGACAGCTGGAAGCGCGCAGTGGAGCGGCTGGCGGCGCGGGGTCAGCGGGTGCTGGCCATCGCGGAAAAGCCTCTGCCGGAAAATCACCCCCGTGCCGGGCTGGAGCATGACCACCTGACCGGACTGACCCTGCTGGGGCTGGTCGGTATTGCCGATCCGCTGCGTGAAGAAGTACGTAAAGCGGTGGCGGATTGCCATGCCGCGGGCATCCGTGTGGTGATGATTACCGGTGACCATGCCAGCACCGCCCTGGCGATCGGCAGTGAACTGCAGCTGGGTGATGAACATCAGCTACTGACCGGCAGCATGCTGGACCAGCTCAGCGATGCCGAGCTGGAAAAGCTGATCGACGATACCCGGGTAGTGGCCCGCGCCAGTCCGGAACACAAGCTGCGCCTGATTCAGGCCCTGCAGGCCAGAGGACGGATCGTGGCCATGACCGGCGATGGGGTCAATGATGCTCCGGCGCTGAAACGGGCCGATGTCGGCGTGGCGATGGGTATGAAAGGTACTGAAGCGGCCAAGGAAGCGGCAGAGATGGTGCTGGCTGACGACAACTTCAGCTCCATCCGCGATGCGGTGGTGGAAGGTCGTACCGTTTATGACAACCTGCGCAAGGCACTGGTTTTTATCCTGCCGACCAACGGGGGTGAAGCACTGGTGCTGATTGCCGCCATCCTGCTCGGCATCACCCTGCCCATGACACCGGTGCAGATTCTGTGGGTCAACATGATCACCGCCGTTACCCTGTCACTGGCACTGGCCTTCGAGCAAAGCGAAACAGGGATTATGCAGCGGCCACCGCGCCCGGCCACAGAGCCGCTGCTCAGTCGCTTTCTGATCTGGCGGGTGGTGCTGGTGTCGGTGCTGCTGGCCTGCGCCAGCCTGCTGCTGTTCCAGCTGGCCCTGAGCCAGTATCACGATCTGGCGCTGGCCCGCACCGTCGCGGTCAATGCACTGGTCGCCGGTGAAGCGCTGTATCTGCTCAACTGCCGCTCACTGCGCCGCTCTACGCTGTCGTGGCAAAGCTGGACCGGCAACCCCTACGTACTGCTGAGCATTGGTGTGCTGGTCATCGTGCAGCTGCTGTTCACCTATCTGCCGCTGATGCAAACCCTGTTCGGCACGGTGGCCATGCCCCTCGCTCTGTGGCCGGAAACCCTGCTGGCCGGGCTGGCGGTCTATCTGCTGGTGGAAGCGGAAAAGTGGCTGAGCCGGCGTCTGGCGGGGTGAGCTGCCAAGCCACAGCCAGTACAACGTACTGGCTGTTTTTCTGACTATGCCAGGGCTGACCAGCGGTGGTGCATGATCATCTGTGCTCAGTGCAGCGAGCGATCGAAGAAGGCCGTGATCGCATCAAAAGGAATCTTGTCGACTCGATCATACAAATCCGTATGAATGGCATCGCCGACGATCAGCAATTGCTTCGGCTCAGCCGCCGCCTTGTAGGCATCCTCACTGAAATACCGCGAATGGGCCTTAGCACCGGCGATGAACAGCACAGGTCGGGGCGAAATCTCATCAATATGGGTCAGCATTGGCATATTCATAAATGACAGCGGCATAGTGGCAGTAAAGGCACCGCGGGAGTTCACAGAGCGCGGATGGTAGCCACGAGGAGTGCGATAGTAATCGAAATACATCTTCACTACCGGATCGGTCACCCCTTCCAGTGTGTCTGGCAGGAAGGGCGGACCGTCGGCGAATCGTCCCTGCTCCGCATCCCGCCAGCGCTGTTCACTCAGTTGCTGCACCATGCCGGCACGCGCTTCGTGACTCATGGCATCGTAGTAGCCCCTGGCCATGAGCCGGGAAATATCGTACATGCTGGCGGTTACTACGGCTCTGATGCGGGTGTCGATTGCGGCGGCATTGAGGCTCATGCCACCGCCACCACAGATACCGATGACCCCGATACGCTGACGGTCAACGCTGTCCAGCAACCCCAGATAATCAACAGCGGCACTGACATCGTCCGTATTGATCTCAGCAGATGCCAGATTGCGCGGCTCACCGCCACTCTCACCGGTATAGGACGGGTCAAAGGCAAGGGTAAGGTAGCCACGTTCCGCCATTTTCTGCGCATACAGTCCGGATACTTGCTCCTTCACTGAACCAAAGGGTCCGGCCACCACCAGTGCGGCAAGGAGTTTTTTGTCCGTCCCTTTCGGCATATACAGATCAGCGACCAGACGAATCCCGTAGCGGTTCTCGAAAGAGACTTTCTGGTGATCAACCTGTGGACTTTGTGGAAACACCTTGTCCCACGTCTGGGTCACCGACACAGGCATAGCCTGCGCCCCGGGTAGCGCCGTCTGCGCCATAACGGCATTTGCCAGCAGTAGCATTAACACCCCTGCCCGCACGACTTGCCTTCCCCAACCTTTGCTGCGGCCGGGTGGCGGGCAGAACAGATGCGGCAGACCATTATTGACACCTCGTCCGGGCGCACAGGCAGCCCGGACGATGCAGGAGAGTGAGAACATGAGGCGCTCCACTGTGAAAGACGAGAGGGTAATGGTTAATGTCGGGAGAACAGGGGCTGACTGAACGTCACCCCCGGGCGGCGATGGCCAGCGCCTGCCACTGCTCCCAGTCGTGCAGCCGCTGTCCGTACTCGGCCTGCATCATGCCGAGCATGTCACCGAAGAACACCCGCAGCGGTGGCTGTTCAGCATCCACCAGCGCCAGCACGGCAGCAGCAGAGGCTTCAGGCTGGCCCGGCGTCTGCCCGCTCCACATGCCAAGCACCTGCTGACGGACACCGTCGTACTCGGTACGAGGCGTGGCATGCACTGCCGAATTCCCGGCCCACTCCGTGGCAAATGCCGTCGGCTCAATCAGGGTGACCTTGATGCCAAATTCGCGCACTTCGGCCGCCAGTGCCTGACTCATCCCCTCCAGCGCCCACTTCGATGCGTTATACAGGCCAAACAGTGGGAAAGCGGTGACGCCGCCAATGGTTGATACCTGCAGGATGTGCCCGCTGCGCTGCATGCGCATCAGCGGCAACACCGCCTGCGTGACCCACAGCGCGCCAAAAAAGTTGGTCTCGAACTGCGCGCGAGCCTGTTGCTCAGAAACCTCCTCCACCATGCCAAATAAGCCGTAGCCGGCATTGTTGATGACAACGTCCAGCCGTCCGAAGTGCTCATAGGCCGCAGCCACGGTACGAAACACCGCCTTGCGGTCACACACGTCCAGCGGTAACGGCAACACCCGGTCACCGTATTGATCCACCAGTGCCTGCAGGGCATCCGTGTTGCGGGCAGTGGCCACGACACAGTCGCCCCGGGCGAGGGCCGCTTCAGCCCAGATGCGGCCGAAACCTCTGGACGTCCCGGTGATAAACCAGATTTTTTGGTCAGTCGTCATGATGTGGCTATCCAATCAGAGAGAAACAAAGAACAGGCACGCTTACAGCAGCGCCGCAATGGCTTCGTCGATGGTGATCTGGCCACGGCGGCGGGTCTCAGGCGCACCTTCAAAAGCCAGCCAGCCCTCATTGGTACCATCCAGCGACTGCATCCAGGGTTCAGGGTTTTTGATACCGATCTGCTGAAAGCCCTGCTCCCAGTGATCGCGTGGCACCGCTTCTGCCCGCACCTTTTTATCCAGTGCACGGGCAAAGGCTTCCGCCAGACGCTGAGGAGACACCGGCGCCGGCCCTTCAAACTCCACCACGCGGTGGCCGCTCCAGGTTTCCATCAGCAGGTGTGCCGCCATACGGCCCACATCCCGGGTCGATACCATCGGCAGCGGTTGATCCAGTGGCTGCAGATGGGAATAGATGACGCCCTGTGAGCGGGCAGTCGCGACATCCCACTCGTGGTTTTCCATGTACCAGGCAGCACGCAGAATGGTGACGGGGATCTCCAGATCCGCCAGCACCTGCTCCAGATAACCCAGCTCGTTGAACAGATTGGCACGAGTGACCTGCGCCCCGTAGGTGGACAGTGCCACCACTTTCGATGGCCGCGCCTGCAGCAGCGCCTGGCGGATGGCATCTGCGCGGCGGTGCCCCTGTTCAAGACCAGCGGCCTGATCATAAGCCGGTGGCAGCAGGACGAAGGCGCCCTCACAGCCGCTGAATGCCGCGGCCAGTGCCGCGCTGTCTGCCGCATCCGCCTCTTTCACCTCACAGCCACGCGCCTGCCAGGCGGCCGCTCTGGCGGCGTTACGCACCACCGCGCTGACGGCCTGTCCGGCGTCCAGCAGATTGTTTACGACGGCCCCACCGACGCGGCCTGACGCTCCCATAATGGCGTACATATCACTTCTCCCGTTGTATGTTCAGGTTGTACCTGAGTTCAGTCGGAGTGATCTTCACACTATGGGTCTATTGATTGAAGGGCCGTAATGTCACTATAGTTTTGACTTTTAGTCCGTAATAAAACATGTCCAATCCACATCCATACGACAGCCGCCTGCTCTCCGGGGTGAGTATTCTCATCGCCGTGGTCGAGGCAGGCACCATGACGCGCGCAGCCGAAGGGCTGGGCCTGACACCCTCTGGGGTAGGAAGGGCGATTGCCCGGCTGGAAAGCAAAGTGGGGGTGCGTCTGCTGCACCGCACGACGCGCTCCCTGCGTCTGACAGACGAAGGGCGCCGTTTCTACGAGCAGGTGGCCATCCATCTGGAAGGTATCCAGCAGGCAGCACTGGAAGTGGCGGGAGCTGCCCAGCAGGTCCGGGGACGGCTGCGCGTCAACGTCGCGCCGATTTTTTCGCAGACCGTGCTGGCCCACCACATCGGCGACTTTCTGACACGCTATCCCGAGTTACGTATTGAACTCATCATGCGCGATGCCATCGGTGATCTGGTAGCGGATGGTTTTGATATGGCCCTGCGTTTTGGCCCGCCGCCGGAAGGGGCACTGATCATCCGCAAGCTGGCGGAGATGAGGGTCATCACCACCGCCACTGCCGGCTATCTGCAGCGCTGCGGACGGCCTGCGCACCCCAGCGAACTCACTGAGCACAGCACCATCGACTTCTGGGACCCGGTCAGCTGTCGTCCTTATGACTGGATATTCAAGCGGGCCAATGAAGAATTACCGGTCAAGGTCAATGCCCGGCTGATGACCTCCGACGCCGTGACCATGCTCAGTGCCTGCCGGGCCGGAGCAGGCATCTGCCAGATTCTGCCTATCGGCGCACAACACCTGTTTGATCGGGGCGAACTGGTCGATCTCTTCCCGGACTGGCCGGGCGAAGTGTTTCCGCTCTATGCCATTTATCCTTCGCGCCGGCAGCGGGCCGCCAAGGTGCATGCCTTTGTCCAGTTCGTTGAAGAATTACTGGGTACAGCCACGGATCAGGAGGCAGGGTGGGAATTACCGCTTCCCTAGCACGGCATCTTCGCTGCCCTGCACCTCGATCACACCGCGCAGATAGCGCACCGCCTGACCGGAAACAAACACCCGGTCTTCCGCCACCCGGCAGTGCAGCACGCCACCCCGGTGCGACGCCTGATACGCCTTCAGTTCCGTTTTGTTGAGGACTGCGGCCCAGTAGGGTGCCAGCCCGGCATAGATCGAGCCGGTGACCGGATCTTCACCGGTATCCGGCCAGAAGTAACGGCAGACGAAGTCATAGTCGGTGCCGGGCGCCGTCACCACCACATCGTAAGGTGCCAGTGCCGCCAGCTGCTGACGGTCATAGTTCAGGCTACGAATCGCGGCCTCATCGTCATAGATGGCAAAGTAGGCCTGCTCACTGCGCATAACCGCAGTGGGCGCTACCGACAACATGGCCAGCAGTGCGGCAGGGACAGCGTCCAGCGTGACAGGCAGGCGCTGAGGGAAAGACATCTGCAGATAGCCGTTATCCTGACGGCTGACGATCAGCTCACCGACGGCGGCGGCATACACCCGGATACAGCTCAGCTGTGGCTGCTCGCTGAAAATCACAAAGGCCGAGGCCAGCGTGGCATGGCCACAGAAGGCCACCTCATCCACCGGCGAAAACCAGCGGATATGAAAATGATCATCAGCCAGCCGTTTGACGAAGGCGGTTTCTGACAGGTTGTTTTCGGCGGCAATCGCCTGCATCAGCGCTTCATCCAGCCATTCATCCAGCAGCAGCACGGCCGCGGGATTGCCTTTGAACAGGCGATCGGTAAAGGCATCAACAACGGTAATGTTCAGTTCCATGGCATCCTCTGCTGGCATACTGACGGGAGGAACACTATCGGCGAAGGCAGCCGCTCATCGCAATAGCGGCGCCGGGAAGAAGGCAGGTAGGGGACAAATACCGCGTGACCGACGCATACGGGCCGCATCCGCAGACACACCGCGAGTTAAGGCGCGGCAGTGCGCCCCGCCAGACGACCGCAGAGCCCGCACAGCAGGGCCGACAGCATCAGCAGCAGAGCACTCAGCACGAAGGTGCTGCGGTAGCCGTGCAGATCAAACAGCAGCCCGCCCAGGGTTGAGCCCAGCGCAATCGACAGCTGTACCACCGCCACCATCAGTCCGCCTCCGGCTTCGGCATTGTCCGGCAGAGTACGCGCCACCCAGGTCCACCAGCCTGCCGGTGCGGCCGTCGCCACCAGTCCCCACAGCGCCAGCAGGGATACCACCAGACCGGCAGAGCTGCCGAAAACCGTCAGCAGTACCGCGATGACGGCCATCAGCACCGGAATCAGGGTGAGCAGCAGATACAGACCATGATGCAGCCAGCGACCTACCAGCAGGGTGCCGACAAAGCCCGCTACACCGATCACCAGCAGGGTCAGAGACAGCAGCGCATCCGGCAACCGGGTAACGCTCTCCAGAAAAGGCCGCACATAGGTGTAGAGCGCAAACTGCCCCATAAAGAACAGCCCCACTGCCAGCAGGCCGATCAGCACCTGTGGCGTGCGCAGGCTGCTGAACAGACCGCCTTTGCGGTGATGGCCGCTAGCAGGCAGGCTGGGCAGACTGTATGCCTGCCAGAGCAAGGCCAGCAGCGACACCGGCAGCAGGCAGAAGAAGGCCCCCCGCCAGCCCACCAGCGTGCCCAGATAACTGCCGAGCGGAGCAACAATCACCATCGCCAGTGCATTGCCACCGTTAAAAATGGCCAGTGCCCGGGGCACCTGCCCGACGGGTACCAGCCGGATGGCCGTCGCCGCCGACAGCGACCAGAAGCCACCTACGGCAATACCAATCAGGGCACGGCCCAGCAGATAAACAGGGTAACTTGGTGCCAGTGCGATCACAGCGCTGGACAGCACCATCAGTGCAGTCATCCCCAGCAGCAGGGCCTTGCGGTTGATCTGCCCGGCCAGGGTGGAAACCGACAGACTGGTCAGCACCGCCAGTGCTCCGGACAGGGCAATCCCCTGCCCGACCAGCCCTTCACTGACCTGCAGATCCACGGCCAGCGGTGTCAGCAGACTGACCGGCATAAATTCGGCCGCCACCAGCGCAAACACGCACAGGGTCATGGCCAGTACGCCGCTCCAGGCAGCAGCGGAAGCGGTGTGAGGTGAGGTTTGATGAAAAGTATTCAGCGACGATTCGCCCGTCTGATCGGTCATGGTATGTCCGGCTATCAATAATCAGGATGCCAGCTCAGCCAGAAAGCATGATTGACAGGGCAATGAAGTAATACAGGTTGGTTTATCACGCTGCCGTTGCTTTGAGCGATACCTCTGTACCACCATCGGCAATGATTACATTCCCGACAGGTTCGCGTTCTGCGCTGAGCTGTTTCAACATCCCTATTATTGAAGGCCACCGCCATCCGCCGGTATCACGATCAGATAAGTTGATTGCCTGATTCTACAGAGCGTTTACTGGACGGATTCTCCTGCCCGGCGCAGGCTCTCGATATCCTTTTTCGGTGGCAGGCCAAACAGCCGGCGATATTCCCGGCTGAATTGCGACGGGCTTTCATACCCCACCTGAAATGCTGAGCTGGCGGCGTCGGAGTGTTCGCTGAGCATCAGGCGCCGGGCCTCGTTGAGCCGCAGCCATTTCTGGTACTGCAACGGGCTCATTCCCGTCAGCTGACGAAAATGCTGATAAAACGACGACGGGCTCATCTGCACACTGTCGGCCAGTGCTTCAATCGGGAGCATCTGCCGGTAGTTGACCTTGAGCCAGTCGATGGCCCGCGCCACCCGGAAGCTCTGACTGCCACTGGACGCCGCCTGACGCAGGCGCCAGCCCTGCTCGCTGCCCAGCACACGAAACAAAATTTCGCGCTGAATCAGCGGGGCAATCACAGCAATGGCCTGCGGTTCAGAGGCCAGTTCCAGCAAACGATGAAAGGGACGGGTCAGCTGCGGCGTGACGGCACCGAGGCCTACCCCCACCTCGGAGTCGGCGGCTTCCTGCGCGGGCATGTCCAGCGTCCCCTGCGCCAGCAGCTCGGTGACCACCCCCAGATCCAGTTTGTAGTTGAAACCCAGACAGGGCTGCTCGGGGCTGGCACTGACCACTTCCGAGTAGGCCGGAATATCCAGTGAGGTCAGCAGAAAACGGTGACGGTCATAAGGATAGGCACGCCCTTCGACCCACATTTTCTTCTCGCCCTGTACGACGAACACAATGCTCTGCTCCACCAGACAGACCTTGGGTGCCGCTGGCGCTTCACGGCGGAACAGAGAGAGATTGGGCACGGCGGTGGGGCAGTCTTCCTGCCCACGGGTCAGCTCATCCAGCATGCTGATCAGTGAGCGGTGTACCTGCTGATGGAAATCTTGGGATGGCATCGTACACACCCTGGCAACGGCAATGGTCGGTCGAATATCAAGCATACAACAGCCCGTTGCACGGTGACGGAGGGCTGGTGAATCAGGCAAGAAATTTGGAGCATTGTGTCAGGGCAGACGTCGCGGCAGGCAACACCCGCTGCGACGCCGGGCAGCTCCCTGAGGCAGGGGCCGCTGTATGATCAGGCAAGCAGGCGGCCTGCCCCGGAGCGCGCGGGCAGGCTGGTACCGGCGGGTTATTCCGCTACCCCGCCCAGGGTCAGCTGGTGAGGATCGAGTAGCTTCTGCAGCTCCTCGCGGGACAAATCGGTTTCCTCTTCGGCTACATCAATGATGGCACGGCCCTGTTTATAGGCCTTCTTCGCCACGTCTGCCGCTTTCATATAGCCGATGATGGGGTTCAGTGCCGTCACCAGAATCGGGTTCTTATCCAGCGCTTCCTTCAGCTTGTCGTCGCGCACCACAAAACTGGTGATGGCTTTATCGGCCAGCAGCGGGCTGATATTGGCCAGCAGCGCCAGACTTTGCAGCAGGTTCTGCGCCACCAGCGGCAGCATCACGTTCAGCTCGAAGTTGCCGGACTGGCCGGCAATGGTGATGGCGGTATCGTTGCCGATCACCTGCGCCGCGACCATGGCCGCCGCTTCAGGAATCACCGGGTTGACCTTGCCGGGCATGATCGATGAGCCGGGCTGCAACGCTTCCAGCTCAATCTCACCCAGTCCGGCCAGCGGCCCGGAGTTCATCCAGCGCAGGTCATTGGCAATTTTCATCAGCGAGACGGCGGTGGTTTTCAGCTGGCCGGAGACCGCGACGGCAGTGTCCTGCGTGCTGAGGGCGGTAAAAAAGTTGGGGTGCGGGGTAAAGTGCACACCGGTGTCTTCGCTCAGCTGACGGGCAAACGCAGCAGCAAAGCCCGGGTCGGTGTTGATGCCGGTGCCGACTGCCGTGCCGCCCTGTGCCAGCGCCTGCAGCTGCGGCTGCAGGGCCTTGAGATTGGTGATGTTCTGGGCGATCTGGGTAGCCCATGCTGACAGGCACTGGCTCATGCGTACCGGCATGGCATCCATCAGATGGGTACGGCCGGTTTTGGTATAACCGTCCACCGCTCTGGCCTTGGCTTCGATGGCTTCCTGCAGATAGGCCAGTGCCGGCAGTAACTGCTGTTCCAGCAGCAGCGCGGCACTGACGTGCAGGGTGGTGGGGATCACGTCGTTACTGCTCTGGCCATAATTGACGTGATCATTGGCGCCAATCGTCAGCCCGCTCTGCTGGCTGGCCAGCCGGGCAATCACCTCGTTGGCGTTCATGTTGGAGCTGGTGCCGGAGCCGGTCTGGAAAATATCCACCGGAAAGTGGCGCATATAGTCGCCTGCCAGCAGATGGTTACAGGCATCGACAATGGCCACGCCCATCTCCGCTGGCAGCAGGTTCATCTTCACATTGGCCCGCGCCGCGGCACGCTTGACCACAATCAGCGCGTGCACAAAGGCTTTCGGCATCGGCATGCCACTGACCGGAAAGTTGTTAATGGCCCGCTGGGTCTGAGCACCATAGAGCGCCTCGGCCGGCACCTGCAGTTCGCCCATGCTGTCTTTTTCGATACGTGTAGACATAGTGGATTCCTTGATGTTTGCCATCCTCCGCCGGGGGAACGCAGCGGAAGCATGATGAACAGGCGTACAGCAGTCTTTGCTGGCCCGGGCTGCTGATCACAACCCGGTCAGCCTGTCAGTGGGTATTCAGGCAATACCGGCTGGTGATCGCCAGCTCATAGCAGAGTGCATTGATTTTCTGCTGGCCCTGCGGACGGTGACGGTAGAAGCGCTTGAGCGCGAACAGCGGCTGGTAAAGATGATCCAGGCAGCAGCCGCGCCAGTGGGATGGCGTCAGGCTGTCGATGATGGTTTCAAACAGGGTGTCGTAGGTGCGCCGCAGCCAGCATTCCTGCAGCAGATTGAGATTCAGCTCAGCGGCCTCTTCCGCCAGACTCTGGCCCAGCTTGAGATAGTGATGCAGCAGCCGCGGATCCGGCTGATCGTGGCTGAAACAGCGAATCTGTTCTTCCATCTCCGCCATGCACTGCATGGCATCGTTGGTAATTGGCCACGGACGGTAAGGGACAGCACCCGCTTGCATCATCAAAAAGCCCTCTTCGCGGTGTAAGGCGATACCAGACTGCTGCCTTGCCGTCACGGCGGGGTAAGAGGCAGCGATACAAAACGCCCTTAGTTATATTGATAATTATTCTCATTTGCAAATAAAAATATGACCACGCCGACGACACTGCTTTTCAGAACGTTACGACGGTTTGAGATTGGAGCTACTGACCTGCATAGGTTGCAATGACAATAACGCCGTCGCAGCCCACCCCTGCTGACGACGGCGGTGCCGCCCGAGCGCACACCTCTGCGACCTGGATCGCCCTCTGCAGTCTCTGTCAGAACGTGCACACGTTCTCAGGCGTTTCTGGTCCATCCACATCCACCTGCTGGCTGCTGGTATCTGCCCGCGCGGACAACCGGCACGCTGCCAAGGAACCGGGAGCAACCATGACTAACAGCTTTGATGCCCTCTCCACACTGGAAGTCGACGGCAAGACCTATCACTACTACCGGCTGGCCGCCCTGACCACTCATCACGACATCCACCGCCTGCCCTACTCACTGAAAATCCTGCTGGAAAACCTGCTGCGCAAGGAGGATGGGCAGAACGTCACCCCGGCCGATATCGACGCCATGTGCCACTGGCAGGCCGATGCCGAACCCTCGGTGCAGATTGCCTTCACCCCGGCGCGGGTGGTGCTGCAGGACTTCACCGGTGTACCGGCGGTGGTCGATCTGGCCGCCATGCGCGACGCCATGAAACAGCTGGGCGGCAACCCGGAGCGGATCAACCCGCTGGAGCCGGTCGATCTGGTTATCGACCACTCGGTGATGGTGGACTACTACGCCCGCAAGGACGCGCTGGACCTCAACACCAAAGTGGAATTCCAGCGCAACGAGGAGCGTTACCAGTTTCTGCGCTGGGGCCAGAAAGCCTTTTCCAACTTCCGCGTCGTGCCACCCGGCACCGGTATCGTCCATCAGGTTAATCTGGAGTATCTGGCCCACGGCGTGATGACCAGGCAGGTCGACGGCCGGACCCTCGCCTATCCTGACACGCTGGTCGGCACCGACTCCCACACCACCATGATCAACGGCCTGGGCGTGCTGGGCTGGGGCGTTGGCGGCATCGAGGCCGAAGCCGCCATGCTCGGCCAGCCGATTACCATGCTGATCCCCGAAGTGATTGGCTTCAAACTGTCAGGCAGCCTGCCCGAAGGCGCTACCGCCACCGATCTGGTGCTGACCGTCACCCAGATGCTGCGCAAGAAAGGGGTAGTGGGTAAGTTCGTCGAATTTTACGGTGATGGCCTCGACAACCTGCCGCTGGCGGATCGCGCCACCATTGCCAATATGGCCCCGGAATACGGCGCCACCTGCGGCATCTTCCCCATCGACAAGGAAACCCTGCGCTATCTGCACCTGTCCGGCCGTGATGAGCACACCATCAGGCTGGTGGAAGCCTACGCCCGTGCTCAGGGGCTGTGGCGGGAAACCGGCAGCCGCGAGGCGGAATACAGCGACAGCCTGAGTCTTGATCTCAGTACCGTGGTGCCCAGTCTGGCCGGGCCAAAACGCCCGCAGGACCGTATCGCCCTGAGCGAGGCCAAACAGGCCTTTGTCGAGATGCTGGGCAAAGAAAAACCCGACAGTGCCAACGATGGTGTGGCATTTGAACTGGACGGGGAAACGTGGACGCTGCATGACGGCGATGTCGTCATTGCCGCCATCACCTCCTGTACCAACACCTCCAACCCGGCGGTGCTGCTCGCCGCCGGTCTGGTGGCACAGAAGGCCAACGCCCTCGGCCTGAAGCGTAAACCCTGGGTGAAAACCTCGCTGGCACCGGGCTCGCAGGTGGTGCCTGCCTATCTGCAGAAGGCCGGAGTGATGAGCGATCTGCAGGCGCTGGGTTTTGACGTGGTAGGTTTTGGCTGTACCACCTGCATCGGCAACTCCGGCCCGCTGGCCGAGCCCATCACGCAGGCCATTCGCTCCGGCAAACTGATTGCCGCCGGGGTGCTGTCAGGTAACCGTAACTTTGAAGGCCGTATCCACCCCGATGTGCGCGCCAACTATCTGGCCTCACCGCCACTGGTGGTGGCCTACGCCCTCGCCGGCACCATGAATATCGACCTCTACAACGAGCCGCTGGGCACCAGCAAAGAGGGTAAGGCGGTCTATCTCAAAGACATCTGGCCGACCCAGCAGGAGATTGCCGAACTGCAGGCGGCCTCCATCAGCTCGGCGATGTTCCGCGAGAAATATGCCGATGTTTTTGCCGGCACCGCGGCGTGGCAGCAGCTGCCCGCCCCCGAAGGCGAGACCTATGCCTGGCCGGACTCCACCTACGTCAAGCACCCGCCCTACTTCGAAGGCATGGGCAAACAGCCTGTTGCCCTGCCAGAGATCAAACAGGCCCGCTGTCTGGTCAAGGTGGGCGACTCCATCACCACCGACCATATCTCGCCGGCCGGCTCCATCAAGGCCGACAGTCCGGCGGGCAAGTACCTGCAGGAGCACGGTGTGCAGCCTGCCGACTTCAACAGTCTGGGCTCGCGCCGCGGTAACCATGAGGTGATGATGCGCGGCACCTTCGCCAACGTCCGCCTGCGCAATCAGCTGGCACCGGGCACCGAAGGCGGCTTCACCACCTATCTGCCCACGGGCGGGGTGACCAGTATTTTTGATGCCTCCATGCAGTATCAGCAGGATGGCGTGCCGCTGATCGTTATTGCCGGTAAGGAATACGGCACCGGCTCCAGCCGGGACTGGGCGGCTAAAGGCACCAATCTGCTCGGCATCAGAGTAGTCATTGCCGAGAGTTTCGAGCGTATTCACCGCTCCAATCTGGTCGGTTTTGGCGTGCTGCCGCTGCAGTTCCGGGCCGGTGAGTCAGCCGAAAGCCTGGGCCTCAGTGGTAAGGAAACCTTCAGTTTTGCCACGCTGGAAGACGAGCCCGACACCCTGACCGTCGAGGTCACCCGGGAAGATGGCTCAACCTTCACTTTCGAGGCCGAGGTGCGGATCGACACCAGCACGGAATGGGACTACTACCGCCACGGCGGCATCCTGCACTACGTGCTGCGCGATCTGGCCAGCAAGGGCTGAACCACACCAGTGCAGCCGCCACACTGAGGGGGCCAGCTGGCCCCCTCACTCGTCAGGGTGGGCAGATAGTAAGGGCAGGCAGATAGTCAGCCAAAAGCCGCCCGGACGGCGTCGACAAAGCTGTTGATCTTCACTGTTGAGCGCCGCCGGTCAGGTATCAGAATATGCATCGGCCGCGCCGGGCCCTGATAGTCGGGTAACACCTGCAGCAGATTGCCCCGGCGTATCTCTTCACGCAGCACCTCTTCCGGCCCCAGAGTAATGCCATAGCCGGCCAGCGCGGCGTGCAGCAGCGCTTTCCAGTCGTTGGCACGTAACCTGCCCTGTGGCCGCACTTCCTCGGTTTTGCCCTCTCTGCTGAAGCGCCAGCGGCAAGGCATGGACGGTGACCAGATGCCATAGATCAGGCAGGAATGCTGCGCCAGATCCGCAGGTGTGGCAGGCATGCCCTGTCTGGCAATGTACTCAGGGGAGGCGCAGGCGATCAGCCGGTAGGGTTGTAGCGGATAGGCCACCAGCGCACTGTCACTCAGTTCGCCAATGCGGATCAGCACCTCATAACCTTCCTCCAGCGGATCGGTCAGCCGGTCACTCAGGGTCAGCTCGACCTGCACCTGCGGGTACTGGCCGAGGTAGTCGCTGATAAAGGGAGCCAGAGAGAAGGAGCCAAAGGTGACCGGAGCATTGACCCGAATCACCCCTGCAGGCGTGCGCTTCATATCCATCGCCAGCAGATCGGCGTTCTCTGCCTCAGCCACCACCACCTTGCAGCTCTCGTAATAGCGATGACCAATGTCGGTCAGGCTCTGGCGACGGGTGGTGCGATTGATCAGCGCCGTGCCCAGACGCGCCTCCAGCCGGGCGACGTGTTTGGCCACCATCTGCGGTGAAAGGTGCAACGCTTCTGCGGCGGCAGCAAAGGAGCCCAGCTCCGCCGCCTTGATAAACACCGTCATACTGGTCAGCCGATCCATCATTCCCTCCTTTTTGTTGTTTATTTCGCATCCGATGCGCGATTTATCAACCAACCTGCAAGCAATACCTTGTCTCTCTAGCGCTGCGGGAAGGGGTTCACCCTCTTCCCAGCGCAGGCCAGACAGGAGACAGCCATGAATCAAGAGACAAGCATGAAGCAGGAGACAAGCATGAAGATCGGTATTATCGGCGCAGGTTTTGTCGGCCGGGCGATCGCCAAGCTCGGTATCAGTGCAGGCCATCAGGTGATGCTCAGCAATTCCCGTGGCGTACAGACGCTGTTCAGTCTGCGCCCCATGCTCGGTTGTGAGATCGGCAGTGTGGAGGAGGCCATTGCCTTCGGCGACATGGTGGTGATCGCCGTACCCCTCAGCGCCATTCACCAGCTGCCTGCCGCATTACTGGCGGGTAAAGCCGTGATCGATGCGGTGAATTACTATGCCGAACGCGATGGTCATATTGCCGAGCTGGATAGCCACCAGATCACCACCAGTGAAATGCTGGCGCGACTGTTACCAGAAGCCAGAATCACCAAGGCCTTCAATGCCATCCCTATGACCGATCTGGAAACCGACGGACTGCCTGCGGGCAGCGTTCATCGCCGTGCCCTGCCGCTGGCAGGTGATGACAGCCACAGTAAACAGCGCATCATCCGGCTGTATGATCAGTTCGGCTTCGACAGTGTCGATGCCGGTGCGCTGGCCGAAGGCTGGCGTTTTGAACGCGGTATGCCCGCTTACTGTGTGCGCATGACCGCCGCCGAACTGAAGCAGACCCTGGCAGCGGCCGTACCGCCCACATAAGCTGCTGCACAAACAGGAGGCGGCACTCTGCCCCCTCTGGTTTGCGCTACTCCAGCACCGGCATCCCATGGCGCTTAGCCGTATCCAGGCGGATATAGGATTTGGTGCTGACCACCTCACTGCGGGCATACAGCCGTTTGATCACCAGTTCGGTAAAGGCCGCCATGTCGCGGGTGCGCACCTCCAGCATCAGATCCACATCGCCCGTCACCCCATAGACCGACTGCACGCTGTCATCGTTTTGCAGGTAGCGCATGACGCTGTCGCGCGCACCGGCGATTTCCTTGCTGACCGTCACCAGCACCCAGGCGACTAGCCCAAAACCCAGCTTTTCGTAGTTGATATCAGCGCGATAACCGGCAATCACGCCGCATTCTTCCAGTCGTCTGACCCGGCGCAGGCACTGCGATGGCGACAGGTTGACCTGCTCTGCCAGCTGCACATTGCTGATGCGTCCGTCTTCACGCAATGCCAGGATTATTTTGTGATCAAGACGATCTAACTCCAAACTCACCATTTCTGACCATCTCCATGCAATATTATTGCATCACTCTCTCTTTCCACCCCCATCTTCGCAATCTCCGTTCACCGGCGACGCGCTACACTGCAGCTCTAACTCAGGCCCGTGACGGAACCCATCATGACCTCAACTGTGGATATTCAGTTCGTTCGTCAGCACTTCCCTGCCTTTGCTGAGCCCAGCCTCAGCGGTCAGGCTTTTTTCGATAACGCCGGTGGCTCCTATGCCTGCCAGCAGGTCATCCACCGTCTGCAGCAGTACTACTGCCAGACCAAGGTGCAGCCCTACGGCTTTCACCCGGCCTCCGTCACCGCTGGCCAGCTGATGGACAGTTCGCACCAGCGGCTGGCGGCCTATCTCAATGTCGATGCCGAAGAAGTGCATCTCGGCCCGTCCACCTCGCAGAACACCTATGTGCTGGCGCAGGCATTTGGCAAAAAACTGCAGCCCGGTGATGAGATCATCGTCACCAATCAGGATCATGAGGCCAACAGCGGAGTATGGCGTCGTCTGGCGGAACGCGGGGGGGTGGTGAAGGAATGGCAGGTCGACTCCCACAGTGGGGCGCTGGATATCACCGCGTTGAGCTCTTTGCTGAACGATAAGACACGGCTGCTGACCTTCCCCCACTGCTCCAATATTCTCGGCCAGATCAACCCGGTCGCTGACATCTGTGCGCTGGCCAGACAGGCCGGTGTGACCACTGTGGTCGATGGGGTGTCTTATGCCGGGCACGGGCTGCCCGATGTGGCGGCGCTGGGCGCCGATATTTACCTGTTCTCCCTGTACAAGAC
The DNA here is from genome assembly GCF_029846635.1 of Pokkaliibacter sp. MBI-7. Lineage (NCBI taxonomy): Bacteria > Pseudomonadati > Pseudomonadota > Gammaproteobacteria > Oceanospirillales > Balneatrichaceae > Pokkaliibacter > Pokkaliibacter sp. MBI-7. The sequence continues at coordinate 3,142,564 of NZ_JARVTG010000001.1, read as the reverse complement.
CTTTGGCCCGCATCTGGGCGCCATGGTGATTCGTCACGCAACCGCGCAGTATCTGGGCAATCAGGCGCATTACTTCAACGCCGGCTACATCCACAAATGGTTTGTACCGGCAGGCCCGGACCATGCTCAGGTGGCCGCCAGTCAGGGCATCGCCGACTATTTCGACCAGCTGCACGCTCACCACTTCAGCGCGGATGTGCTGCCAGCACAACGTGCAGCCGAGGTACGCCAGCTGCTGAAGAGCGCCGAGCAGCCGTTGCTGGGCCAGCTGCTGGACTTTATTCAGCAGCGCCCTAACCTGCGCCTGCTGGGGCCACAGGACAGCCATGAACGGGTCTCCACCCTGTCGCTGCTGACCGGTGAGCAAAGCCCGCAGCAGGTGGCCCGCGCGCTGGCTGAACACGGCATCATGGCCGGTGCCGGGCACTTTTATGCGGTCAGGCTGCTGGAAGCCATGGGCGTCCCGGCGCAGCAGGGCGTCTTGCGTCTGTCTTTCGTGCACTACACCGACCAGCAGGATATGGATCAGCTGCTGCGTGCGCTGGATCAGCTGCTGTAACACTCCACCAGCAAGCACAGAGGGCACGCGCCCTCCGGAAACACCAGGGGGGCCTGCTGGCCCCCCTGGTGGTTTTACCTGTTTTCGCAGCGTTCGCCGCCTGCCGTCACTTACTGACCGAGTGCGACAGCTTGGCCACCGCCTCTTCCGCTGCCAGCAGCTCCGGATCAATGGGTTCGCGCCCGGCTTCGATACTGGCCTGAATCATCGGCGCAATAGTGGAGCCCTGCACCACGATAGAGAAGATCACCACCACGTAGGTCATCATCAGCACCAGCGTATGGAAGTCGACACCCTCGATCTTCACCGCATGTTCAGGAATGGATGCCGCCATGGCCAGTGCCAGACCGCCACGCAAACCGCCCCAGGTCAGGATCTTCACCGAGTGGGCATCGTACTGACGGAACTTGCGGAAGCCGACATAGGGCAAGGCCACGCTGATAAAGCGTGCCGCCAGCACCAGCGGGATCATCAGCAGGCCAAGACCCACTTCCGCCCAGGTCACCGGCATCACCACCAGCAGCAGACCGATCAGCAGGAACAGCAGAGCGTTGAGGAAGGCATCGACGGTATGCCAGAAATGCGACAGGGTTTCCTGACTGTGCTTGGAGAAGCCTACGCCACGGGTCACATTACCGATCACGATACCGGCCACTACCATCGCCAGCGGGCCGGAAATATCCAGCATGTTGGCCAGCGCATAGCCCGCGGTGGGAATACACAGGGTAATCAGCAGCTCGATGCTCGGGTCATTGCTGCGACAGATCAGCCAGTGGGCCACGGCAGCCAGTACCGCGCCAAACAGGATGCCGCCAACGGCATCGACCAGAAACAGCTCAGCCACGCCACCAAAGGTCGGCGCTTCACCGGAGAAGGCCACGGCAAACACCGTGGTGAACACCACCAGACCGACGCCGTCGTTAAACAGGGATTCCCCTTCCACCTGCACCGAAATGCGGTCCGGCGCATGCATTTTCTTGATGATGGCCAGCACCGCAATAGGGTCGGTGGGGCTGATCAGGGCGCCGAACAGCATGCAGTACACCAGCGGCAGCGGATAGCCGAGCAGATCCAGCACGAAGTAGCAGCCGTAGCCGATCAGCACCGTCGACAGCAGGGTCGACCCCAGTGCCATGATGGTGATTTCCCAGCGCTGATGGCGCAGCAGATGCAGGTCGATCTCCAGCGCCCCGGCAAACAGCAGGAAGCCGAGCATGCCCTTGAGCAGCAGCAGGTTGAAGTTGAGACCACCAATGGCCTGGGTGATGTACTCGGCCACATCGTTACCGGCAAACTTGACCAGCACCATCAGTAATACCGACATCGCCACCGAGCCGGTGGTGATGGCAATGGTAGTCTGCAGGCGTAGCAGATACTGGTTGGCAAAGGCAATGAAGATGGCCACTGCCGACAGAAAGCAGAGGAAATACCAGGCATTCATGGTTGGGTTTCTCCGTAAGTTTTATAAGGGGTTGAAGGTTGAAAACGGTTTTCGAAATGGCCGCCGGGCGGCGATTTGGAAAACAGCACTCATCAGCAACACACCTCTGTTACGAGGCTGAAATACCAGGGTCTTGTAGTTGTTCTCTGGTGATTTCCCAAACGGAGAAGTCGGTTTTTTCATGATCCCGAACAGATCAGGAAAAAAACCGCAACATTTTATCATCTATCGCAGCAAAGCCGCCGGATATTTTCTAGGCTTGAAAGAATGTCAACGCAGTGCAACCCACCTGACGTAACAATCCTTATTTGCAGTCGTGCAGAACCGATGATCGTCATCGCTTTCTGTCAGACTGAACAGCATGCCCCCACATCAAAGGACGATCACGATGAACACAACCTCAACCCCACTCAAAGCCACTGACCGTTTCGGCGGTTTTGCCCAGCTGCTGCACTGGCTGACTGCCATTCTGGTACTGGCCGCCTTCAGCACTGGTCTGGGTGGCCCGGAACAGCGCGTCTATGCCGCCAGTCGCGACTTTGACCGGCAACTGCATGAAACCCTGGGCATGGCGGTCTTTGTGCTGGCCATTATCCGGGTGATCTGGATGCGTCTGGACAGCCGCCCTGCGCAACAGGCCGTCTCACGTCTGCTGCATATCGGCGCCAAGTCCGTGCAGGGGCTGCTTTACCTGTTGCTGTTCGCGGTGCCGATGACGGCCATCGCCGGCGCCTGGCTGGGCAACCATCCGATCATTCTGCTGGGAGGCGTGGAGCTGCCCGCGCTGTTTGGCGACGCCCACGAGCTGGGTCAGAGCATTGCGGAGATTCATACCTGGCTGGGGGATGCCATTCTGTGGCTGGCCGGGCTGCACGCCGTGGCGGCTATCTATCACCATGTGATCCTGCAGGATCAGGTGCTGGAAACCATGCTACCCCGCTGGCTGAAAGTATGGCGCCCGGGCAACCGTCAGTAGTGGGGGTATGCAGAAGAAACTGACGCCGGATGGGGCAGCGTCAGCGGGTTAACAGGCAGACGGCAGCGTCCTGCTGCCGCGTTACACAGGGTGAGCAGACTGAGCCACTCACCACGATCAGGTGAAAACGGTGTTAACCGACATGCTTCACCAGCGTTGGTTTTGCGGCTGACCGAGGCGCCTCACTGCGGGAAATAGCCGCCATGATGCCCTGCATATCGACCATGCCCAGCCTGCTGCCGTTGTCATCGACCACTGCCAGCTCATAGCTCTGCGCCGCTGACAGCAGGCTCATGGCCTCTTCCAGTGTGGTCCCTGCGGCGGCGGTGACGTTCGGCGTCACACCGGCAGACAGCGGCTGCATGATGGCCTCCACCTGCACCACCCGGCCCCGGTTCACTTCTTTAACAAAGTTGGCGATGTATTCATCGGCGGGATTGAGCACGATCTCCTGACTGCTGCCCTGCTGGATCACTTCACCGTCGCGCAGAATGGCAATGCGATCCCCCAGACGCAGGGCTTCATCCAGATCGTGGGTGATAAAGACGATGGTCTTGCGGATTTCCTTCTGCAGATCCAGCAACACCGTCTGCATGTCCACCCGAATCAGCGGATCCAGTGCCGAGTAGGCTTCGTCCATCAGCAGGATAGGTGCATCGTTGGCCAGCGCCCGCGCCAGCCCGACACGCTGCTGCATGCCGCCGGACAGCTGATTGGGATAGCTGTCTTCAAAGCCCTTGAGGCCAACCCGCTCAATCCAGTAGCGTGCGGCCTGTTCCTGCGCACTGCGCGGCTTGCCCTGAATCTCCAGACCAAACACCGTGTTCTCCAGTACCGTGCGGTGAGGCAGCAGAGCAAATTTCTGGAACACCATGGCGGTCTGATGGCGACGGAACTCGCGCAGCGCCTGTTCATCCATCTTCACCACGTCCTGACCGCCGATCAGCACCTCACCGGCGGTCGGCTCGATCAGCCGGTTGATATGACGGATCAGTGTCGACTTGCCGGAGCCGGACAGCCCCATGATCACCTGAATACCTCCGGCCGGCATGCTGATGCTGATGTCGCGCAGGCCCAGCACATGGCCGTACTTTTCGTTCAGTTCGGTTTTGCTGATGCCCTGTTTGGCCAGCTCGACATGGCCAACCGGGTCCCTGCCGAACACCTTGTACAGATGGCGGATTTCAATACCCAGCCCCGGTGTTGCTTCAGCCATGGACGACCTCCAGATGTTTCTGCAGCCGCTTGCCATAGGCCTGACTGACACGATCAAAGATGATAGCGATACCGACAATAGCCAGCCCGTTAAAGATACCGAGAGTGAAATACTGGTTGGCGATGGCCTTCAGCACCGGCTGGCCGAGGCCCTGCACGCCGATCATCGACGCAATTACCACCATCGCCAGCGCCATCATGATGGTCTGGTTAATACCGGCCATGATGGTCGGCAGCGCCAGCGGCATCTGTACCTTGGTCAGACGCTGCCAGGGCGAAGCACCAAAGGCATCGGCGGCTTCCAGCACGTCTTTGTCGACCAGCCGGATGCCCAGATTGGTCAGGCGGATGACCGGCGGGATGGCATAAATCACCACGGCAATCAGCCCCGGCACCTTGCCAATCCCCAGCAGCATCACCACCGGGATGAGATAGACGAAGCTCGGCATGGTCTGCATCACGTCGAGAATCGGATTGACGATCTTCTGCATGCGACTGGAACGGGCCATAGCAATACCGATGGGTATGCCGACCAGAATCGACAGCACGGTACAGACGAAGATCATCGAAATGGTCTTCATGGTGTCTTCCCACATATCGAGGAAGCCGATCGCCAGCAGGATAGCCACTGCACTGACAACAATCTTCCAGTTGCGACTGGCCAGCCACGACACCAGTGCCACCAGACAGAGAATGATGGGCCAGGGGGTTTCGGTCATAAAGCGTTCGGCATGCACCAGAAAGAAGTGCAGCGGATCAAAGAAAGACTCGATGGCATCACCATAGGCGCGGGTAAACGCCCTAAATCCTTCATCGATGGTTTTTTTAAGTGCTCTCAGCAGCTCTGAATCAAGATGCGGAAAGTCAGCTAACCAATTGGCCATGGTGAGGTACTCCACCCAAGCGTTCCGGGTTGGTCGGCAGGCCACGCAGGCCCACCGGCTATGCAGCAAAGGCCGTCAGCCATAACAGGGTGACGGCAGGATCGGGTCCGCGTCAGACCCGAGTCCACTGGCAGAGAAATCAGAGTGCTGACTTCACCTTCTCGGCCACTTCGGGAGAGACCCATTTGCTCCAGATGTCCGGATTGTTCTTGAGGAAGTATTCAGCGCCTTCCTCACCGGTGGCCTGATTGTCACTCATCCAGGCCAGCAGCTTGTTGACCGTGCTGCTCGGCCAGCTTCGGGCCTGCAGATAGACCATGGCATCGCCTGCGCGGTCAGCAAAGCCTTTGGTGACCAGGGTTTCGACACTGTCCACCGGCCAGTCATTAGGCTTGGGATCAGCACAGTCGGCTACCGTGTTGCAGCGTTTCCATTCGGCTTTGTCGAGCGGCACGCCATGGCCCAGCTTGACCATTTCGTATTTACCCAGCAGCGCTGTGGGCGCCCAGTAGTAGCCAACCCAGCCTTCCTTGCGTTCGTAAGCCTTGGCGATGGAACCATCAAGACCCGCGGCAGAACCGGTATCAATCAGATCAAAACCGGCTTTTTCAGCACCGTAGGCCTTGTACAGCTGCGACGTGACTACCGTGCCACCCCAGCCCTGTGGGCCATTGTAGATAGCACCGTGTTTGGGATTTTCAGGCGAAGGGAACAGTTCAGGATGCTTCAGCATGTCCTGAATGGTTTTGATATCGGGATGGGCATCGGCAATGTACTTAGGAATCCACCAGCCCTGATTACCGCCATCGGACAACGCTTTGGAGGTAACGACCAGCTTGCCCTCATCAAGGCCACGTTTTACCACATCAGGAATCAGATCGACCCAGCCTTCCGGAGCGATATCCGGCTGGCCCTTTTCGGTCATGGAAGTAATGGTGGGAACGGTGTCACCCACAATCAGCTCGGCATGGCAGCCATAGCCTTTATTGAGGATGAACTTATCGATATTGGCGAGTACTTCAGCGGACTGCCAGTTCATGTTGGCGATGGTCACATCACCACACTCAGCCGCCTGGGATACGGCCGAAGCCCCCATCAGTGCCATGGCCAGGCAAGTAGGGACGACAAACTGCTTCTTAACCAGTTGCTTCATATCCTGTTCCTTCGTGGCGCGGTGCGTAGCGAGGGTCAGGAAGTCAGCGGCACCGCCTCAGCTGTCTCCCGGGGTACGGGGCGCTCCCTCGGGAACGCTGTCAGGTGTTCTGCTGTTCATTTCTTCTGGGTGCATGTTGAAAGCGGCCTGTTCTGCCGCCTGCAGGCCGTGATGGATGGCCTGCTCGAATCCTTCATGGATCATTGTTATCAGTGCTGCGGCTGTCGTCCCCCGGTAGTCGAGGAAACGCTGCACAACCTCAGCTGGTCTTTCATTCTGCCCCCCCAGCAGCCCTGATGCGCCGGTCAAAACGCCCTCCACTGCTCTGTTTACGACATGCTCTGGCAGTCCTCTTGACAGTGCATGCTCACACATAGCCCGTCCGAGCAACGCCGGAAAAGCCGGTCCGCTGCCACAAAGGCCGGTCAGATAATCGAAATGAGCCTCCTCCTCCAGCTCGTCCTCCGTGCCCCAGCACGACAACAATTCCTGCACCCAACCCTTTTGCTCAGTGGATACCTCTGCCGTTGCCCGCCAGGGGCTGTAGGAACGCCTGATGGCAATGGCCGCGTTGGGCATACAGCGCACTACCGTTTTGCACGCCGTGCGGGCGCTCAGTTCGGCGGTAGAAATAGCGGCCATAACGGAAATCAGCAGGGTGTTTTCAGCACGCAGCGAGAGGGCCAGAAAATCCTGCGGGCGCAGTGCCAGAATGACGGCATCGCAGTGTGCCAGCAGATGCGCGTTATCAGTCGTCCAGTACACCGCCTGACCGTCCACCTGCGGCTGTGCCGGCAGCGTTCTGGCCGACAGCCACAGCTGTTCCGCCCGCACCTTGCCACTGCTCAGCATGGCACTGGCCATCGCTCTGCCCAGCCAGCCATTGCCACCAATAATGCCCACCCGCGCCGGTTGCCAGCTCATACGCCCTGCCCTGCGTCCGCCGCTGGCTGAAAGCCATGGCGGGCGTAAAAACGCTGCAGCTCTCGGGCTTCGGCACGACTGCCAGTGAAAATCTGCACATAGTCGGCAATACGCTGCATACGGATCGCCAGCGCTTCGCTGGTCTTCATCGAGATATAGCCAATCTGCGTCAGGTAGACGGTGCGGGCGCGCACATCGGCGGCCAGCGCATCCATACCGAAGCGTTCAAACATCTGCCGCAGGGCGGCCAGCCGAGCTTCATCGGCAGCCGCCACCTGCGCCGCCACCTCAGGTGACTGCAGCGCCCAGGAGCGCACGGCAAACTCAAACTGGGCATCAAACAGCTGCTGGTCGAGCCAGCAGTCGAACACATTGAGGACGGCCTCGGCGACACTCTCGGCATAGGCCTGGGTCTGGCCGATCAGATTGTCGGTATTACGCTGCCGCCACTGCGCCAGCAGGCCGGTCAGCAGGGCATCCCGGTCCTTGAAAAACCAGTAGAAGCTGGTGCGTGACAGGTTGAGTTTCTTGGCCAGCGGCATGATGCGTACCGCTTCGATACCGGCCTCGATCAGGCTGTCATAGGCCGCCTGCAACCACAGCTCTGCCGAGCCACGCCAGCCACTGTCAGGCAGTGCGCTGGCCGTCGCAGTGGCGCTACTGGCGGCGGCAGTATCGGGGTTATCCAGTTCAGGCATGAAGGTCGTTCTCGTTGTGGTGTCAGCATCGCCAGAGGCGTGCTCACTCTTTCTGGGGTCATGTTGACATGAGGGAAATGTACATGGGTGCTTTTATCAAGTACACCCATGAACATAAAATTGACACATGTGTACATAGTGCTCTAGCGTTAATCACCACCCCATTCTGGTTATCGCGGAACAGTGACATTGAGGAGCGCCGACGATGTCCAACGATCCCCTGCTGCAGCCCTATCAGCTCAAGCACCTGCGCTTGCGCAACCGCATCATGATTACCTCCCATGAACCGGCTTACCCCGATGACGGCATGCCGAAGGAGCGTTACCGCGCCTACCATGTGGAGCGCGCCAAAGCCGGGGTCGCCCTGACCATGACGGCAGGTTCGGCAGCTATCTCCCGCGACAGCCCACCGGCCTTCAACAACATCCTCGCTTACAAGGATGAGGTCGTTCCCTGGCTCAGGGCACTGACCGATGAATGCCATGAGCACGGTGCCGCGGTCATGATCCAGCTGACCCATCTGGGTCGCCGCACCCGCTGGGACAAAGGTGACTGGCTGCCGGTGGTATCACCCTCACACAAACGCGAACCGGCTCACCGTGCCTTTCCCAAACGGCTGGAAGACTGGGACATTCAGCGCATCATCAGCGACTACGCCGATGCCGCCGAACGGATGCAGGCCGCCGGGCTGGACGGCATTGAGCTGGAAGCCTATGGCCACCTGATGGATCAGTTCTGGTCGCCGCTGACCAATACCCTCGACGCGCCGTACGGCGGCGATCTCGACAACCGCCTGCGCTTCACCTTTGACGTGCTCAGGGCGATCCGCCAGCGGGTGGGCAGCGAATTTATTGTCGGCGTACGCTACGTGGCCGATGAAATGCTGGCAGGCGGGCTGAACCGTGACGACGGGATGGCCATCTCCCGGCGCCTGAAAGACAGCGGCATGGTCGACTTTCTCAATGTGATTCGTGGGCATATCGACACCGATGCCGGGCTGACGGATGTGATCCCCATTCAGGGCATGCGCAACTCGCCCCATCTGGACTTTGCCGGGGACATCCGCAGTGCGACTGACTTCCCCACCTTTCATGCGGCCAAGATTCCTGATGTCGCCACCGCCCGTTATGCCATCGCCAGCGGCAAGGTGGATATAGTCGGTATGACCCGTGCGCACATGACCGACCCCCACATCGTGCGCAAGATCATCGCCGGACAGGAAGACAGCATTCGCCCCTGTGTCGGCGCCAACTACTGCCTTGACCGCATCTATCAGGGCGGCGCGGCCTACTGCATTCACAACCCCGCCACCGGCCGTGAGCTGACCATGCCCCACGACATTGCCAAAGCTGCCACGCGCAAGCGGGTGGTGGTGGTCGGTGCCGGCCCCGGCGGGCTGGAAGCGGCGCGGGTAGCGGCCGAGCGGGGCCATGAGGTGATCGTGTTTGAAGCCGCCAGCGATGCCGGTGGGCAGGTCCGGCTGACCGCCCAAAGCCCGCGCCGACATGAAATGATCAGTCTGATCGACTGGCGCCAGAGCCAGTGCGAGGCGCTCGGCGTACGCTTCCACTTCAATACCTGGGCCGAAGCAGACACCGTACTGGCGGAGCAACCCGATGTGGTGATCATCGCCACGGGCGGCTACCCCAATACCGAAGTGGTGGAGCGTGGCAGCGAACTGGTGGTATCGGCATGGGATATTATTTCCGGCGACGTCAAACCCGGCCGCAATGTGCTGCTGTTCGACGATGCCGGTGACCATGCCGCGCTGCAGGCCGCCGAGGTCATTGCCAGCAGCGGGGCCCGGCTGGAAATCATGACCCCCGACCGCAGCTTTGCGCCGGAAGTGATGGGGATGAATCTGGTGCCTTATCTGCGCACCCTGCAGCAACAGCAGGTGACCTTCACCGTCACCTATCGCCTGCAGCAGGTATACCGCGAAGGCAACCAGCTGGCCGCCCTGATTGACAGTGATTACAACGATGGCCAGCGTGACTTCAGCCAGACCCGGCTGGTGGATCAGGTGGTGGTCAACCACGGCACCCTGCCGCTGGACGAGCTGTATTTCGAGCTGCGGCCGCTATCGGGTAATCGTGGCGAAGTCGACTACGGCCAGCTGATTGCCGGTCAGCCACAGACCCTGCGCAGCAACGGTGACGGCCAGTTCCAGCTGTTCCGCATCGGTGATGCGGTGGCGGCACGCAATACCCACGCCGCGATCTACGATGCCCTGCGCCTGGTCAAAGACCTGTAGCTCATGCAGTGGGAGCCTGCCTCGTCAGGCTCCTGCCCCTTTCTCCTGACCTCATTCGGCTGATCTTCATCTGCCAGTACGCATTAGCCCTTGCCAAAGCCGGGATTTCCTTGAAAATTGACACTTTCGCGCCAAAAGAAGTCGTGCAGCCCGATGGCTGCGACAAAGTGCACAGGACCTGACACTCAATCGGGGTACCAACAGGATGTTAGTCGCGACCCATTCATCTTTGGTAAGACCAGCGTATTGGTCTATAACCTCATACTAGTCAGACAGTCACAGGGGCACGGGCCATGTTTGGTTCCAAACTGAAGCAAGAAAACCAGGCGCTGCGGGAGGAACTGCACGCGCTCAAGCAAGCCCGCGACGGCCTGTATGACGAGATGATGTCGATGAATATCGACCCCAGCGGCAAGATCATCTTTGCCAATCACCACTTTGAGAAAGAGCTGGGGGTCAGTCAGGCCGAACTGCTCGGTCGCAAGCTGTCCGATCTGGTACCGCAGGAACATCGCCAGACCGATCACTTCAAACGCATGAATGCCGCCATCAGCGCTCGCCAGCATTGGGTCGGTGCACTGCAGGTGGCCAACCGCCACGGCGAGCAGTTCTGGTTACGGGTGATTATCCATCCGGTAGCGAGGCGTCAGGGTGATCTCGACTTTTTTGTACTGTTTGCCAATAACCTGACCCGCACCATTGAAGCCTCGCAGCAGTATGAAAACCTGATCAAGGCGCTGCAGCGCTCCACTGCCGTCATCGAATTTGACATGCAGGGCCATGTACTGGATGCCAATCAGCTGTTCCTCGGCGCCATGGGCTACCGTCTGGAAGAGATCAAGGGCAAACATCACCGCATGTTCTGCGAACCGGCCATTGCCCAGTCTGCCGACTATGAGAAATTCTGGGACCGGCTGCGCCAGGGACACTTCAGTGCCGGTCGCTTCCGTCGCGCTGACAAGCATGGCCGCGAAGTCTGGCTGGAGGCCTCCTACAACCCCATCGCCGATACCCGTGGTCGCCTCTACAAGGTGGTGAAGTTTGCCTCGGTCATCACCGATCAGGTTCACCGTGAGCAGGCCGTCGCGGATGCTGCCAACGTCGCTTATGAAACCTCTCACGCCACCGACACCAGCGCCCGCAGTGGCAAGCAGGTGATGGAAGAAACCGCCGTGGTGATGCATAAACTGGTGGAGCAGATGGCCTCAGCCGCCAAAGGCATTGCCGATCTGGATCAGCAGTCACAACAGATCAGCGCCATTATCCAGAGCATCAGCAGCATCGCCGATCAGACCAATCTGCTGGCACTCAATGCCGCCATCGAAGCCGCCCGCGCCGGTGAGCAGGGCCGGGGCTTTGCCGTGGTCGCGGATGAGGTGCGCTCACTGGCATCACGCACCAGCGCCGCGACCGAAGAAATTGTCGGCGTAGTCAGCCAGAACCAGGCGCTGACCTCCAGTGCCGTCGCCATCATCGAAGGCAGCAAGCAGCAGGCCGAACAGGTACTGGAGCTGGTCAATCAGGCCGGGCATGTGATTGAAGAAATTCAGGAAGGGGCGCAGAAAGTGGTCGCAGCGGTCTCACAGTTCTCCAATCAGCTGACGAAATAGCCGTCACAGAACAGCACTTTTGCCTCATAAAAAACCGGACCTCAGCGTCCGGTTTTTTCTTGCCTGATACACCGCGCGGGTTATCGTGCCGCTGCGGGCGGTTCAGCACACGAATGAAAAATGTGTCCGTGCAAACATTTTCGGCCAGTAGCCCTTCATGGGGTAAGCAGCTACCGTGTCATTACAGAATGACTGCGTGAGTCTGGGGATTAACCGCCCGTGACATGGGTTATGTTTGAACAGGTAAGCACTTGTGGATGCTGGCAACTACCGCAGCGCTTCGATTGAGAAAGGTATGTGGGCATGGACCGTATTGAAGCAATGCAGATTTTTGTGCAGGTCGTCGAGAAAGGGAGCTTCACGGCGGCAGCAGAGCATCTGCAATTGCATCGCCCCGTGGCCACACGCGCCATTCAGCATCTTGAGCAGACGCTGGGCGTGCGCCTGCTGAATCGTACGACACGCAAGCTGAATGTGACCGATGAGGGGGAAGACTTTTACCAGCGCGCCGTGCAACTGCTGGCGGGGATTGAAGACACCTTTGCCAGCTATCCGGATGCCGCAACCATGGCAAAAGGCCGGCTCAAGGTGAGTCTGGCGGCCACTGTAGCCAATGCCATCGTCATTCCCGCGCTGCCTGATTTTCAGCGTCGCTACCCGCAGATTGAAATTCATCTGGGAGTGAGTGACCAGCCGGTAGATATTTTTGAAGATAATATCGACTGTGTCGTCCGCCTGGGGCCGCTGGATGATTCCAGTGCCGTCGCTAAGCGCGTGGGGCACATGGCTCTGGTAACCTGCACGTCGCGCCAGTATGTCGACCAGCATGGCCTGCCCGAATCCATCGAGCAGCTGCGCAGTCATCATGCCATCAACTTTGTCAGTGGCCGGAACCGGCGTCTGGTTGACTGGACCTTCAATGACGGCAAAGAAGAACTGCGTCTGAAGCTGTCGAGCACCATTGTCACCGACAACTCAGACTCTCTGCTGGCCTGCGCCCTGGCCGGTATGGGCATCGTCCAGGGGGTACGTGCGGTATTAAGGCCCTATCTCGACTCTGGCCGTCTGGTGGAAGTGTTACCCACCCTGCCACCCTCCCCCAAGGCTATCTCTGTCCTTTACCCTCACCGCGTTCACCTGCCAGCCAAGACATCTGCCTTTGTGCGCTGGCTGGAGGAGATTGTGCCACACGTGTAATACCGCCGATTGTTATTGAATTCATACTAATCCATTACGGACTGGCGGCTTTTTCACCTCCTGCTCACCTCTTAAAGTGCAGCCATCGCACTGTGTTGCTGCGTAAACAGAGAAGAGGTGAGTATGTCAAAGGTCGTCCGTTTCCATCGTACAGGTGGTGCTGAAGTGCTGGAATTCATTGATGTGGAGGTAGAGGCTCCGGCGGCTGATGAGGTACAGATCAGCGTCAGGGCACTGGGTCTCAATCGTGCTGAAATCATGTATCGCAATGGCCAGTATGTGATTGACCCGGTGTTCCCCGCCCGCCTTGGGTATGAGGCGGCCGGTGATGTGACTGCGGTTGGTGCCAATGTGTCCGACTTCCGTGTGGGTGACCGTGTCAGCGTGATTCCAGCCTTCTCATTCGCTGATTACGGCATGTATGGGGAGCTGGTGAATGCACCGGCCCATGCTGTGGTCAAGATACCCGACAATATCTCCTATGAGCAGTCGGCTGCCACCTGGATGAAGTTTGTCACCGCTTATGGCGCGTTAATTTGCATGGGTGACATGAAGGCGGGTGATACCGTGGTTCTGGGCGCATCGTCCAGCAGTGTCGGTCTGGCGGCGATCCAGCTGGCCAATATGGTCGGTGCCGTGCCCGTTGCCCTGACCCGCTCCCTCACCATTGAAAAACAGCTGAAAGAGGCAGGAGCTGCACATGTATTCCAGAGTAATGACCCGGAGCTGACGCAAAAAATTCGCACCATCACGGAGGGTAAAGGTACGCGTCTGGTATTCGACCCGGTAGGTGGAGCGGGTGCAAAAGCCCTGCTTCGGGCCATGCATTTAATGGCATTTACTACCAGTACGGAGCGCTGAGTACGGATGATCTGCCGGTGCCGGTAATGGATGTGCTGTCACAGCACCTGACCCTGCGTGGCTATGAACTGTTTGAAATCACCACGGTGCCAGAACGACTTGCCGCAGCTAAACACTTCATTACCCGGGGGCTGGCTTCCGGAGCACTCAAGCCGGTCATCGACAAGACTTTCGACTTTGCCGATATCGCCGATGCCCAGCGTTACATGGAAGCGGGTAATCAGATTGGCAAGATCGTCGTCACGGTTTAAGCCAGCTCAGCCATCAGCCCCTACCGGGGCTGCTGGCCGTGCAGACACCGCGCTGGCCGTCAGCCTGCCAGCAGATGAGCGTGATGAAAGCGCAGATGCGCTTCGATAAAGGTAGAAATGAAGTAATAGGAGTGGTCGTAGCCTTCGCACAGCTGATAGTCCACTTCCACTTCGACCCTCCTGGCGGCCGCCAGCAGGGCTTCGGGCTTGAGCTGCTCCTTGAGGAAACTGTCTTCCGAGCCCTGCGAAATCTTGATGGGTAGTGCCACACCCAGTTTTTCCAGCAACAGCGTGGCATCGTACTGCTCCCAGTCCTGCCGCGCTTCACCGAGATAGGCAGCGAACGCCTTTTCACCCCAGGGGCAGCTGCAGGGATTGCAGATAGGGGAGAAGGCCGAAATGGAGGTGTAGCGCTCAGGGTTCTTCAGACCGATGGTCAGCGCACCGTGCCCACCCATGGAGTGACCACTGATGGCCCGCTGCTCCGTCACCGGGAAGTGTGCCTCGATCAGCTCCGGCAGCTCTTTGACGATGTAGTCGTACATGCGAAAGTGCGCACGCCAGGGCTCCTGTGTGGCGTTCAGGTAGAAACCTGCGCCTTTACCCAGATCGTAGGCGGCATCATCAGCGACATCATCACCGCGCGGGCTGGTGTCGGGGATGACCAGTGCCATCCCCAGTTCTGCCGCCACCCGCTGGGCACCGGCTTTAGTGGAGAAGTTCTCATCGCTGCAGGTCAGCCCGGACAGCCAGTACAGCACCGGTACTTTCTTGCCCTGCGCAGTCTGTGGTGGCAGGTAGATGGAGAAGGTCATGTCGCAGGCAGTGCTCTGCGCCTGATGGCTGTAGCGTTTCTGCCAGCCTTCAAAAAGACGCTGGCTGGAGACCAGAGTGAGGGGCATGAGAATATCCTCAGGGCGATTCCCTGCCGGCGTGCCCCGGCAGGGAAGAGTCAGATCAGAACAGGATGACGGAACGGATGCTCTTGCCTTCGTGCATCAGATCGAAGGCATGGTTGATGTCGTCCAGACCCATGGTGTGGGTGACGAACACATCCAGATCGAAATCGCCGTTCATATAGCGATCGACATAACCGGGCAGCTCGCTGCGGCCCTTGACGCCACCGAAGGCGGTGCCTTTCCAGGTACGGCCAGTGACCAGCTGGAACGGACGGGTGCTGATTTCCTGACCGGCACCGGCAACACCGATGATGACCGAGGTGCCCCAGCCCTTGTGGCAGCATTCCAGCGCAGAACGCATCACGTTGACGTTACCGATACACTCGAAGGAGTAATCCACACCACCGTCGGTCAGATCAACGATCACTTCCTGCACAGGGCGGTCGTAATCCTTGGGATTGACCACATCCGTCGCGCCCAGCTGCCGGGCGATCTCGAACTTCTCGGGGTTGATATCGACGGCGATGATACGACCGGCTTTAGCCTGTACCGCGCCGATAATGGCAGCCAGACCGATACCACCCAGACCGAACACGGCCACGGTTGAACCGGGCTCTACCTTGGCGGTATTGCGCACTGCGCCCATACCGGTGGTAACGCCACAGCCCAGCAGGCAGACTTTATCCAGCGGGGCGGCCTTGTTGATTTTGGCCACGGCAATTTCCGGCACCACGGTGTATTCGCTGAAGGTAGAGGTGCCCATGTAATGCAGCAGCTGCTTGCCGTTCTGGGAGAAGCGGCTGGTGCCATCAGGCATCAGGCCTTTACCCTGAGTGGCACGGATGGCCTGACACAGGTTGGTTTTGCCGCTCAGGCAGAATTTGCACTTGCCACATTCGGGGGTATACAGGGGAATAACGTGATCACCCACCGCCACACTGGTCACGCCCTCACCGATGGCTTCAACGATGGCACCGCCTTCGTGGCCCAGAATCACCGGGAACAGACCTTCAGGGTCCGCACCTGACAGCGTGTAGGCATCGGTATGGCAGACACCGGTCGCGACCATCTTCAGCAGCACTTCACCGGCCTTGGGCGGTGCGACCTGCACTTGTTCGATACTCAGGGGCTTGCCCGCTTCCCAGGCTACGGCTGCACGACAGGTAATCATCTATCACTCCTTCTTTATCTACGTTGTATGCCCGCTTGCTTCCGTAACAACTTACGCCGGGCCAGCAGGCTGCATGGATAAACAGAACTTCCATCCATAAAAAGCAGGGGCTCATTGTAGGCCAGCGTTCTGCTGTGATAATCATGGCAAAATGCAAAGCATCATTACGCTGATGTAATAATCATCCGATAAAACTGAGTAAGAGCGACAGCAATGGAAAAGTGGTTTGGTCTGAATGAATTTATTGCACTGGCAGAAACCGGCAGCTTTACCGCCGCTGCAGAGCGCCTCAGCACCTCTACTGCCAACGTCAGCCGCCGCCTTCACGCACTGGAGAAGCACCTCGGCCTGCGTCTGGTAGAACGCACCACCCGCCATGTCGCCCTGACCGAACTGGGCCGCATTTACTATCAGCGTTGCCGCCCGTTGCTCGACAGTCTCGATGAAGCCCAGCGCACTCTGATCGACCTGCAGCACTCACCCAGTGGCAAACTGCGTCTGACCTGTGCGGTGGCCTATGGCGAACGCCATATCGCACCGCTGGTCAACGACTTTGCCCAGCGCTACCCCGAGCTGCAGATCGAACTGCACCTGAGTAACCGGGTGGTGGACATCATTGATGAGGGATATGACCTGGCTATCCGCCTTGGCCACCTGCCGGAGTCGTCACTGGTGGCACGGCGGCTGGCACCACGGGATATGTACGTCTGTGCTTCGCCGGATTATCTGGCCCGCTATGGCGCGCCGCACAGTCTGGATGAACTGCTGCAGCATCACTGTCTGGTCGGCACCCAGGACACCTGGGCCTTTGAAGAGCAGAAACGCACCCGCCTGCTGCGGGTCGAGGGCCGCCTGCACTGCAACAACGGCCACGCCATTCTGGATGCGGCACTGAAGGGCCTCGGTATCTGCCAGCTGCCCGACTTCTATGTCATGCCCTACCTTGCCTCCGGCCAGCTGTGCGAGCTGCTGCCACAGTTTCGCCAGCGCGATACTGCCGTGTGGGCGGTGATGAGTTCCAACCGCTATACCTCACGCAAGGTCAGGCTGCTGGTGGACTTTCTGGATGAGGGACTAAAAGCACGACTGCCGATGGCCTACCGGCAGATCAGCCCGCCCTGAGCTGCCGGCCGCAATGCCCTGCCTGCCCGCCTTTCAGCCCTGCCCTTTTCACGCCAGCCAGCATACAAACCGCGCCGTCAGCAGCGTGACAGCAAGTGAAATTTATTCTCATCTGCTTTAAGAAAAATGTAACAAAGCAGTGCGACCATCTCGCTCGGCGAAGGTCAGTGAACCCCCTCGCCAGTCCCTTCTGACGCCTTCGCGGCGTTAACCCACTGGAGAAAAGAATGTTTGCGCTCTCCTGGCGTCATAAATTCATCCTGCTGATTCTGGTCACGCTGGCCGGGCTCGCACTGATGACTGTCAGTTCCCTGAGTGGACTGATCCAGGTTCGCGCCTCGTACAAGGATATGTTGCAGGCAACGGCCTATGAGACTACTTCCCAGCGTCTGTTGAGCGACTGGATGCGAATTGAAAACCTCAGCATCACCCTGTCGGAAGACAACCAGATCGAACTGCAGAACAACCTCAACACCCTGACCACCTCCGCCGAGCAGATGGCCGCCGCGGCCGATACCCTGCAGGACAAAGACGTCAGTGACGCCGCCCAGGACATTCTGAAGAACGTAAATCGCTATGCCGATCTGCGTGGCAAATGGCTGGATAACCGTAAGCAGCTGGGTCTCGACACCGACCTGCGTCAGGTTGGCCCCGAACAGAAGAAACTTAAAGACACCATCGACGATCAGGCCACGGTGCTGGAAGCGGTCGGTGAAATGCTGGCCTCTCAGATCGAAATGCAGAGCGCGTCGATCCGTAACGGCATCCTGCTGGAAGATTCCGAACATGCCGAGCAGGTCCATCAGTTTTCCATCTATCTGATGCTCGGCACGTCAGTTGCCGTTGCCCTGTTCCTGCTGCTGACCCTCGGCCGTATCTCCATGACCCTTAACCGGCAGTTGAAGGCCATCCGCCATCTGCTGTCACGGGTTGCAGAAGGTGACCTGACCTCCTCAGTGACCCTGAACAAAAATCGTCGTGACGAGTTCAATCAGCTGGGTGATGCCGCCAACAAGATGGTGGAAGAAGTCGCCTCGCTGATTCACCGGTTGGTGGAGGGCAACCGCGAACTGACCGAGCTGCATGACCGCCTCGATCACACCATGCACGAGCTGGGTGAAAACAGCTCACAGGTGGAGCAGCAGACCGAGCAGGCGGCCTCCGCCACCCAGCAGATTTCCGTTACGGTGGGGGATGTGGCACGCCGCACGTCCGATGTCAGCCAGGCCTCACAGGTCGCTACCGACGCTGCCCGCACCGGATCTGATGTCATCGCCAGCAGTGTCGAGGCCATGCGCCATCTGTCTCAGCTGATCCAGAGCACCCATGAACAGGTCGGCCGCCTCAGCCAGTCCAGCTCTCGGGTCAACGGCATTATCGACATGATCAACGGTCTGGCCGATCAGACCAACCTGCTGGCCCTGAATGCCGCCATTGAGGCCGCCCGCGCCGGTGATGCTGGCCGCGGCTTCTCGGTGGTGGCTGATGAAGTGCGCTCACTGGCGCAGAAAACCATGTCAGCCACCACCGGCATCAGCACCATCATCGGCGAATTTACCCAGCAGACGCAGCAGATGAGCCGGCTGATGGAAGATGGCCTGCGGCTGGCCGCCGACGGTGAGCGCAGTGCCGGTAACGTGGCAGGGGCCATTGGCGACATCACCATGGCCATCAACACGCTCAGTCAGGAGATGGAGCAGGTGGTGGTCGCGGTGGAGCAGATTTCCGCCACCACCGACGATATTGCCGCCAAGATGGAACATATCAATCATCACACCAACGCCACCAAGTCCCTGCGCCTGAGTCTGGACCAGCATACCCGCCGTCTGGCCGAACAGACCGAAGTGCTCAACCACGCCTCGGACCACTTCCAGATCGCCATGTAACGGCAGCGGAAACGGCAATAAAAAACGGCAGGGGATAACCTCTGCCGTTTTTTTATTTGTCCGCGGTGATGGGGTGAAGCGCGGTCTTCGCTAAAGAAGTGTTGTCTATGCTGCAAAGCTTCAGCGTCAGAGCTGTTGCCGTACCCGCTCCAAGACCCGGTTGATTACCTCGATACTGCCGGGTGGCAGCATCCCGGTGGCTTCCCATACGGTCAGTGCCTGATTGAACATCTGCTGCTGGCCGCTGCCCTGACGCAGCCAGGCACCCAGCGCGGCCAGTAGCACCTGATCACTGACCTCGCCCTCGGCGTCAGTCTGTTCATGGAGTTTAAGTAACCAGTCGAGGGCTTCCTGCCAGAGCTGTTCATCGCTAGGAGGGTGTTCGTTGGCCATAGAGGTTCCGGCATCTTTGTTACTGCAACCGCCGTATTTCAGCGGAATCAGGTCCGGAAGGCCAGCCCCAACGACGTCTATTCCTGATTGAATAACGCCTGCCTGCAGGCGGTCAGGGCATCCTTGACCATAAAATTCACCAGCGTGGGCGAGACCTCCATCTGCTGGGCAATTTCCTTCTGGGTGAAGTCGCCCAGACGGTACATTTCAAAGGCGCGGCGGGTGCGCTCGGGCAGGCTGGACAGGGCACGGTCCAGTGCCAGCAGGGTTTGCCCCTGAATGGCCAGATGCTCGGGCGTGCTCAGGCCATCGCTGATCTCATGCAGGGAGGCATCGGCCTCGTTGACGAAGTGACACTGCTCGAACTGCAGACGGCGACGGCGATCAATGGACAGATTGCGCACCACCTGGAAGGCGTAGCTGACAGGCTGACGCACTGAGCCTCGCAGCTCGGTCATTTCGGTAATCTTGATATAGGCATCCTGCACCACGTCTTCGGCCCGGCGTCGACACCCGACAATGCGATTTGAGGTATCAATCAACGCATCGCGATAGTCGAGGAAAACCGCTGACCAATCCAACTCTGTGGACACTGGCTGTTCACACATGCCTCTGCTCCCTGAAAATCTGACCCAACCACCAAACAAATGAGAATCATACTCATTTAGAATATCAAATCAACGTAAACATCATGAATGTATTGTGTCGTGGCGTGAATCAGACTAATACGAACCGTAGACGTGCATAAATGTCAGGTCAGACAGCATGAAATCAGGCATACGGCTTAGCAGGATTAAGGAAAAACCTTAATCCACGCAGAGCGCTGAGAGGCCTTTCTGCAGGTGAGATGGCTGCGGTTGCCGGGGAAGGGAGAAAAGCAGCGGAGCCCGAACCATAACCGGCCCGGGCTCTGTCTGAATATAAGCAGTGGTTTACTCGCCGCGCAGGAACTGCACGATCCAGCGCAGCACCAGACGGTCATCCAGCGCGGCATTGAGTGATGCCATGCCTTCACGCACACGATTTTCAGGGATGATGCCCTTGCGCATCTGCATCAGGTCAGCCGAATACGCCTTGCTGAATTCCGGATGCCCCTGAATGCTCATCAGGTGGTCGCCGTACTGCACCATGTAATAGGGACAGAAACTGCTGCTGGCCAGCACCTGCGCATTGTCGGGCAGGCCCACCACCTGATCCTGATGGCTGACGATCAGATCCATGGCCTGCTGCCAGGGTGACATCCAGGGTTGCTCAGTATGCAGCTGGTTGAAGGACACGCCCACACCCCAGCCCTTCTCCGATTTGATCACCCGCCCTCCCAGCGCCTTAGCCATCAGCTGGTGGCCGAAGCAGATGCCGACCAGCCGCTTGTTGGCTTCATACAGCTGCCGCACCAGATGCTCCAGATCAGCGATCCAGTCAAACCCGTCATTGACGCCATGACGGCTGCCGGTAGTGATATAGGCATCGCACTCATCGGGATGAGCGGGCAGTTCGCCCTCCATCGCCCGATAGGTCTGAAACGTCAGAGAAGGGTCCTGTTCACGCAGCAAGGCCATGAACATCTCTGGATAATTACCGTGACGTGGCTGCAACTTTTCGTTGACGTCATCACATTGCAGAATGCCGACTTTCATCGGTATACCTCCCATTTCGGGCACGGCAGCAGCGCCTGGCCCTGCTGCCCTGTACTTTTTTAATGGCGCGGTGGGCTACAGTTCGCCGCGAACCGCCCTGCGACAGATATCACTGTACTGCGCCGCACTGAAAGCAATGGGGTTGGAGCCTGCCGAGGGATCCACCGCTGCCATTTCCCCGACCTTTTCCAGTCTCGACTCATCGATACCGATCTCGGCCAGGGTATGGGGAATACCCAGACTCTGACGCAGTTCCAGCACCCACTCCAGCACACCGGCAAAACCAGCGGTGGGCAGGTTCAGATAACGGGCCATGCGCTCCATGCGCTCTTCGATCACTTCGCGGTTGGCCACCAGCACGTAGGGCATCAGTACCGCGTTCAGCAGGCCGTGGTGGGCGTCGTACAGCGCCCCCAGCGGATGGGCCAGCGCATGCATGGCCCCCAGCCCACGCTGGAAAGCAGTAGCGCCCATGCTGGAAGACACCAGCATCTGCAGACGTGCCTCCACATCCTGACCATCGGCCACGGCGCGCGGCAGGTATTCCTTGACCAGACGCATGCCTTCCAGCGCGATGCCTTCTGCCATCGGGTGGAAATACGGCGAACAGTACGCCTCCAGACTGTGCGACAGCGCATCCATACCGGTGGCCGCCGTAATCTTCGCCGGCAGGCCCAGCGTCAGCTGCGGGTCAAGAATGACAATCGACGGCAGCATACGGGCGTGGAATATGATCTTCTTCACATGCTGTTCACTGTCGGTAATCACCGAGGCACGACCGACTTCTGAACCGGTGCCGGCCGTGGTCGGCACGGCGACTACCGGTGCCATGCCCGCCACGTTGACGCGCAGATAGTTGTCACCGACATCTTCAAAGTCCCACAGCGGGCGCTCCTGCCCCACCATCAGGGCAATCGCCTTGGCGGCATCCAGTGCCGAGCCACCGCCCAGTGCAATCACACCGTCATAGCCACCCTGTTTGAATACGGCGACACCGGCGCTGACGTTTTCGCCGGTGGGGTTGCCTCGGACCTCACTGAACAGCCCGGCAGGCAGGCCATCCTGCTGCAGCATGGTCTGAATCTCTGCCAGCATCGGCAGTGCCGCAAGGCCCGGGTCGGTGACCAGCAGGGGCTTGCTCATACCGAGCTGACGGCAGGCGCCAGCCAGCTCTTTGATACGCCCTACCCCGACTTTCACCGCGGTGGGGTAATTCCAGTTCATGGTGTACTGGGACAGATCTGTACTCATCACTGACACCTCAGATGGCAGTCTTGATATGGAAGGATTTGGGACGGGTCAGTGACTCGTAACCGACTTTCGACAGGCTACAGCCACGACCGGAATTCTTGACGCCCGTCCAGGCCAGCGCCGGGTCCAGATAGTCACAACGGTTCAGGAAGAAGGTGCCGGTGTTG
This sequence comes from Pokkaliibacter sp. MBI-7, assembly GCF_029846635.1. Lineage (NCBI taxonomy): Bacteria > Pseudomonadati > Pseudomonadota > Gammaproteobacteria > Oceanospirillales > Balneatrichaceae > Pokkaliibacter > Pokkaliibacter sp. MBI-7. The sequence goes on along the minus strand of NZ_JARVTG010000001.1, from coordinate 3,120,015 downwards.
ACCTGCTCACCGAGGGCAATTCCGGCCTCGATATCGCGGGTAAAAATGACTGCCGTGAGGCCCAGATCGCTGTCATTCATCAGCGCCAGCGCTTCCTCGTCACTGCTGACTTTCTGTATACCGACCACCGGGCCGAATGACTCTTCGGTCATCACCCGCATGCTGTGGTTGACATCAGTCAGTACCTGCGGCGCCAGATAGGGCGTGCCGGGCTGATCCAGTGGAAACAGGGCCGGGTCGATCTGCGCCACGGCACCCTGAGCCACCGCCTCACGAATCTGCTCGCGGACAAACTCCGCGGCACTGGCCTTGACCACCGGCCCCAGCGTGGTCGCCGGATCATCCGAGCGACCGAGGGTGTAGGTGTTAACCATAGCCACGGCTTTCTCAACAAACTCGTCGTATACCGCTTCGTGCACGTAGATACGCTCGATACCGCAGCACGACTGGCCGGAGTTGAAGAAGGCGCCATCGATGGCCGTATCCACCGCATGGGCAATATCGGCATCCGCGCGGACATAGGCCGGGTCTTTGCCCCCCAGCTCCAGCCCGACCGGAATAAATCGACCCGCCGCGGCCTGTTCGACCATGGCTCCGCCGGGCACCGAGCCGGTGAAGGCCACGTAGTTAACCTCAGGCGCTTTGATCAGTGCTTCGGTATCGGCGTGATTCAGATGCAGATACTGGAACACCCCTGGCGGCAGGCCCGCTTCGGTGAACGCCGCCACCAGCCGTTCTGCACACAACGGCGTCTGCGCCGAATGTTTGATGATGACGCTGTTACCGGCAAGGATCGCCGGCACCACCGAGTTGATGGCGGTCAGATAGGGGTAATTCCAGGGCGCGATGATCAGCGCCACGCCCAGTGGTTCACGCTTGATATAGCGGATAAAGCCGGGCTTATCGCCCACTTCGACGGGCTTCAGCGCCTCATCGGCAATGCTGATCATGTAGCTGGCGCGCTCAACCACGCCGTTGACCTCACCCGCGCCATAGCGAATGGGGCGCCCCATCATCCAGCTCAGCTCTTCGGCGATCTTGTCCTTGTGGGCAGCAAAGCACTCGATGGCCGCAGCACAGAGTGCCTTGCGTTCGCTGAGCGGTACCTTTTTCCAGCTGGCCTGAGCAGCGACAGCGGCTGCCAGTGTGGCCTGCACCTCGGCAGCGCTGGCATAGGGCCGCTCCACATAGACGCTGCCGTCAATCGGACTAATGGTCTTCAGAGTGGTCATACATCCTCCACGGTAGCCTGTCTGACAGGCGGATTGGGTAATACCGAAATCGAGCAATGGCCTGCTTGCAAAGCGCTGAGCAGCAACACCGGAGCCGGTGGTCAGGCCACCCGGCGCTGCTGCTCAGCCGCCTGTAATAAGCCCAGCAACGGCGGCGGCAACACGCCCTGCAAGGCCAGCCGCTCAGGCTGGAACAGCGTCATACAAAAGAATGGCTGGTCAGTCAGCTCCAGCGCCCGTACTTCACCGGCACTGTCGCGGGCTGCTACCTGCATCCCGGCTGCCAGCAGCGCGTCCAGACAGTCCGGGTTAAGACCAAAGCGGCAGTGATAACCCGCCTCGGCAAGATCACTGCCATACAGTTCAGCCAGCCGGCTGCCGGGTTGCAGGCTGACCTGCTCATTCACGCCCACCAGCGAGCAGCTCAGCGGCGTGACCAGTAACTGTTCCGCATCCGGTGCGGTTTCAGCATGATCCGCCTGCTGCCAGCCCAGCACATTGCGGGCAAACTCGATCACCGCATGCTGAAAGCCACCGCAGGTGCCAAGAAAAGGCTTGCCCTGCTCACGGGCAAAGCGGATGGCCAGCAATGCGCCATCCATACTGCGATAAGGGCTGCCCGGTACACACCAGATGGCGTCGAAGGCACGCAGTGGTTCCTCATCGGTCAGGCTGTCGGTAGACAGCCACCGTGCCTCAATGGCGATGTGCAGTGCGCTCTCCGCCAGTTCAATGGCTTTGACGATGCCCTGATGGGCGGTGATGCCGGGATCAAAATCCCCTACCAGCGCCAGCCTGATCTTATTCACTGTCTGTTTTCTCCCCTTGAGTGCGCTCAAAACCATAGTCACGCTCAACCAGCGCGATGCGGGTCCTGAAGGCGCTGTACCAGTCCTGTCGGCCACGGCGCTGGGCTTCGCGGTGATCTACCTGCTGCTTCCAGTGGCGAATCGCCTCCAGATCACGCCAGTAGGACACCGTGATCCCCAGCCCCTCGCGGGCCGATTCCACCCCCAGAAATCCCGGCTGCTGTTCGGCCAGCGCCACCATGGCATCCGCCGTCTCGCCGTAGCCATCGTCCACATCGGTACGCAGCGAGGTGAAAATCACCGCGTAGTAGGGAGGTCTGGGGGTAGCCGCAATGGTCATCATGTTCTCTCGGTGAATAAGACCGTTTGTACGATCTGACAGGGAATAAAAATCCATCTGCGTTACCGCGGATAAGGCGCGGCCACTAGATGATTTCGAAATAGCGATCCAGCTCCCAGTCGCTGATATGTTTGCGGAACTCGCGCTCCTCCCACTCACGACTGGCGGAAAAATGATCGACAAACTCGTTGCCGAACAGCTCGCGGGCGGCCTCTGAGGTTTTCAGGCGCTGGGCGGCGTCCCACAGGGTACGCGGCAGGGCCAGCTCAGGTGCGTGACGCACGGCATAGCCGTTACCGGTCACCTCAGGCTCGGGCTCCCATTCGTGCATGATGCCGTACAGCCCGGATGCCAGGGCGGCTGACAGCGCCAGATAGGGGTTGCCATCGGCGGAGCCGAGGCGGTACTCGGTACGCTGCGATTTGTCGGAACCGGGAATCACCCGCAGAGCGGTGGTGCGGTTTTCCACACCCCAGGTTGCATCGGTCGGTGCCCAGTAGCCGGGAATCAGACGGCGGTAGGAGTTCAGGGTCGGTGCCACCATGCACAGGAACTCAGGCATCAGCCGCTGCTGACCCGCGAGGAAATGGCGCTGCAGCTTGCTCATATTGTGTTTCTGGCTGGGGTCATAAAAGGCTGATTTACCCTGCTGGGTGCCCTCCCGGTGGCGCAGGGAAATATGGATATGACCGCTCTGACCGGGTACATCGGCTGACCACTTGGCCATAAAGGTGGCCATCAGGTTATTGCGCTGGGCCAGCACTTTCATAAAGGTTTTGAACAGCGCCCCCTTGTCGGCGGCGGCTTCGGCGTTGTCCACGGCAATGGCGGCTTCCAGCACACCGGGACCGGTTTCGGTATGCAGCCCCTCGATAGGGAAGTCCATGTCTTCCGCCATTTTCAGAATCTGATGGTAGAGATCGGCATGGACGGTATTGCGGATGATGGAATAGCCCATCCAGTCAGGAGTGAAGGGTTTGAGATTGCGAAAGCCTTTTTCACGGATGGACTGCGGCGTTTCATCAAACATAAAGAATTCGTATTCCAGCGCAGCAAACGCATCGAAGCCCAGATCACGCGCCTTGTTCAGCACCCGGCGCAGGGTGCCACGCGGGCAGACCGCTTCGGCAGCCTGATCGAACTCAGCCATGAACAGCAGCATGCCGCCCTCTTCAAAAGGCAGCTCACGACAGCTCGACGGGATCACCCGCACCGGCGCATCGGGGTAGCCGGTATGCCAGCCGGTGTACTTGCCGTTGTCGTACAGCTGATCTTTCACATCCCAGCCCAGCACCACATCGCAGAAGGCAAAGCCGCTTTCCAGCGCGGAGAAGAATTTCGACCGGCTCATGTATTTGCCGAGCATCACCCCGTCATTGTCGAAGATGCCCACCTTCACATGGGACAGACCGCGCTCTTCAACGATACGTTTGGCATCCTCTACCGTCTTTACATCTCTCGGGTTCATCATCTCTCGCCCCTGTCTTTATTCTGCTGTTTTGCTGGATGGCCGGTTTACTCATAGTCAGAGGCAATCTGGGTCTGCGTCTGACTGAGTTCACGTTCCACAAGTGCCTAGGGTTATAGAAGGTCCGGCACAAGGCGCGCAACCAGTTTCGTTTTGGGCAAAAAGATACTATTAGCGAAATTTATAGTGCTCGCCGGAGGGGCAGCGTGATGCCCCTTCCAGGTATCCGGGCAACGGCCTTGTGCAACGCATGACAGGTCATGGATGAAAGCAACAAATGCATATAAAGGATACCTGCATCATTAATTCATCTGTGATTAAGCAACAACTTATATATCTGACAAGAATTAAAAACCGCAGATAATTGATCTCGTCTTTTAAAAAAGTCTCAGTACAGGTTCAGGTAAAAATTGAGAATTGCTTTTTTTCAAATTTAGACAATCATTAGTCATATAAAAGAAAACCGTCATGTACAAAGCAACTGGCGCCAAAAAAGCCAGAATGGCCGCGCCTTGGCTGGATTAACTCAATCCTCATCACGACTACGACTTGGCCGTGATCACTGAGCGGAAAACCATAAAAACAGCCAGCTAATTGAAAAACAAATAAAAAAACAGAAAAGCAAACCGTGCATTCCAATTTCGACAAATTCTAAAAAACAAAGCTAAAACATTGAATAAAAAGAATAAGGCACGGCAATAGCGATGTTCTCATTTCGCTATTAACCGCATGCTTTACGCCATAAACAGACAGGCAGTATTGAACCGTGATTGAGCCGAAAGGGAGGCTGGCCAGCCTGTTACCCGACGCAGGCCAGCTCTCCCGCAGAGGGAGTGAACATGAAACGTATTTCCAGCCCGCTGGCAGAGATAAAAGAACACTACGAGGTCATTGTGATTGGCTCCGGCTATGGCGGCGGTATCGCCGCATCACGGATGGCCCGTGCCGGGCGGCAGGTCTGTCTGCTGGAGCGGGGCCGGGAGATCGTCCCCGGCGAATACCCCGACACCGAGCTTGAAGCCACGGCCGAGTTCCAGATTCATCACCCTGATGGCCATATCGGCTCGCGCACCGGGCTCTATGATCTGCACGTCAACGCCCAGCAGAACGTGGTGGTCGGTTGCGGTCTTGGCGGCACCTCCCTGATCAACGCCAATGTCGCCCTCGAAGCCAAACCCGAAGTGTTTGAAGACCCGCGCTGGCCAGCAGGTATCCGTGCCCACACCGATACCCTGCTGCAGGAAGGTTATCGCCGGGCACGGGAGATGCTCAAACCCAATCCCTACCCCACCACCAAGACCACGCCCGACAAACTGCAGGCGCATCAGCAGTCCGCCGCCTTTATGCAGCAGAGCCAGAACTTCTACCGCCCGCCCATCAACGTCACGTTCGAGCCGCTGCCCGGCAACACCAACCATGTCGGCGTCGAGCAGCTGCCGTGTAACAACTGCGGTGACTGCGTGTCCGGCTGCAATAACAAGGCGAAGAACACCACCCTGATGAACTATCTGCCCGATGCCTGGAATCACGGCGCAGAGATTTTCTGTCAGGCGGAAGTGCGTTATCTCAAGCGCGATGGCGACCAGTGGTTGGTGTACTACCAGTACGTCGGCACCGGGCGGGAGAAATTCGATGCACCGCTGCTATTCGTCAGGGCGAACATCGTCATCGTTTCTGCCGGCACTCTCGGCACCACAGAAATTCTGCTGCGCTCACGGCAACAGGGGCTGGCCCTGTCGGATCAGCTTGGTCAGCACATGAGCGGCAACGGTGACATTCTCGGCTTTGGCTATAACAACGATGTGCCTATCAACGGCATCGGCTTTGGCACCCACAGCGCGGAGCAGGCCGGTGAAGTCGGCCCCTGCATCACGTCCGTCATCGACATGCGCAATGAAGCCGAGTACGACAAGCGCATGGTGATCGAGGAAGGCTCGATCCCCGGGGCGCTGGGCAAACTGATGGTACCGGCCATGGCGCTGGCCGCTGACGATATTGGTATCCGCACTGAAACCGGGGTCATGGCATTGGCGCGGCAGGCGGCACGCAAGCTGGACAGCACCCTTCGCGGCCCCTACCACGGCGCCATCAACCATCTGCAAACCTACCTGATCATGAGCCATGACGACGGTGCCGGGCAGATGGTGCTGGATGACAAAGATCAGCTGCGCATCGACTGGCCGGACGTAGGTACCCAGCCGAACTTCGAGATCGGCAACGCCCGCCTGCTGGAGGCCACCCGCGCTCTGGGCGGCACCTATGTGCCCAACCCCGTATGGACCAAACTGTTCAAACACAGCCTGATCTCAGTGCATCCGCTCGGCGGCTGCGTGATGGGGGAAGATGCCCGGCAGGGCGTGGTCAACCATAAAAATCAGGTGTTCTGCGGCAACAGCAGCGATGCCGTGTATGACAGCCTGTACGTCACCGATGGGGCAGTAATCCCCACCTCGCTGGCGGTCAATCCGCTACTCACTATTTCTGCCATCAGCGAGCGCGCCATGACCCTGCTGGCCGCCGACCGCGGCTGGGCGGTGGACTACAGCCTTCCCTCCGCCCCACGCCGGCAACCGGTGGCCAGTACCCTCGGCATCGAGTTTACCGAAACCATGCAGGGCTATTTCTCCACTTCCTTCACCCAGCCTGCCGATGAAGACCTGCCACGCTACCGGCAGGCCAGCGACGCCGGGCAGCAGGCTGGCTCCACCATGGCCTTCACCCTCACCATCGCCGCGGCTGATATGGAGAAAATGCTCGCCGAGCCCAGCCATAGCGCCACCATTGTCGGCACCCTGATGGCCCCGGCGTTGTCGCCCACCGCCATGGTGGTCAGCCACGGTACCTTCAATCTGTTTGAAAAGGACAACAACGATGTCGGTGAGCGGCACATGAACTACAACATGCGCCTGACCACCACCGACGGGACGGAATACTTTTTCAGTGGCTTCAAGTCGATTCCCTTCGACCACGGCGCCCTGCATATCTGGCCCGACACCAGCACACTCTATGTGACGGTCTATCAGGGCAGTGACAATCAGGGAGCAGTGGTCGGCAGCGGTGTGCTGCACATCGCCGTCACCGACTTTGCCAGGCAGATGACCACCATGAAGGTGCTCAACGCCCCCGACGAGAAAGCCCGGCTGGCCGCCATGGCCCGCTTCGGCAAGTTCTTTGCCGGGGTGCTGTGGGACAGCTATGGCGGCGTGTTCGCCGGTGACACCTACTTCAACAAGGATCTGCCCCCACGTAAAAAGCGCCTGCTCAATACTGCCCCGCCTGCGGTTCATCACTTTCTGACGGAAGACGGCGTGACGCTGCGCCTGAGCCGTTATCAGGGCGGCAGCAAAGGGCCGGTGATGCTGGTACACGGCCTGGGTGTCAGCTCGGCGATCTTCTCCACCGACACCATTGGCACCAATCTGCTGGAGTACCTCTACAACAACGGCTATGACGTCTGGCTGCTGGATTTTCGCGTCAGTATCCTGCTGGAAGCGGCCAAACAGCAGTGGGATGGCGACCAGATTGCCCGTTATGACTACGCCGCCGCCATCCGTCAGATCCAGCAGCTGACGGGCGCCGCGGATGTGCAGTGCGTGGTGCACTGCTACGGTGCCACCACTTTCTTCATGTCGTTGCTGAGTGGTTTGCAGGGTGTGCGCTCGGTGGTCTGCTCGCAGATTGCCTGCGATATCGTGGTGCCCACCGCCACCAGGGTGAAAGTGGGGCTGCATCTGCCTTCGGTGCTGGATGCCTTCGGTATCAAATCACTGACCGCCTATGCCGAAGAGCATGAGCACTGGTACGAAAAGCTCTATGACACCGCCCTCAACGGCTATGCCCGGCTTGAGGCGCAGGGTTACTGCGATAACCCGGTATGCCATCGCATCACTTTCATGTATGCCCCGCTGTACTGCCATGCGCAGCTCAACAACACCCTGCACGACAACCTGCACGAGCTGTTCGCCGAGTCCAACATGCGCACCTTCGAGCATCTGGCACTGATGTGCCGCAAGGGCCGTCTGCTGAGTTTTGACGGTGAAGATATCTACATGCCGCACATGGACCGGCTGAGCATGCCGATGCTGTTTATCAGCGGTGGCGAGAACGAGTGCTACCTGCCGGAAAGCACCGCCAGAACCTATCAGCGTCTGGTCGAGCGCTTCGGGCCGGACAACTACTCACGGGTAGTGGTGCCTGACTATGGCCACATCGACTGCATTTTCGGTCGCAATGCCATCACCGATGTTTACCCGCACATCCTCAGCCATCTGGAGAAGAGCGCGGCAGGCTGACAGGCCTGTCGTTCTTTCCCCGGGAGCCTGCTCACGATCCCGCCCGCCTGCGACCGGGATCGTGACCGCGCTCATCATGCCTGCAGCAAGGAGCACACCATGGATACCGTCATTCAACATCCGCTGCCCATACGCTGGTACCGGATCCTGATAGGGATCGGCGTCGTCATCAATATGACCTTTGCCATCCCCGCCCTGCTGTTTCCCAACGAGCTGAACACCCTGCTGGGGTTGCCGCTGCAAGCCTTTTATCCGTGGCTGGAAAACACCGGCATGCTGCTGATCGGGATCAGCCTGTTCTATCTGCCTTCAGGCTTCCAGGCGGGTCGTTACCCGCTGTATGACTGGCTGTGTGTGCTGTCGCGGCTGATCGCGGTGCTGTTCTGGCTGTATCTGATCAAAAGCTCACCCTACCCGGAAGCCTTCGTCCCGTTACTCTGCTCCGACCTGTTTATGTTTGTGGCCCTTGGCCTGCTGCTCTATCTGGGAGTCAGCCCGGCCTACCGGCCACAGGCGCTGTTATGGCGTGGTCTGTGCGCGCTGCTGGCGGGGCTGCGCCACCTGTTCAGTGGTCGCTGCCGCAAGTACAGCATCATCGCCTTACTGGTGGTCGGTTTTGTCGGGTTTGAGGCGTGGTACAACCTGCTGCGGGTCGTGCCGCAACCCGGCTTCAGCTCTGATGAGGAGCACTTCAAGTACGCCCCCATCGGCCTCGGCATGGAGGCGCGCATTCCGCTGTATATTTTCTCGGTACTGCCGAAAGTCTGCCCGCAGCAAATGCCCACTGCGTCCGCGGCAGAGGGCTGGAAAGCCTTCGGTTTTATCTTTGAGCCCGGCCACAGCCTGCCGGTTGGGCTGGCCCAGCGCCAGATCGGTTACCCGTCGGTAGAGCCCAACTGCGCCCTGTGCCACACCGGCCGTTACCGCCAGAGCAGCGATGATGTAGCCACGGCGGTGCCGACCGCCCCCGCTACCTTCCTCAATCTGGAACGTTTTCAGTGGTTCCTCTACGACTGTGCGGCGAGCAGCGACTTTGTCAGCAATACCCTGCAGCAGATCAATGCCCAGTATGATCTGGGGCCGATTGAAAGCCTGTTCTACCGTTTCCTGATCGTGCCGATGACCCGCACCTCGCTGATCAAGCAAGGCAAGGAATACGGCTGGCAAAAGATTCGCCCTGAACAGGGACCGGGGCGCACCGATACCTTTAACCCCACCAAGATGGTGATCTTCGGCTTCCCCGATGATTCCACCATCGGCACCGTCGACCTGCCACAGATCTGGAACCAGCAACCGCGTGAATCCATGTATCTGCACTGGGACGGCAACAACAACGATATTCGTGAACGCAACTACGCGGCCGCCATGGCGGTCGGCGCTACGCCCAACTCCGTGTTGCCTGACGAGTTCAAGCGCGTCACCGACTGGCTGCTGACCCATAAACCACCCAGCTGGCCCTATGCGCTGGATAACCAACAGCAAGCGCGTGGCAAGGCCATCTGGCAGGGCCAGTGCGCCAGCTGCCATGAGTTCGGCAAGGTCAATACCGGGCAGGTCACCACCCGCCTCAGCGAGCTGGGTACCGACCCGTACCGGGTCAACTCCTTCACCGTCGGGCTGGTGCAGCGTTTCCATCAGTTCAAGACACCGCCCTTCGACTTTGGCGCCTATCGCAAGACCTACAGCTACAGCAACACCCCCACCGACGGTATCTGGCTGCGCGCACCCTATTTACACAACGGCTCCGTGCCCAGCCTGTGGGATTTGCTGCAGAAACCGGAGCAGCGGCCCGTCACCTTCTATCGCGGCAATGATGTGATCGATACCCGCAAGGTCGGCTACGTCAGTGACCAGCCCGGCACCGACAGTGATCACTACTTTCTGTTCGACACCCGCCTGCCGGGGAACAGCAATGCCGGTCACCTGTACGGTACGGACCTGTCCGACAGCGAGAAGTGGGATCTGATCGAATACATGAAGTCTCTTTAGGAGGTGTGCGATGCAACTGCAAGAATGGCAAAACCGCATCCAGTCCGCCCTTGGCACCATCAAGGATGATGCCCATCGTACCCGGGTGCTGGAACTGATCCGCCAGTCTCATCAGCAGGCGCTGGACATCGTCCAGTCCGGCTCCACCCGGGCCAACTCTATTCCGTGGGAGTTCGTCCACGGGCTGGCACTGCTGGATAAAAGCGCCGGTCAGGATCTGCTGCCCACCGACAGCAGTCAGTTCCCGACCCGCCTGATGGATGACGGCACCCTGCTGGGCTGCCGCAAGTGGGAGCTGCTCGACCCCAAATGGGCCGAAGCGCTGGTGCAGTGGCTGGAACATATCTGGCATCGCCATGACTTCATCACCACCCCGGCCAGCATTGCCCTGCCCGCGCAGGTCAATATCGCCATCGCCGGTGACTGGGGCACCGGCGACTATATTGCCCAGCGGGTCGCCACGGCCATGAACCAGCTCGGTGCGGATGTGACCATCCACCTTGGTGACGTGTACTACGCCGGCGTCGGCTCCGATGAAGACAACGACTTCAGCCGCTGGCCTGCCGGGCATCTGGGGCAGTTCACCCTCAACTCCAATCATGAAATGTACAACGGCGCCTTTGGCTACTTTGCCGAGCTCAGCCAGCGCTTCCCCCTGCAAAAAGGCTGCAGCTATTTCAGCCTGTACAACGACCACTGGCTGATTATCGGCCTCGACAGTGCCTACGACGCCAAAACCGACAACCTCTATATGGACGGCGCCCTCAATGACAGCCAGTGCCAGTGGCTCAGCCAGCTGGCCGCCAGCCATGCGGGCAAGCGGTTGTTACTGCTGTCTCACCATCAGGGTTTCAGCATGGACGGCAGCCAGCAAACCGGCCTGTACAAGCAGGTGGTCAAGGCCCTCGGGCGTGTGCCGGACTACTGGTACTGGGGCCATCTGCACAATGTCATCTGCTATGCCGAGCAGCAGGGTCTCAAGGCCCGCTGCATCGGCCACGGCGCCATTCCCTATGGCCGCGCCAGCCTGCTGGACAACAAACCGACCGTGCTCTGGCAGGAGACCGAATCGGCCAGCGATGACGGTTATCCGCTACGGATACTGAACGGTTATCTGCAACTGCAGCTCGATGGTGAGCATATTGCCGAGCGGCTGTATGACGAACGGGGCCGCCTGCGCTGGGGTGCTGCGGACTAGCAACTGCTCTACAAATGCCTTTAACAGCCTGTTAAACGCGAAGGCGCACTTTGAGGAGAATAAAAATATGACCAGCATGCTTCACCCCGTCAGTGTCGGCCCCATCGTCGGCCACACCACCGCCAGCAGCGCACGCATCTGGGCACGCGCCCACGACAACGCCGATGCCGCCCGCACCATTGGCGTGGCGGCCCTGTTCAATGGCGATAGCGGCATCTCAGGCAGTGCGCGCTATTTCCGCCTGCAACGGGAGTACGACCGCACCGGCACCACCGACTTTACCGGCCTGCAGCCCGGCACTCGTTATACCGTCAGGCTGGCATCGCTGGCGCTGGACCATGTAGACCCGATGGAAACCAGCAGCCTTGATGAGATTGCCAAAAAGCTGCCCGCCGCCGATGCCTGGCTGGACGAGCTGGGCAGCATGCCGGACGAACACTGTCTGGCCAGCTTTACCACCTTCCCGGAGCAAAGCGGCGACTTTTCCTTTATTTTCGGCTCCTGCCGCTACCCGGAGACCCTGTGGGGCAAGAAGCTGTCGGATGCCATCTTCGCTGCCATTCATGATCGCTGCCACAGCGACACGCTGGCGGAAGCCGACAAGGCCCGTTTTACCCTGATGATCGGCGACCAGATCTATGCCGATCTGCTTAACCGCCATGTGCCCATTGGCCGTGCGGATACCGAAGAGGAGTTCCGCTCACGTTATGTCGATGCCTTTACCACCCGTAATATGAGCACGCTGCTGAGCAGCACCCCGACCTATATGATTCTGGATGACCATGAGGTGGAAGATAACTGGTCCCTCAGTCGCATCAAGAAAGACCCGGACAAGCGCAAGCTGTTCTTCACCGCCATGATGTTCTATCGCAGCTACCAGTGGCTGCACAGTCCCACCACCGAATACGGCAGTGATGCCCTGTATTACCACTTCAACTATGGCCAGTATCCGTTCTTCGTGCTGGATGCCCGCAGCAAGCGCCTGCGCCATGAAGAAAGCTCGCTCAGTCAGCTGCTGTCCATCGGCCGTTACAAGGATTGCCGGGAGCTGATGGAGAACGAACACCACCTGCTCGGGCGGCCGAAAAAGAACCCAGACGAAGACTACCGCAGCCAGCTGGACGACTTCTGCCAGTGGCTGATTGATACCCAGCAGGCAGTGGGCGACCTGCCCAAGTTTGTGGTCAGCTCCAGCGTCTTCAGCCCCAATACCATGGAGTCGGCCAAAGATGACTATGGCAAATTCAAGGACGATGCCTGGGCGGCCTTCCCCACCACCCGCGCTCAGGTACTGCAGACCATCGTTGAGAACAACGTGCAGAATGTGGTGTTTCTGACCGGTGACGTACACTGCTCCAACTGCGCCGGTATGACCCTGGAACGTGCAGACGGCAGCCCGCTGCCATTGCGGCTATACGACATCACCTCATCGGCATTCTACTGGCCCTTCCCCTTTGCCGATGGCGAGCCGGAGGAGTTTGTCCATAACTCCCGACAGGAGAACGACCCCTTCACCTTCACGACCTCACAGGGGCCGATCACCCTGCACTACAAGGCAGGCTATTTCTGTCAGGAGGATAACTTCACGCAGGTCAACGTCACAGCCAGCAGCCTGCAGGTGCGCTATTTCGACAAGAAGGGTAAGCCACTGAGTGATATTGCCTTGCCTCTTAACTAGGTGTGTAGCCACGTCGTTGCGGGCCACAACACGGTGTGAAGGCCCGCTCACGGCATTTCCCGGCTTCTGCGCAGACAACGCCCGCGAATCAGTCTAGGCTAGGGGCTCCCTGTCGATTCTGGATGCCAGCGTCATGAAGAAAAAATCCAGCCTCAAGAAGCTGCTGCAGACTCATAGCCAACTGATCCATTCAGAAGAGCAAAAAGTGCTGTCCCATGTGCAGCGGATTGACGGCGAGTGGGTCATCAACACCCTGATGGTGGAAGGCTGCGACGTACCGTTCAGATACCGCCGCGCCAGACAATATCGCAACCTCAAGGGCGCACGGGTCAACCTGACCTACTACCCGGAAACTGAGACGGTGGCGGGGCTGGAGTTTGAGTTTATGAAGGTGGTACGAATCAGGCAGAGCTAAGGGCTATCGGAGTACCATGCCGCATTCGCTGCCGCACCTCGTATCACTGGCACACCGCTCTGTGCACTTTCCAGAAGCCTCAAACTGCCGGGGTGTATGACAACACACACCGCGTCAGTATCAATAAAAACCTCCCACCCCTTCACAAATAAGAATCATTATCACTATAATTGTTATGTCATAACATTTTATAGAGAATACTTTCGTGAAAAAACAACTCCATCCACGCTACGACTATGTGATCTTCCGCGACACCAGTTGCAACCGCATGTTCCGTATCCGTTCAACTTGCACCTCCAAGGAGAGCATTGTCTGGGAAGACGGCAACACCTATCCGCTGATCAATGTTGATGTATCCAGCGCCTCCCATCCCATGTACACCGGTAAACAGCGTGAAGTGAATTCTGAAGGACGCATCGCCCGCTTCAACAAACGCTTTGGCTTTGCTGCGCACAAAGGAGAGAAATAATGCAGGTGCTGTCATCACTGAAGTCGGCGAAAAACCGACATCCTGACTGTCAGGTGGTCAAACGTCGTGGACGCTACTATGTAATCTGCAAGAGCAATCCGCGCTTCAAGGCACGTCAGGGTTCCGCCAAGAGCAGACGTTGATGCCATATCAGAGCCGCAGCCACTTCCCCGCGGGCTGCGGCGGCGGCAAGCACGTGTTCACGATCTCGCGAGTCAGAGCCAGGCGAAAAGAGCTGAGGAAGCGGAGTTCAGGCGGGTAAATACGTCAGTTGTTCTGAATCAGCATTGCGAAGGTCTACTCAACGCTGAGTGGCCGACACGCAGCAGATCGTCAGCACCTTGCTACCGGTAACACGGGTGGCGACAAATACCCTACCGCCACACCATGATCACTCAGTAACCCCACTCAGGAGGCTTTAGCCGCAGGCGCGAAAGGCACCTTATCCCAGGTCGTCACAGGATAGGCACTGTCCGGCGTCGAGCGCGCATCCAGCTCCAGATAAGCGTTGCCGGGAATTTCGATATAGAGCTGATAGACCCCGTCGGCGCGGCGCACCGGGCCAAGAAAAGGCACACTGTTTTTAGTCAGCTGCTGCAGATAGGGGTTGAGATCCTCTACCAGCACGGCGCCGTGGTTATCCATAAAGGTGGTAAACACCGTCATGTTCTGATCGAGCTCATCCATATAGCGGTAGAACTCTTCAGTCTTCTCGTAGCCATAACGGGCACGGGCATCGACAAAATGCAGCTCCAGCCCCGAGTCCGGGAAACGCACCCAGGCACGCCCTTTGGCCAGCGTCGGATCGGGGATGGCGATACGCTCCATGCCGAGAATAGTGGTGCAGAATTCTGCCGCCTGTTCGGGATCGAGGGAGCTGTAGGTCATCTTCCAGACCGAGGTTTTCTGCGTTTCTGCCAGAGTGGGAGCGGCAGTGACAAGCAGGCTGGAGGCCAGCAGCAGCGTTGAAGCAATCTTGTTCATAGGCAGGGTGTCTTAAACCTGAGAGTGAATGGATACAGGTGCAATTCACCAGAGGTACAGGAGGCAGCAGCCAGCACAGCGCAGTCATGAATCCTGAAGGGGAAGGATGCGGGCCGGAACCGCCGTCCTTTTTGCTTGCACCTTTGGCTGCGCTATTGGAGCACAGCCAGACATACCGCTCAGTGTCAGTTCAGGCTCAACGGCGATCCGACAGGCTGTCGCCATGGGGGAACGAGGGACCCGTTCAGCCGCTACACGCCACTGAGCTGATGAGGCGCGGTAAAATCCAGCAGCGGCCCGACCGGTACCACCGCTGTCGGGTTGATGGTGCTATGGCTCTCATAATAGTGGCGCTTGATATGCTGCATATCGACCGTCTCAGCCACGCCCGGCTGCTGATAAATATCACGGGTATAGGCCCACAATGCCGGATAATCCACCAGCCGGCGCAGATTACATTTGAAGTGGCCAACATAGACCGCATCAAAGCGCACCAGCGTGGTAAACAGGCGAATATCCGCCTCGGTCAGCTGGCTACCGGTAAGGAAGCGCTGACCCTGCAGCCGTTCTTCCAGCCAGTCGAGGGTGGCGAACAGCGGCACCAGCGCTTCTTCGTAGGCTGACTGAGTGGTAGCAAAGCCGGCTTTGTACACGCCGTTATTGAGGGTGTCGTATACCCGCGTGTTGATCTCATCAATCTCGCTGCGCAGCGCCTCGGGGTAGTAATCACCCGGCAGGGCGCCAATGCCATCGAAGGCACTGTTGAGCATGCGGATAATCTCCGATGACTCATTGCTGACGATGGTGTTCTGCTGTTTGTCCCACAGGATGGGCACCGTGACCCGCCCGCTGTAATGGGCATCGGCGCGCTGATACACCTGATACAGCCGCTGCGCACCATTGATCGGGTCTTCCACCACACCGGGGCCGGGCTGGAACGTCCAGCCTTCGTCACGCATCAGCCAGTGCACCACCGACACGGAAATCATCTCCTGCAGACCTTTGAGGCTGCGCATGATCAGGGTGCGATGGGCCCACGGACAGGCCAGACTGACATACAGATGATAGCGGCCGGGCTCCGCCCTGAAGCCACCAACACCGGTTGGGCCGGGCTGACCATCAGCGGTCACCCAGTTGCGAAAGGCAGAATCCTTGCGAATAAAGCGACCACCGCTCTTACTGGTGTCATACCAGGTGTCGTGCCATTGGCCGTCGATCAGTAATCCCATTGTCTTGTCTCCACATGCTGCCAGCCCAGAGTGGCGCCGGTATCAGTTTGGCCACCGGAGGATCTGAACAGCAGACCGGTGACGAGGAATGGGCCTATCTTTGGTCAATTAACGTTCATATTCCATCACATATATCCGACCGTCTCGGCCAGAGAATTTGAACGACTACCCAATATCAGGCCATCGGCTGACTTTGCATTTGCCTGACTATCGGGCTGGTGCGGGACACAGTGCAGGCGATATTTCCTGCGGCAGGCCCTTCCCCCGCTGCTATACTGTGCGCCCTTTTTGCCTGCCCGAGCCGGATGCCATGTCCACCAATGCCCTCTATACCGATCTGTCTGGCTACTACGATCTGATGTGCGCCGATATTGACTATCAGGCGCAAAGCCACAGTGCCCGGCGCCTGCATCAGCTGTTTGGTAATCAGGGCAGGCAGCATCTGGATCTGGCCTGCGGCACCGGCCCTCACGTGCGTCACTTTCTTGATTTTGGCTACCACAGCAGCGGGCTGGACCTGAATCAGCCGATGCTGGACCGCGCTCAGCAGCGCTGCCCGGAAGCGCAGTTCAGCTGCCAGAACATGTGCGACTTCCGTGTTGATGAACCGCTGGATCTGATCACCTGCTTTCTCTATTCCCTGCATTACAGCGGCAATACTGCCAGCCTCACGGCCAGTCTGGCCTGCGTCCAGCGGGCACTGCGCGACGGCGGTGTGTTTATCTTCAATGCCGTGGATAAAGACCAGATCGACAACACCTCCTTTGCCCGCCACAGCGTTGACTATCAGGGCAGCCACTTCACCTTTCAGTCCGGCTGGCACTACAGCGGCTCAGGTGACGGCCAGACCCTGCAGCTGAGCATCGACAAAACCACCGACGGCGTCACTGAATCCTGGCAGGATGCCCATCCCATGGTGGCGGTGAACTTTGCTGAGCTGGCGTCATTGCTGGCCCGCTATTTTGAAGTCCATATTTTCGAGCATGACTACGACACCATCACCCCCTGGCAAGGTAAGTCGGGCAATGCGTTGTTTGTCTGTGTGAAGGCAGAGGCAGTCTGACAGTCCGCTGAGCCAGACGGCTGCCAAGGTGTCTGTGGATAACGGCAGATGGAGGCAGAAAGCAGAGGCTGTGGACAACAACCATAAACGTGCAGGCAGCACGGCGGTGGAGAGATCAGGGCCGCATCAAGCAGCCCTGTAACAGCGGAATCAGCCAGCGAAGTCTTCGCCAGCGGCCGCTTCAAAGGCCATTTCCACACACCACTCGGGGTTGGACAACTCGACCTTCACACAGGCACGGCTGGGTGCGGTGCCTTCGGCAAACCAGGCATCCCACACTTCGTTCAGGCCGTTGATATTGGCAAAGTCAGTGATGTAGATGGTCACCGACAGCAGGCGGGACTTATCACTGCCGACCTTGGCCAGCGACTTCTCAGCCTGAGCCAGCACCTGTGCCACCTGGCTTTTCACACCGCCGGACAGATCGCCCTCGGGGATTTCCACAAACTTGGCAATGCCGTTGCAGACAACGATGTCGGACCAGCGCTGACCGGCGTTAATACGATGAATTTTCATAGGGTTACCTCAAATTAACGACCCCGGCATGGTAGCAGAGTTACCGCCAGTCTACCTGCCCGGAGGTGACGTCTAGCCGGTACGGCCTTCACCGTGCTGCGGCAGCGTATCGCTGATGTCATACCAGCAGGCTTTGTAGTCGGTATAGATATGGGCATCGACCTTCACCGGCAGCGCGTCATCAAAGGCCCCCAGTGCGATCTCCAGCTGCTCGAAGGCCGCCCCCTTCACCCGAAACCCGAGGCTGGAACCACATTCGCGGCAAAAGGTACGCACCGTGCCATTGTGGCCCACATAGTCCTGCAGCAGCGCCTGCCCCGACAACCAGCGCAACCCCTCGGCCCGCACCAGCGTACCAAAGGCCGCACCGTGAAACTTGCGGCACATGGTGCAGTGGCAGTTGGCAATACGCGGCGCAAAGCCCTCGGCGGCAAAACGGATACCACCGCAGAGGCAACTGCCTTTATAGGTCTGACTCATCTGTTGGCTCTCTCGTTGAGTAAGGGCTGACGTGACCGTCGCGACATGTGACGTTCGCTTAATATCAGAGTCTGGGAAGAGTAACAGAATGGGTAATGATGAAGCTGCCTGAAAGTATCCACTACGTTAGCTGAAGCATACCGATAATGTTGATAGCGCTATTCACCTAATGCTCGCTGATTTTTAACCGGGAGACAGGTGGATCTTTTTAATATTGATATGTGGAACTATGCTTTCTCAGGACCCACTTCACTACGGACTATCTCTTTTTTTTCATTTCTATAAGCAACAACATTTAGAATGATCGACCAGTCGTTACTTAGTGTCAAAGAAAGGCATATTGCTTGTGATAGCGCCGTTTATAAACCAAAAAATATCACTTTAAATCATTCAGTTAGCTCAGCGTCATCTTGACCGGAGGAAGAAATGCCTGACACAGAACTATGAACAGTCTCCATCCAGAGAGCTAAATTCGGGAAAAGAGTTTGGCACAGTCAAGATTGAATGCTGGGTAGATGACCGCTGTTCGGAATTTATCTGCGATGCAGCTTTATCAATATAAAGGCAAATCGCATCTTCACTCATCTTATAGAATTATTATTTTCTCTATTTTTAAATACAGCTATTTCAACACTTCATCCTGAGTATTGAGGAACTTTTCAAAGCGGGCAACAAAAATTAAACTAATTGATAGTAGAACAGAAAAATAAATATCAGATCAACTAAGATATTCAAACAACGAACTACAAAAAATTCACAACTGAGAAAAATGCTTTAATATGAAATCACAATACAAAGAATGCCTATATTCTCCATTAAATTCCTGAACAGCAAGATAATATTTATTTTATCCTTATTGATAGAACCTTTCTGATCAATGTAGAGATTGATAGATACGCTATATCCATACCATTTTATTTTTAAAAAATGGAGATACGTGATTATCTGTATGGGCTTAAGCAAAACGAATCGTTTTCGTCTCGCTATAGCACAGACGTTCACAGCGACTTAGAGATCAGATATTACTGCATCCGGCATCATGACTCGTAGATGGTTACATACCAGTTTTTCTCAGTTAAAGACTTGATAGAAACCCCAAGACTCTTAAGCCATCTCAGCGAATCGTCATCCACAATATACGAGACACTGACTGCATAACCGCTGATAGCCAGGCCGGCACTACTCGTTATGTAGTCAATAAATAGGACGGGGCTACTGCTACTTTCTTTGGAAACAATGGCAGTTTGTATGTCGAGAGTGGAGCATATTCTCTGTACTTCACGATAAGCTTTTTCGTCATCTGCATCAAAAGCACCATACTTCTCGCTATTTCGATAGTTTGTGTTTATATCCATTCTATAGATACTTGGATGAGCCAGAAGAATTGCATTCATTTCCATAAATAAATTTTTCTTCTCATAGAAAACTTTTTCTGCATGCTGGCTATCTCTTTCTGAACTAAAACATCCAGCCAGCACTATGCACAGGACATACACTACCCATTTTGTATTTAACCACCACGCTTTATGGCTTCTGCTCACGATAACATCCCTGATTATTGAACGGTTCACTGCCCGGCACTGAAAAGACTGCTGCCTTCCGCTGCCCACCACCACTGATCCCCGGCCGGAGAACAATACCAGCACGCTGACTCACCCTTCCGGCGTATCGGCAAAATAGCGCTTTCTGACAAACTTTTCCGTTTCTTCTTTCAGCACGTCGACGAACAACTGCCGGGCGCGGCCCAGCTCAGTCTGGGTGGATGTGACCAGATGAATATCAATGGTGGGCAGCTCACTGAACGGCGGTAACTGCCACAACTGACCCCGCGCCAGCAGCGGCGTAGCGGTATCAAGGGTCAGGGCACCGTAACCGACACCTGCCAGAATCAGCCGCAACACTTCCTCTTCGTTGGGCGAAACCGCAATCAGATTGCCGGAGATTTCCCGCGCGGCACGCAGGCGGGCAATGCCATGCAACCCTTCCTTGGGCTGATCACTCTCAAAAGCCACGTAATCCAGGCCACGCAGATCGGCAGAGCTGAGATTGTCGCGACCAAACAGCGGATGGGTCGGGCCACAGAAGAACCCCATCAGCTCATGGCTCAGCAGGTGATAGGCGAGGCTGGGATGCGGCTTCTGCATGGTGGCCACGCCAATGCTGACCCGCCCTTCGGCCACGTTGTGCAGGATCTCCACACTCGGCACCACCTGAATATCGTAGGTCACCTGAGGATACAGCCGGTGAAACTGACTGAGGGCGGCATCCAGTGGCGGGCAATGCACATGGCTGGCCACCTGCAGGTCAATTTCGCCCTTGATCTGCTGATCCTCGTCGGCGTACTGGCTCAGCATCCGCTGCAGAATACGGCAGGCAGCAGCGGACTCCTCATACACCCGCCGCCCCTGATAGGTGAGGGAAAAACTGCCCTTACGCCGCTCGATCAGGCGCTCTCCCAGATGGGCCTCCAGCCGCTTCAGCGCATTGCTGATACTCGGCTGCGCCAGATGCAGGCGCCGTGCGGCGCCGGTAATGCTGCCTTCATCGACGATGGTGACGAAGGTGTGAATCAGGTTCCAGTCGAGATTGCGTAGCAGCTGTTCGGTGGTGGCCAATGCTCTTCTCCATACTGTGACAGAGCCGTCGGTCAGGCAGCGCCCCATCTGTGATCTGTTATCGCCCAATACATAGCCATGAGCTATACATAATATACATACAATACATTTGTTAAATGAATGCTTAAAAAACACACTGCGGGAGTACCTGAACAGCACTGCAGAGGAATTCCCGATGATGTCGTACCCCGCTTTCAAACAGCTGCTTTTGACGTCCGCCCTGACTATCGGAGCCCTGACCAGCCTTGACGCTGCTGCCACCACCCTGCGCATCGGCACCGAAGGCGCTTACCCACCCTTCAATTACGTCACCCCGGACGGCCAGCTGGCAGGTTTTGATGTGGAGATCGGCAAGGCCCTGTGCCAGCAGATGCAGGCCAACTGCAGCTTTGTCGCTCAGGACTGGGACGGCATCATCCCGGCACTGCAGGCCGGCAAGTACGACGTGATTCTGGCCTCTATGTTTATCACCGAGCAGCGCAAGCAACAGGTGTCTTTCACCGAGCCCTACTACAAGGCGGCAATGACCTTTGTTACCCATAAGGATGCCGCCATCAGCGACTTCAGCCCCTCGGCACTGGCAGGCAAGGTAATCGGCGCACAAAGCTCCACCACTCAGGCGGACTATATCGCCAGGGTGTATCCCGACGCCGAGCTGCGCCTCTACCCCACTCAGGACGAAGCCAATCTGGATATGGTCAACGGCCGCCTTGATCTGATGGTGGGTGACCTGCTGCCGATGATGGAGTGGACTGGCAAAACCAAAGATGGCGACTGCTGTACCCTGGCAGGCCAGCTGATTACCGACCCCGCTTACGTCGGTGAAGGCGTCGGTATGGCCGTGCGCAAAACCGATGATGCCCTGCGCCAGCAGCTCAATCAGGCGCTGGATACCATCGTCGCCAATGGCACCTACAAAGCGATTAACGACAAGTATTTCCCCATCAACATTCTCACCCTCAAGTAAGCCGCAGACGATCAGCTGGCGCCCACGGAGAACGTGATGGAACTGTTGAGCTACCTGAGCTGGGGCCCGCATGGCTGGGGCGATGAACTGGTCAGAGGGCTGGGCGTGACCCTGTCGCTGGCCCTCACCACCCTGCCCCTCGGCCTGCTGCTGGGGCTGCTGGTGGCGCTGGCCTCAGTCAGTGGCAGGCCCGTGCTGCAACGGCTGGCCCAGCTCTATACCGCCACCCTGCGCGGCATCCCCGAGCTGCTGACGTTATTTGTGGTCTACAACGGTGCGGCCATGCTGCTCAATCAGCTGGCCAGACACCTTGACCCCAACGCCGGTTTTGTTGAACTCAGCCCCTTTGTTGCCGGTGTGGTAGCACTGGGTCTGGTGTTCTCTGCCTTTGCTGCTGAAGTGCTGCGTGGGGCCTGGCTGGCGCTCGATAAGGGCCAGCGTGAGGCCGCACGGGCTCTGGGCTTTACCCCCTGGCTCGGGTTCTGGCTGGTGGAGTTTCCGCCCCTGTTGCGACTGGCCCTGCCGGGGCTGGGCAACCTGTGGCTGAATCTGCTGAAAGATACCGCGCTGGTGTCGGTGATCGCCCTCAATGACCTGATGCGCATGGCGTCGGTGGCGGTTGGCGTGACCAAGCAGCCGTTTCTGTTTTACCTCTCCGTCAGCCTGCTGTACTGGCTGCTGTGCGTGCTGTCGGAGGCGGCGATAGCACGTCTGGAACATCATCTGTCCCGCGGACAGCGCCGCCCGGCACTGTAATCGCAGCAAGGAGGCACGCACATGAATACGCTCCTGACCAGCCTGACCGCCCTGCATCCCTGGCTGGGCAAACTGCTCACCGGGATGGCGATGACCCTGCAACTGACCGCCACGGCGGTGCTGATTGCCGCAACCCTGGCCCTGCCACTGGCGATTCTGCGTGCCCGTGGCAAGGCGTGGCTGCAGGCACCGCTGCGCCTCTATGTGTCGTTCTTTCGCGGCACGCCGCTGCTGGTTCAGCTGTTTCTGGTCTATTACGGCAGCGGTCAGTTTCGCCAGGAGTTGCAGCAGCTGGGGTTGTGGTGGTTCTTTCGCGATCCGTTCTACTGCGCGGTGACGGCCTTCACCCTCAACTCGGTGGCCTATCAGATGGAAATTCTGCGTGGTGGTCTGCTGGCCGTGTCACGAGGTGAAGTCGAAGCCGGGCTGGCCTTTGGCATGAACCGACGGCTGCTCTATCGCCGCATTATCCTGCCCAATGCCTACCGCATCGCCTGGCCCGCCCTCGGCAATGAAATCATCCTGCTGCTGAAAGCCAGTGCCATTGCCAGTGTGGTCACCCTGCTGGATCTGATGGGCCAGACCCGCAGGCTGTTCGCCAGCAGTTTCGATATCAGCGTTTATCTGTGGGCGGCCGTGGCCTACCTGCTGATCACCTATGTCTTTATCACCCTGTGGCGGCGCATGGAGCACCGCCTCAGTCGCCACCGACAACGAAGCTGAGTTCCAAACCCAGCGCTTAACCACTCCCAACCACTGAGTCACCCCGCACGGGCCGCATCCGACGGCGCTGTGGGGCTCCTTACGAGGACACATCATGAACCTGATCGAACTGAAAGCGCCCTACCTGCTGTTTGTTGGCGATGCCGAAGACCTGCTGATGGCCAAGACGGCCAAAGGGGTAGCGCACTGGCGCCCTGAACGCTGCCTCGGCCAGCTGCGCTTCCCCGAAGCCAAAGCCGATCTGGGCATTGCCGATCTGGACGTGGAAGAAGCAGCACGTCTGGGTGCTAAAACCCTGATCATTGGCCTGGCGCCCATTGGCAACAGCCTGCCCGCCAGCTGGATCGACACCTGCATCCGCGCACTGGAAGCCGGTATGGACGTGGCCAGTGGCCTGCACTTGCGCCTGACCGATGTGCCCGATATCGTCGCCACCGCCGCCCGTACCGGACAGAAAGTCCATGATGTGCGCACGCCACCGGCCAATCTGCCCTGTGGCACCGGCCTGCCCCGTCAGGGTAAGCGTCTGCTGACCGTCGGCACCGACTGCTGTGTCGGCAAGATGTTTACCGCGCTGGCCATTCACCGGGCAATGGAGCAGCAGGGTGTGGATGCCAGCTTCCGCCCCACCGGCCAGACCGGCATCCTGATTGAAGGCTACGGCATCTCCGTTGATGCGGTGGTGGCTGACTTTATCTCCGGCTCAGTGGAAGTGCTGGCTCCTGCCGCAGCGCACGCGGAGCACTGGGACATTATCGAAGGTCAGGGATCACTGCTGCACCCGGCCTACGCCGGGGTCAGCCTCGGCCTGCTGCACGGCGCCCAGGCCGATGTGCTGGTGGTCTGCCATGAGGCTGGCCGCGAACAGATGGACCTGATGGAGGGCTATGCCGTGCCGTCACTGGAAGAAACCATCGACATCAATCTGCGTATGGCCCGCCGTACCAACCCCAATGCCCGCCTTGGCGGTATTGCCCTCAACACCTCACGTTATGATCAGCAGCAGGCACTGGCGCTGATCGCCGAGGTGCAGCAGCGTTTTAGCGTGCCAGTGGTCGACCCGGTCCGCACCGGCGTCGCCAGCATCGTCGCCGAGGTGCTGAAGGATGCGTAAGGTCAGCTTCCGCGCTGAACAGTGGCCGCTGCACGAGCCGTTCATTATCGCTAGTCTGCCGGTGATGCACTTCGGTGAAGTTGTGGTGGTGGAAATCAGCGAAAACGGCGTCTGCGGCCGTGGCGAGTGCGAACACACCAATGTCTATGATGTCGGCTATGCCGACGTCATGGCCCAACTGGAAAGCGTGCGCAGCGCACTGGAACAGGGTGCGGATCGCACTGCCCTGCAACAGCTGCTGCCACCCGGCAGTGCGCGCAATGCGGTGGACTGCGCCCTGTGGGATCTGCAGGCCAGACAACTGCAGCAGCCGGTGTGGCAGCTGGCCGGGCTGACAGCCGCACCGCAGCCGCTGACCACGGTGTTTACCCTGTCACTGCATACTCCGCAGCATATGGCCGCGGTCGCCGCAGCCAATGCCCATCGCCCGCTGCTCAAACTCAAGCTGGGACAGGCCGGTGACGTGGAACGGGTGGCAGCGGTACGCGCTGCCGCACCCGGCTGCCGTCTGGTCATCGATGCCAATATGAGCTGGAGTGCCGCGCAGTATCTGGCCTATCAGCCACAGCTGGCCGCCCTGGGGGTGGAGATGATCGAGCAGCCGTTTGCTCCCGGTCAGGATCAGCTGCTGGCGGAGGTGGAGCGGCTGATACCGGTCACTGCTGATGAGTCCTGTCAGGACCGGCGGGATTTAGCGGGGCTGGTGGGACGTTACGATCTGGTCAATATCAAGCTGGACAAGGCCGGCGGCCTCACCGAAGCACTGTCACTTGCCCGGCAGGCCAGAGCACTGGGCTTCGACATCATGGTCGGCTGCAA
Source organism: Pokkaliibacter sp. MBI-7 (assembly GCF_029846635.1). NCBI lineage: Bacteria > Pseudomonadati > Pseudomonadota > Gammaproteobacteria > Oceanospirillales > Balneatrichaceae > Pokkaliibacter > Pokkaliibacter sp. MBI-7. The sequence continues at coordinate 3,094,859 of NZ_JARVTG010000001.1, read as the reverse complement.
TGTCGGCACCTCGCTGGCCATGGCGCCTGCGTTACTGCTGGCTCAGGGCGCCCGCTTTGTCGATATCGACGGCCCGTTACTGCTCAGCGAAGACCGCCCCGATGCCATGCGCTATCAGGACAGTCAGGCTTACCCGGCTGACCGGGCACTGTGGGGCTGACAACCTGCCTCTGCCCCCACGGAGAGCCGCAAGGCTCTCTGCTTGAAAGGGCGGAGGTGAGGGGTAAGCGTTGCGGTTATCAGGTACGCCAGGCTGACTATTGGGTATTACCAAGCGGCCCGGTTCCCGGCGCAGCTTGCAACACACATCCCCAGCCATCGTAATCAAGGCCGAACAGGGCCGACAAACAGGCCATCAGCCCGGATACCGAGCACAGCACGCTCTGGGTCGTCGGCATATTCACCGTGACCACCAGCCGTACCCGCCCCTCTTCTGTTGGTGTGATCAGGGTACTGCCGTAGCGGTTGTCCTGTACAAAGCTTGCCACCGTTTCAGCTTTGCCCTGCTCGCTGGCATAGAACACAAAATCCACATCCCGCGGGATGCTGAACTGATCGCCCTTCTGATCATTACTGATCAGCAGCTCGGTATCGTGGTAAGCCGTTTCCAGCAGTTTGTCGATAACACTCATCGCGTTCTCCATGGCAGCGAGGAAGGAATAACTGCGCTCCTCACCCGGCCTCCGCAGGATGCCGGGCAGGCGCGACCTGCGGGGGCATAACAATAAAATGGATTATTTCCATTTCGAACAATAATAAACGCCCATCGTTTACTTATTTATTGACGCTCATATCTGATTGCGACCTTCGAACGAAAGTGGTTTGACGGAACTCATATCGGTGTATATGCATTAAGTAGTTCGTCAAAACAGCTTCAGGGTTCGTCTATGTTGTATCCGCACTATCCGCTTTCCTGCAACAGGCAGGAACAGCGATACCGCTGCTTAATCGTTTCCTGTGCTGCGATCTGCTCTGCCCGTCAGCTTTCCGGTTCAGAGAACTCAGGTCACCTAAGATTGCGCTCAGTTAGTAGCCATTGAGCAGGAAAATATATTGTGAAAGTAAAGACAAAGTTTTTTCTGGCCACATCACTCACTGTTATTTCGATGGCCATCTCAGTATCTCTCGGTCAGTACTCCACCCGGCAGGTGGTCACTTACAACGGCGTGACTCTGGCAGTCGATCAGGTGCGCCTGCAGATGCTGGAGCTGCGCAAGGACGAGAAGGATTTTCTGTCCCTCCATGATGCTACTCAGGCGCAGAGCTTCGAGACCCATTTCACAGCGCTCAACGAGACCCTGCAGCAATTGCAGCGGGCTCTCGGACAGGCCAGTCTGAATACCGCCATCGTCACTGACCTGAGTAACGCCTTCGAGGATTACCATACTGGCTTCAAAGAGGTTGCGGCCTTGCAGACCACGATTGGCCTGACCCCCGAGAGCGGGCTTTACGGCGAATTGCGCGATGCCGTCCATGGCGCGGAAAAGGAAGTCTCAGCCCTGTCGGACAAACAGCTGCTGATCGATATCCTGCAGTTAAGGCGCAATGAAAAAGACTTTATGCTGCGCTCGGAAGAGGAATACCTGAAAAAGTTCAGCCAGAACATCGACGCTTTCCACAAGGACCTGCAGGCAAGTACGATCAGCGACGCCGACAAGAAGCGTATCGGTGATGCCATCCAGACCTATCAGCAGGCCTTCACCACGCTAAGCAATGAGTACAAGGCACGCGGCCTGTCGCCGCAGGATGGCCTGCTCGGCAAGATACGTGCACAGGTCCATACCGCCGAGTCGCTGCTGGATCAGGTCGCTGCTGAGCTGGACCACACCGTGCAGGAAAAGGTCGGCAGTATCGACAAGCTGATCATGGTCACCCTGCTGCTCAGCATCACCTGCGGCATTGCAATACTGCTGATCATGCTGGCACTGGCCCGCAGCATTCTGCTGCCGTTACGCGCCTCCACCCGCCACGTCACCCAGCTGGCCGCCGATCACGACCTGTCCAACCCGCTGCCGATCCAGCGGGAAGATGAAATCAGCGAACCGTTCAAGGCCGTCAACACCCTGCTCGGCGAGTTCCGCCAGATCATTGCTCAGGTCATCTCTGCTGCCGGTCAGGTGGCCGCCGCTACGGAAGAACTCTCCACCATCGCCGCACAGAATCTGCAGGGTGTAGAGCGCCAGCAGAATCAGACCAGCCAGCTGGCGACCGCCATTCATCAGATTGCTGCCACCGTTCAGGAAGTCGCCCGACATGCGCTGGATGCGGCACAGGCTGCCAGCAGTGCAGGCAGAGAATGCAGCACAGGCCGCAGCGTGGTAGCCGACGTCCGGCAAACCGTGCAGGGGTTATCGAGCTATCTGCAGAATGCGTCTGACACCATTGCGCAGGTCGAGGCCGACAGCCAGCAGATCGGTGGCGTGCTGGATGTGATTCGTTCCATTGCCGAGCAGACCAACCTGCTGGCTCTGAATGCGGCCATTGAGGCGGCCCGGGCCGGTGAACACGGGCGCGGGTTTGCCGTGGTTGCCGATGAGGTGCGTAATCTGGCCAGCAAGACGCAGGACTCTACTGCGGAAATCCAGCAGATGATCACCAATCTGCAGAGCCGCTCCAAAACGGCAGTGGCACTGATGCGCGACAGTACCCTGCGCTCCGAGGAAGGGGTCAGCCACATGGAAACCGCCATGCAGTCCATTGATGCGATTGTGTCGGCGGTGACCAGCATGAGTGATATGAACACCCAAATCGCCAGCGCCACCGAACAGCAGCATGCGGTGATTGAAGAGATCAACCGCAACGTGACCGTCATCAACGAGACTGCCGACGATACGGCACGCGCCACCCGGGAAACCGAGGAAGCCAGCCAGAGTCTGGCGAAACTGGCGATTGATATGAACACCCTGGCCAGCCGCTTCAGGGTCTAGCGATACGTTTTGATCACCATGGAAGCACAGGGCGGATTTACACTCGCCCTGCCTGCCGCCACACTCTGTCCATCACGGATGGAGGAACGCAACATGCGCTTGATACTGAATCTGATCTGGTTTGTGCTGGGTGGCATTGTCATGGGGCTGGCATGGTGGCTGTTCGGCCTGCTGGCCTTTATCAGCATTATCGGCATCCCTTGGGGACGGGCCTGTCTGGTGATGGGTACCTTCTCCTTCTTCCCTTTCGGTCAGGAGCCCATTGCCCGCGATGAGCTGAGTGGCCGCGAAGACATCGGCACCAGCGCAGCGGGAATGCTGGGCAATATCATCTGGTTCGTGCTGGCGGGTATCTGGCTGGCGATAGGTCATGTGATGGCCGCCATTGCCTGCGCCATTACCATCATCGGCATTCCCTTTGCCCTGCAGCACCTGAAGCTTGCCTACATTTCCCTCGCCCCCATCGGCAAGACGGTAGTGCCCAAAGAAGTGGCTGCCGCAGCGCGCACCCGCAATGCCCAGAGCGAGGTGGAGCGCCTGCGCTCACGTTAACCAGCACGCCACTCTGCCAGACAGAGTGGCTGCCTTCTGCAACAGACTCTTCAGGGCATTCCGGATGCTCTGTGATATACGGTCGGCAGGCGCACTGCTATGGTTTGCCTTTGACGCCACCCCTTAGCCGATGAACTGAAGTTTCCCGCCATGACGCTCAACATGCTGCTGCCCCTGCTCTACCTCCTGTTTGGATTCACCCTCGCCCGACTGCGCATAGACGTACGCAAAGTGGCTTCGACCGTGCTGATGCGGGTGGCGATTCCCTATGTGGTGATACACAACATGGTATTCAGCCAGCAGGGCACCTTTGTCATCATGGCCGCTATCGTCGCGATCATGGCCATCATGCTGGGGATTGGCTGGCTGCTGCGCCGTGATGCCGTCGAGGCGCTGAACTTTTCCTATCTGAATATCGGCTGGATGGGTCTGCCCATTGCCGTCTCCCTGTTTGGTAACGATGCGGCGGCAGTGATGATTGCCGCCTATGTCGGCAGCTCGCTGTTTGGTAATACCGTCAGTGCTGCCTTGCTGGCGCCGCCGGGTAGCACCTCCTGGCCACAGCGCCTGCGTACCCTGCTGCTGTCGCCTGCGTTTCTGGCGATGATCACCGGCCTGCTGCTGTCACCGTTCGCTGCTCAGCTGCGCCTGCTGGATCAGTGGCTGTATGAACCGGCCAAGGTGCTGATGTCATTGCTGGGTATGGGCGTGCTGGGGATGTGGCTGGCGCACGCCAGAATCAGCCGGGCTGAGGTGTACAGCGCGGTGCTGCTCACGCTGCAGCGGGTGGTGGCACTGCTGCTGGTGATGTGGAGTGCCATCCAGCTCGGTACGCTGGCCGGACTGGACTGGGTGCAACAATACACCCAGGTGCTGTATCTGATCTGCCTGCTGCCACCGGCAGCCATCATTGTGATACTGGAAACCCACTATCTGCGCACCGGCCGTTCCGCCAGCAGCATCGCCGTCGGCACCTGCATCAGTGTGGTGCTGATCACCCTCTATGCGGTGGGGTTACGGCTGCTGGGCTGAGAGGTGGCTAGAGCGTTTCCCCGATACGAATCTGCGGCTCCAGCCATGGCAGGTTGGCCACGATATCTTTCTGAAAGCGCTCGCGCAGGATCTGGCAGCTGTCTTCGGCAATCACCTTGGGCAAGTCCCACAGCTCATTGCGGCGCGCTACCAGTGACAGTTCACGGTAAACCGGCTCGCCCGGCAGTGGCACGCAGCGCACCTGATGCTGCATCAGGCCGGTCTGATACAGGCACAGCGGCGTGGTGATGGTCCAGCCGATGCCGGAGGCGACCATCGACATAATCGCGTAGGTGTTATCCAGATGCAGGCGCGGCGGCAGATTGATCTGCACCCGGCGCAGATAGCGCTCCACCGACTGACCAATCAGTGAATGCGGCTGATAGCGCACGAACTCCAGCCGCTTCTGGATGGCCGACAGACTGGCAATATCACCGGTGTAATGGGGTGGCAGGGCGATCACCATCGGTTCGCGCAGAATGGTAAAGCGGGTCAGGTCGTCATAGTCATCCAGACCATCATCGGAAATGACGATATCCACCTGCCGCGACAGCAGGGACTGGGCATGCATGTGCGACAACCCAGTGCTGACTGACCAGTCCTCGGTTCGCTTGCGAACCATTTCAATCAGCGGCCGGCCGATGGCCGTGGCCAGCGAATCGACCAGCGCAATACGCACATGGCGCAGCTTGAAGTGCCCGCGCTGCATATCCTGACTGGTCTTACGCGCCTCCAGCAGCATCTGCACCGCACGGTCGTAGAAGAACCGCCCGGCGGTGGTGACATGCAGTGGTCGCACCGAGCGGTCGAGCAGCTGCGCATCGAGGTTGCGTTCAAGGTTGGACAGGGTCTGGGAGATGGACGACTGCGTCAGCCCCAGACGCTCGGCAGCGTAAGTCAGGTTGCCGGTTTCCACCACCTGCACGAAAACTTCCAGCGCTTTAAGATCAAATCCGAATGATGAGGCGGCCACGCTGCCAGTACTCCTTGCTGCTGCCAAAAGGCCATCAGCCGGCAGCGATGCTACCCGGCTGAAAAACGGGACTACAGTTCACTGTATCTCTGCGGTGTTGTCCAGCCACAGACACTCAGCGCCGTGTTGAACAATCCACCCTCCTCATGCATTTTTGGAATACCCCTATACGCACTTGTCGTTTGCCGGTTTTTGCCTGAAACGTTTAGATACCTCTGCCGGTTCGCAGTCACTCCTGCAAAGAGTGGTACCGGCGGGATTGACTCCAACTCCGGGCGGCACAGGTTACATATCAGGTCGCTGAAGGCGTTATTGAGGCAGTCGAGACAAGGAAATACTCCTGGAGCACAAAAGGCAGGCGAAAAAGCGGCGTTTAGTTCGCTAAATGAGCATTTTTAGTCTGTCTTTGACGCCGTACTCGGCCACTCAGATCGCTTTCAACATCCTGTAAAGCACCGGCCTGTGCCGCCCACCCCGTCCCTGCCTTTCAGGCTTTACGCCTGTTGTACGGGTGCGGACGTAGCGAATAAGAACGATTCCCTGCTGCCCTAAAAAAATAATATCCCGGCATTCCGGCTCCTCATGGATCCGGTTCCGTACATGCTCCTGAGTCCCCCAATCATCCTGTGAATGAACCGGAGAATTGCATGTGGCGTTCGATTAGACCCTGGGTGTTCTGGCCCACCTTTACCGTACTGATGGCCGCCGTGCTATGCAGCTACGTTAATCTGCCCCTGTTGCTGAGCACCACCAAACAGCTCAACACGTTGATCCTTAATACCTTTTCCTGGCTGTTCAGCCTTGGCAGTCTGTATCTGCTGGTGCTGGCGGTGGCCGTCTATTTCTCGCCGCTGGGCAAGATTCGTATTGGTGGTGAAAACGCCACACCGCTGCTGAGCAAATGGCGCTGGTTCTCCATTACCCTGTGCACCACTCTGGCAGTCGGCGTACTGTTCTGGACCACGGCAGAGCCGCTCTACCACCTGTATTCACCGCCCGAAAGCCTCGGCCTCACCGCCAACAGCAGCGATGCCCGGCTGTTCGCCATGTCGACCATGTTCCTGCACTGGAGCTTCACCCCTTATGCCATCTATACCGTACCGGCTCTGGTGTTCGCGCTGGCGTTCTACAACCGCCGGCTGACCTTCTCCATCAGCAGCATGCTGCGACCGTTATTCCGTAATGACATGCCTGCCTGGCTGATCAACCTGGTCGATGCCATTGCGCTGTTTGCGCTGGTGGCCGGTATGGCTTCCAGTCTGGGGACCGGTGCCCTGACCCTGTCCGGAGGGGCCAGCCAGTATATCGGTGGTGATACCTCGCCCCTGCGTCTGGCCATCATCATTGCCATCATCGTCGCCACCTTTGTGCTGTCAGCCGCCTCCGGCCTGCATAAAGGTATCAGCCGCCTGTCGGCCATCAATGCCTGGCTGCTGGCGATCGTTGGCATCTTCGTGTTCGTCTGTGGCCCGACCCTGTACATGCTGAACCTTGGCACCGAAGCCTTTGGCCAGTATCTCGACCACTTCTTTACCCGCAGCCTGTTTACCGGTGCGGCCGGTCATGACGAATGGCCACACTGGTGGAGCATCTTCTACTGGGCCATCTGGTTTGCCTGGGCACCGATCAGCGCGCTGTTCCTCGGCAAGATTGCCCGTGGCTACACCGTGCGTGAGTTCATCATGATCAACCTGGTGTTGCCCGCCCTGTTTGCCACCGTGTGGATCTGCGTCTTCTCATCCGCCAGCCTGTACTTTGACGAGTTGCTGCACGGTGCCCTGAATACCATCCTCAACGACAAAGGCGTGGAACACGTGCTGTATTCACTGTTCGAGCAGATGCCTGCCAGCAGCCTGATGATTGCCCTGCTGCTGTTCGTCGCTTACATCTCCTACGTTACCGCCGCGGACTCCAACACCGATGCTATCGGCAATCTGTGCACCCACGGTCTGGATGCCAGCAGCGACCTGAATGCCGGTATGCCGATGAAAGTCCTGTGGGGCACCATCGTCGGTATCGTCTCCTGGGTGATGGTGTCCTTCGTCGGTATCGACGGGGTGAAGATGCTGTCAAACCTCGGTGGGCTGCCTGCCATGTTCATCATCCTGCTGACCAGCCTGTCGCTGTGGAAGTGGCTGAAAGAGCCGGAATCCCTGCGTCATGCCACGCCACTGCAGGGTGACAAACCTACTAACGCGATGGCGGCGTCTTCCCTGCACGCCAGAGCAACCGTATCCAACCAGCCCGCCGGTTGAGGCTGGAGCAACAGAGTAGTGCCATGCAAATCAAGACTGACTTCCCCTTTGCCGTGCGCGAAATCGAGAACCTGTGGATCCCGCTGGCCGACGGTACCCGTCTGGCCGCACGGGTCTGGTTACCGGAGGCGTGCCTGAGCGATGCCGGTGCACCGCTCCAGGTCCCGGCGATTCTCGAATATCTGCCTTATCGCAAGCGTGACGGAACCACCGTACGCGACGAGCTGACCCACCCCTACACCGCTGGCCACGGCTATGCCTGTGTGCGGGTGGACATGCGCGGCAACGGCGAGTCAGAAGGGCTGATGCACGATGAGTACCTGCCACAGGAACAGGCAGACTGCCTCGAAGTCATCGACTGGCTGACGCAGCAGCCCTGGTGCAGTGGCAAGGTCGGCATGATGGGCATTTCCTGGGGTGGTTTTAACAGCCTGCAGGTTGCTGCCCTCAAGCCCAAAGCGCTGAAAGCCATCATTACGCTGTGCTCCACCGATGACCGTTACGCGGATGACATCCATTACAAGGGCGGCAGCCTGCTGATGGAAAACCAGAGCTGGGCTGCGACCATGCTCAGCTTCTCTTCCGCCATTGCCGATCCGGCACTGGTGGGCGAGGCCTGGCTGCCGATATGGAAACAACGGCTGGAGAACATGCCACTGCTGGCGGAAACCTGGCTCCAGCACCAGACCCGTGATGCCTACTGGCAGCATGCCTCGATCTGTGAAGACTACAGCGCTATCGAGGCGGCCACTTACTGCATCGCCGGCTGGGCCGATTCCTATATCAACACCATCCCGCGCATGATGGAAAAACTCAGCTGTCCGAAAAAGGCGCTGATCGGCCCGTGGATGCACAAATACCCGCACTTCGCCAAGCCCGAGCCTGCCATTGGCTTCCTGCAGGAAGCGCTGCGCTGGTGGGATTACTGGCTGAAGGATATCGACACCGGCATCATGGACGAGCCGGAATGCACCTTCTATCTGCAGGACGGCCTGCCACCCAAACCCTTCCACCCGGTGCGCCCCGGCGTCTGGGTACAGACCAGTGGCTGGCCGGATGAGGCGAAAGTCAGCCGTCAGCGCTGGTACCTGACCCGCAGCGGTCTGCAGCCGCAGGCAGAAGCCCTGGCGGAAGTCCGTTCGGTCTGCTCGCCACTGCACACCGGCCTGCATCATGGCGAATACATCCCGCTGTGGTTCGGCCCGGACTTCTCAACCGACCAGCGTCGTGACGATGCCAACTCTCTGTGTTTCGACTCGGCCCCGGTCAGCGAGACGCTGCAGATTCTCGGTGATGCCCGGCTGAAGCTGAAAGTCAGCGTTGACCAGCCCTGCGGGCAGATCTGTGTGCGCCTGAATGACGTCGCTCCTGACGGCAAGGTCAGCATGATCACCTACGGGGTGCTCAATCTGGCCCTGCGCAACGACCCGGCCGTACTGGAAACCCCGGTCCCCGGTGAAACCATGGACGCCGAGGTGGTACTGGATCATATCGGCTATCGCCTGCCTGTCGGACACCGCCTGCGGGTCGCCATTGCCAGTGCCAGCTTCCCGCTGCTGTGGCCCAGCCCGCAGCTGACCACCCTGAGTCTGCGTGCCGCGCTGCAGGAGCTGGATCTGCCGGTCTATATCGGTGAGCCCATCGACAACCCGTTTGCTGCGCCTGAAGCCGCCACACCCTGCGATCTGACCATGCTGGAACCGGCAGGCAACCGCCGCACCCTGAGTGAAGACGTCGCCACCGGCACCGTCACCGTGCATATCGATGACAACTTCGGCCTAACCCGCTTCAACGATCACGGCCTGTGGGTGCGCCAGCGCGCCATCAAGGACTACAGCGTGCAGCCCTACGACCCCGGCAGCACCCGTGCCGAGTTCAACTGGCTGTACGAGGCCGGCAGGGATGACTGGTCGGTGCAGGTACAAAGCTGGATGCAGGTCAGCTGTGACAGCGAACAGTTCCACATCGAGGCCACTCAGGTTGCCAGCCACAACGGCGAAGTGGTAAGCAACAAGACCTGGAGCACCTCGGTCCCGCGTCTGGCGGTGTAACCGGCCCCTGATGCACCAATGCACCAGCCTGTCAGGCTGGTGCAGACCCAGTTCTGCCCCGCTCATGCCTTCTGCCTGTGCGGGCCAACACCTTTCCCCATGACAGCAAACTAAGATCCCCATGCTATGCTGAGCTCCCCTTTTCGGGCGCTGGTTGCCAGCAAAACCGGTCGCCTCTGCAAGGAGCCATCGATGTCTGGCCGTAACCAACACCTGCCCCCGCTGAAATGTCTGGCGACCTTCGAGGCCGCTGCCCGTCATCGTAGTTTTACTCAGGCCGCCACCGAACTGAACCTGACCCAGAGTGCCGTCAGCCGGCAGATCAAGCGCTTGGAACACGATCTTGGCCGCCCGCTGTTTGAGCGCGATGCCCAGGGCGTCTCCCTGACACCGGCTGGCGAGCAGTATTCACAACTGGTGCAGCGGCTACTGCGTGAGCTGGCGCAGGAAACCGCCCTGCTACGGCGCCGTGGCGAAGGCAATCAGCTGACCATCGCCAGCAGCCCGACCATCGCCTCGCTGTGGCTGGCCCCCCGTCTGGTACAGCTGCAAAATCAGCAGCCGCAGCTGGAGATCCGCATCCTCACGGTGGAAGACCCGTCACGTCTGGATGCCAGCGAGTACGATCTGGGCCTGTTCTATCACCTGCCGGGTGAAATCCCGCTGAACGGCGTGGAATCACGACCGCTGTTCAGCGAAGAGGCAGTGATTGCCATCTGTAGCCCGGGCTATCTGCATCAGCACGGTCAAGTAACCGATGCCAATGCCCTGCTGCACGAGCATGTGCTGCTGGTACTGGAAGATCATCATTACGACTGGCTGACCTGGGAGGACTGGTTTCATGGTTTGGGCATGGACTGGCAACTACCGGAACGCAGCCTGCGCGCCAACTCCTATCAGCTGCTGATGAATGCGGCACTGGCCGGTCAGGGGGTGATTCTGGGCTGGGAGCGCCTGCTCGACTGGGAGCTGTCTTCCGGCCGTCTGGTCAGGGTATTACCGCAGCAGCTGAACAGCCGTGGCAGCCTGTGCCTGTTGCAGCCCAGACATCGCCATCCCAGTCAGGCCACCCGCCTGTTTATCGACTGGCTGTATCAGCAGTAACGACCAGTGCTCCTGCTATGGCAGCGTTGCCAGCCACCCAGAAAAAAAGGGAGTCGATTCACTCGACTCCCTTTTCGTTTACCGCCGGCAGCGGTTAATGCTCAGTCACCTGTCAGGCCTGAGCAGCGCCGCGCTCGTTCAGGGAGACGCTGACCACAGCGGGCTGGCGCACCAGCGCGACGTAATAGGCGATCCCGACAAACATCGCGCCGCCTGCCGCATTACCCAGAAATACCGGCACAAAGTTGCTGACATACTGCGTCCAGCTCACCTCACCGACAAAGATCGCCAGCGGGATAACGAACATGTTGGCAACCACATGCTGAAAGCCAATAGCCACAAACGCCATGATCGGGAACCACATGGCGATAATTTTGCCCATCACATCCTTACTCGCCAGGCCCAGCCAGATCGCCAGACAGACCAGCCAGTTACAACCAATGCCGGAGATAAAGGTGTGCAGGAAGTCCTCGTTCACCTTGGCTTTGGCAATGGCCACGCTCTTGGCCAGAAAAGCCCCCTCTGCCAGCCCCAGATAATGACCAAAGAAAAAGGCGATAAATACCCCGCCGAAAAAGTTGGCCACCGTGACGACCAGCCAGTTACGCAGCAAGGCGGGCAGGCCGATCTTGCCGGAAAACAGGGCGGTGGCCATGAACATCATATTACCGGTCAGCAACTCACCACCGGCCAGTACGGTGAGGATCAGCCCGACCGGGAACACTGCCGCACCAAGAAACAGTGACAATGAGGCCCAGTCATGTGGCAACTGCGCCGTCACCCGGATATCCAGCAGAAAACCGAAAGCAATAAAGGCACCTGCCATAAAACCGAGAATTAACAGAGGAAGCAGCGCGAGAGAACTTTTACGCACGCCGGTCTGAACAACAGCATCGGCGATTTCTTTAGCAGGCTGTTGAAAAACGTTATCGAGGCAGCCGAGACAAGGAAAAAACAGGCGAAAAAGCGGAGTTTAGTGAGCTAAATGAGCATTTTGAGCCTGTTTTTGACGCGGTATTCGGCAACGCAGATAGATTTTCAACAGCCTGTTAGGGGTAGCGAGGGACATAGTTGGATCCATAATGACAAGAATGACTGCCAGCCAGCGTGGCTGAGTGACAATCCGATCGGCACGGCGGAGCACCGCACACAGAAGCTGCGCCACTCTATCCCCTGATCTGCATCAGCTCAATCGCAAAAAGCCTGGTTTTAGCGGTCTGGACAGGATCACAGCGTTGCCTCCTGCCAACAGTGCACAATCTGCATAATTGCCGCATTTGTTTTAGCTGAAACTATTCAGCAAGCATCATTTGACGACGTTATCCAGTGCAGGAAGCTTCCTGAGAGTGACTGAGCGAAGAGGCATAAAAAAGCCCCCGCTGACGACCTGAACGGCGCGCTGCGGAGGCAAGATGTCGCCCCCTGACGGGTTGGAGAAGCCGCTACGCATGGCGTATTGGCCGGGTGACAGTGCCATGGGGATAGCACCATCGATGGATCCATTTAGCCAGTCAGGCATGATCTCCCGGAGGTCAACAACGGGTATCGCTGGCTCCCAGTTCCTGTTTGGCTTTTTCACAGCTGTCTTCCACCGCATTCCCTGCGCTGGTGGCCGCGTTATCGATCTTTTCACCCAGCTGCTCGGCCGGGCCATCATCGGAGTCACAGGCAGCCAGACCCAAGGTCATGAGGCTGCTCAGGGCAATAACGGTAAAAGTGCGTCGTAAACCTGCCATGGTGAATATCCTTTTCTGATGTTCCTGTGGATCACTGCAGAGCCACAGCGGCTGTCCTGCCGCCGTGGCCTGCCGTTCGGTGACGTGAATTGCGTTGGTTGTTACTGACTGGCAGAGCCAGAGGTGCCACTGTCAGGCATCGTCGTGGATGATGAGGTATCAGGGGTGCTGCCAGTACCATCGGTGGTGGCGCCAGCGGAACCGCTCATGCTGCCCGTATTAGTGCCGGTGTCAGCCCCTGCGCCATTGCCGGAGTCGGTCGACCCGGGGGTGACCATGGAGGAAGAGGAAGAGTCTGTACCTGCTGCAGGCTGACTTTCCTGTTGCTGGGTAGTGTTACTCTGGCTGCCAGCACTGCTGGTTTCGTCATCCTTGTTGCAACCGGCCAGACCCAGCGCCAACACACTGCCCAGAACCACAACAGACGCTACACGATTGATTGCTTTCATGGATATTTCCTTTTACTTAACAACATTCACAAAGGCCGGGACCGGGGTCTTCGCCTTTGACTGGAATCAGGTTTTCAGCCACCCCTGATCAATGTTGTGCCCTCACCCTGAGGGTCTCCCTGTTAACAGGCCGCGAAGACCTGGCGGCTGTCACGGTCATAACGACTCACGTTTGCCCACCAGGAAATACACCAGCATTCCCAGCACCGGCAGGGCCAGTACGGCAAGAATCCAGATGAACTTGCCTACGCCGCCGTAAGAACTCTTGAGGATGCTGGCTATGGCAAGAATATCCAGTGCGAGGATAACCAGACCGAAAAAACCACCATAAACACCTACATCCATAACCTTTCTCCTTTCTGTCTGTGCCGTCAGCACATGGCTTGATCCCTGCCGCCTGCCAATCAATAACAGGCGGAGTTCGGCGGTGAGTCTGTCCGGCACCGACTGCCATCAGCCCGCACTGTTCACCGCAGCGTCAGCGATCACTTTTCGCTAACAGTGCTTGCTATATAGGGGCGCAAATGTTTCAGCCACAGGGGCTGACTGTTTCAGAGCTTAAGCAAGTCCTGCTGAGGCGTTTCCAGAGCGTTTCTGCGCCGTCCGGTAACAGGGGGGAAATCAGAGCTGGTCGATATGCTCCAGCAGCCACTGCGCCCGCTGCAGAATGGCCTGCTGTTGCTCGCCCTCCATACGCTGCCAGCTGCGATAGATCACCGCCATACGCGGATGCCCGGCAAAACGTGACTGATGACGATGGAGGAAATGCCAGTAGAGACTGTTGAACGGGCAGCTGTCCGGCTCAGTCACGGTTTTCACCTGATAGGCACATTCGGCACAGTAGTCGCCCTGACGCTGTATATATTTGCCACTGGCCGCGTAAGGTTTGGACGCCAGTAAGCCACCATCGCCATGCAGAGCCATACCGAGCGTGTTGGGCAACTCCACCCACTCGAACGCATCCACAAAGACCGCCAGATACCACTCACACACGGCTTTGGGCTGCACACCCAGCAGCAGCGCCCAGTTACCGGTCACCATCAGCCGCTGAATATGATGGGCATAGCCATATTGCCGCACCGCGCTCACTACCTCGCGGATGCAGGCCATACCAGTAGGCGCCCCCCAGTAGGCGGCAGGCAGTGGGCGGTGGGCGGCCAGCTCATTACTCTCTGCGTAGTCAGGCATGGTCAGCCAGTACACCCCCCGCACATATTCGCGCCAGCCGATGATCTGACGGATAAACCCCTCGACCGCATTCAGCGGCGCCTGACCAGCATGGTAGGCCGCTTCGGCCTGCTGACAGACTTCCAGCGGATCCAGCAGACCGATGTTGATACTGGACGACAGCAGGGAGTGAAACAGAAACGGCGACTGACTGCTCAAAGCATCCTGATAGTCACCAAAGCCAGGCAGCCCCTGCTCAATAAAGACCGCCAGCAACTGCAAAGCCTGAGCGCGGTTCACAGGCCAGTGGAAAGGCTGCACGTCACCAAAGTGTGTGGCAAAGCGCTCAGCGATCATCGCAGCCAGCGCCTGTCCCTCGGCATCCAGTGTGGTGGCCGGTAGCAGCGGCAGAGGGCGTTTACCGTCGTAGGCTCGACGGTTGTCGGCATCATAGTTCCACTTGCCACCCTCAGGCTTACCCTCTGCGGTCATCAGCAAACCAGTACGACGACGCATCAGCCGGTAGAAATACTCCATGCGCCATTCCTTACGCCCATCCGCCCATTCGCGAAATACCCGCAACGGGCAGAGGAAGCGATGATCCGGCAGGATATCCACTGCGACTGACCACTGCTGTGGCCACTCAGCCTGCCACTGGCGCATCTGCCGGTGCAGCCGATACTCACCGCAGTGGGTCATGATCACTCTGGCGTAGTTGCCACGCGCCAGTTCACGCTCCAGTACCTGCCGCAGATCGTTCCGGGCATCGGCGTCATCCAGCCGCTGATAGCTGACCTGCCAGCCCTGCTGTTCCAAATGCCGGGCAAACTGGCGCATGGCGGCAAAAATCAGCAGGATTTTCTGTGGATGGTGAGGTACGTAACTGGCTTCACTCAGCACCTCGGCCAGCACCACCCGGTCTTCCGCCGGATTACCGGCCTGCAGGGCACTCATATGTTCGCTGAGCTGATCACCCAGCAGCAGAATCAGACTGGCCATAACTTATACAGATCTCAGAACTCACAGCCGGAAGTCATTTCTATACAGCAGCGGTGACCGGCCGGATCATCCGGAGCACGGTAACTTATTCCAAAATCGTTCAAATATTGATCACCACTCCAACAAAACGCTCTAATGCACCCGCTGTCGGGCTACTAGACTGCCTTTATTGCCAAAGCTACTTAACATGACGCTGTACTTTTAACTCGCTGTACGGATACAGAGAGGGCTTCCATGCGACTGACTCTGACCCAGAAAGTCACCCTGCTCAGCGCCCTGTGCGTTGTGGTGACCAGCCTGCTGGTGGGTGCCGGTTTCCTGCATCAGGCCAGCACCCTGGTACAGGAGCGCACCACCACCGCATTGCACACCAGCCTGCTGCAACGGGCCGATGAGATGAGCCGCAGCCTGCAGCAGTACCAGAGTGATATTCGTTTTCTGGCCTTGCTGCCGGCACTGGATGGCTATCTGCTGTCGATGCAGGCGGGGGGAAAATCGCCTCGAACCGGCCTGGATACCCATGTGCTGCACAATGCCCTGAGCGCCATCCTGCGTGCCCGGCTGCAGGCCATACCGGAATATTTCCAGCTGCGGGTGATCGATAATGCCGACCACCCCGGCATGGAGCTGTTGCGGGTCGAACGCAACGGCAGGAATATCCGCGAAGTGCCCGCCGCCTTTTTGCAGGACAAGTCCGATCGCTATTACTTCAAGGCTACGCAGCAGCTCAAACAGGGAGAAATCTACGCCTCCCCCATCGATCTCAATCAGGAACACGGCGAGATCGAGACAGAACAGGTACGCACCCTGCGACTGGCTATGCCGGTAGGCTGGAGCAATGGCAGGGCGCTGGGGCTGCTGGTCATCAATATCAACGTCGCCACCCTGCTGGATCGCAGCGTAGTGGTGCATGACCCGTTCTTTATTACCAATGCCGACGGCGAGTACCTCTATCACCCCAATCCGGCCTACCGCTTTGCTTTTGAGAAGGGCGAGAGCCATCGCCTGCAGGATGAGATGCCAGCCTACGCCGGGTGGTTTGCAGGCCCGCAATACAGTCAGCTGAATCAGGAAGTGCAGTATCAGGGCAACGATTACTATGCCTCACTGGTCAAGGTCTACCTGCCCGGCAGTGACCGCAGCAGCTTTCTGACCCTGACCCAGCTGGTACCTTTCGTCTCCATGACCGGTGCCCTGATACAGCTGCTGCTCAACGCAGGGCTGTGGTTTTTCGCAGTTCTGCTGCTCGGCACCACTGCCTGCATCCTGCTGATGCGCCGCTCGCTGCAACCTCTGGTGGCCATGTCCAGCTGGGTACAGCGCTATGCGGAAGGCGAGTACAACCTGCCCCATCAGCCGATGCCTCATGATGAAATCGGCACGCTCTACACTGGCCTGCGCCGGCTGGGGCAAACCCTGCGCAAACGGGAAAGAGCCCTGCACGCCAATGAGGTGAAGCTGCAGACGGTGCTGGACACAGTGATCAGCGGCATCCTCACGATCAACGAACAGGGCACCATTGAGTCGGCTAACGCTGCCGCCGAGCAGCTGTTTGGCTACAGGAACAAGGCGATGGTCGGTCTGCACATCAAGATACTGATGCCACAGTCCAGTGCCGACCGGCATGATGAACTGTTCCAGCGTTACCTGACTGAAGGCCACTCCGATATCATCGGCCTGCTGCGCCACGTCACCGCCCGTCATCGTGATGGTCATGAGTTTCCGGTTTGCCTGTCAATCAATGATACCTGGCACAATAACCGCCGCCTGTTTGTCGTCGGCATTCAGGATCTCAGCGCCCTGCAGGAAGCCGAGAAGATGAATGCCCGCCTCGGACGCCTGATTCAGGCCTCCTCCAATGAGATTCTGATTCTCGACAGCGACTTCAACCTGCTCGAACTCAATCACAGTGCCATGGCCAATCTCGGCTACAGCTCCAGCCATGTAATCAATGACCTGTACGCCATCGTCGCCCCTCATGCCCTTGACCAGACCCTGCAGAGCCTGCGCAGCCTGTTGCAGCGCCGTGGCCTCGATACCCAGTTCGAGAGCTATTTCAAACGCGCCGATGGCACCAACTATCCGGTGGAGATCCGGGCCTTCCTGCTGCACGACAAGGAACAGACCCGCTGGGCGTTACTGGCACAGGATATTTCCGAACGCCAGCAGCAGCACCGCACCCTCAACCACTACGTACAGCAGCTGGAAGTCAGCAACCGCGAGCTGGTGGAGTTCACCAGCCTGGCGACCACCAATCTGCAGCAGCCGGTGCAGCAGGCCATGCGCCTGTTACAACAGCTGCTCGAGACCAGTCCGACACTGCAGCAGCATCAGCCGCAGTCAGCGCAGCAACTGCGCAATCTGCTGCAAGGGATGGACTTCACCCTGCGTGAACTGCTGCTGCTCAACCGCATGCACATTCGCCCCACCAACCCGGTGAGACTGGACCTCAATCAGCTGGTCGATGAGGTACTGCATGAACTGCAGGAACGTCTGCAGCTGGCCCGGCTGCGGGTGCATCTGCAACCGCTGCCCACCCTGCAGGCCGACCGCGAGCAGATGATGCAGTTACTGCGTGAACTGCTGCATGCAGCACTGCTGGCCTGTCGCCCTGAGCTGCCCAATGAGGTCTGGCTGCATGCCCTTGGCAGCGATGTCTGCGCCACTACGGAGACAGGCTTCGCCCTGCGCGGGGCATTCGCGCCGGTAATGGAAAGCATCGGCATGGTGCTGTGCCGCCGTATTGTCGCCCGCCATCAGGGTCATCTGCGGTTACAGCTGAATGACAGTGACAGTGAAATTCGTATCTGCCTGCCCAATCATCACAGCCTGGGACCGGCAACCAGCGAGCCACCGGCCAGTCATACCCAGCCCGGCCACAACCCTATCGCCCCCGCTGATCCGGACAGGTAGGATAAGGCCTTCCTCTGTCAGCACCGGCTAACTGCAAGGGCTACCATGCATCTATTACGCTCTCTGTTTTACCTGTTGTTGGGTACTGCACCGCTCGTGGTGCAGGCGGCTGATGAATACAAGCTCAGCATCAACCCTGCCGCCTTCGTCGAGTTCAACCGTCAGGACCCGCTGGATAACATCCAGCAATGGCAGCAGCATGTTCGCAACTGGCTGCGTCACGATGACGGCGGCCTGCAGCTGGACGGTGAACTCAAACCCCTGCCGGGCCGTCAGGTGCGCTTCTGGGATGACGCAGACGGCAGTCTGCACCAGCAGGGCTGGCTGCTGCGCGAACGCAGCCCCCTCGATGGCGGCAAAAGTGACTGGCGTCTGAAAACCCGCCAGCATGACGACAAGGCCATGAAGGATTTCGACAGCGAACGCGAGTACAGCCGTGCAGGCTGGGATGTCAGCCAGAGCCGTGATTTCAGGCAGCGCCCAACCGACAGACAACTGCAGCAACTGGCGATAACCCCCAGCGCACACTGGCAGTCTTGGCCCGACAAGGGGCTGATCGAAGAGAACTGGCAGCTCGGCAAAGTGCTGCAGGCAGGCAAGGAGGTAAAAATGACGCTGGAAGCCAGCCTGTGGCGTTGCCCTGACGGGCGTCCACTGGCGGCGGAGCTAAGCTATCGTGCCGGTAAACATGAAGATGAGGCCGCCATGATGCTGTTCAATCTGCTCAAGCGGGAAATCCCTGTACCGGCCACCTTACCCTCCACCAAAACCGCCCGCCTGTTCAGTCTGGGGATGGGCGCCTGCAACTGAGCCGCTCCCGGCACGCGGCAGCGCATAGGAAGATCAGCAGGCGTCTGGAACCACACTCTCAGAATGCATACTCAGAACCTGCTCACGGCTGAGGACACGCCTGCTGCTCAACCCTGATCAGATCATCCGTCACAAAGCCTGCGGCAGCAGCCCGCTGCAATAGCTGCTGATAGATCTCCGCAGGCAGGCTGGGCTGTCGGGCGAGTATCCACAGGTAATCATGATCCGGGCCGGCCACCAGGCTGTAACCCTGCTGCAGATCGACGGCCATCACATTGTAGGCGCCGTAAAACGGGCCGAAGAACGACACCTTCAGCCGTCCTTCCTCACCTTCACCATTGCGGTAGGCCTTGCCTTCAGCCACGCGCCACTTTGCTGTTTTCGGGTCATAACCACGATTGATCACCCGCACCCCGCCGTCATCACGCAGGCTGTAGTCGGCAGTCACGCAACTCAGCCCGCGCTCGAAGGAATGATCAAGGCGGGCGATTTCATACCAGCGGCCAAGATAGGGTTGCAGCGGCAACTGCTCCACTACCGTCACCCCGCCGGGTACGGCCGTGCAGCCTGCCAGAGCGGCGGCAGCCACCAGCAACAGGCTGAGCCTGTGATGCAGTGAATGCCAAAGCGCATGGAATCGATGATGTGCAGCAACCACGACAAGACTCTCCTCAATGATCGATAGCAGCCCGGGCATAGCACGCCGTTGTCGGAACGAGGGCATTCCGCACGGCCACTCAGCACTGGCCTTTCAGGGTCAGCAAATGTCACTTGCCGCTGTTTTTACCGTCCGGGCAGCCGCTTGGATCACTTGGCGAAACAGGGTTGACTGAGCACCGGCCAGTCACCCTCGTGCAGAAGCCGCTGTGCAAGGCACGTTATAACCGGGGTGAGTCGGGGGGAATGAGGTGGTATGCTTAAGCCCGCTGTTACCAACTGAAACCCGAATCACTGTATCAGTAACAGAATGGCCGTGATGGCCTGTCTGCCGTTGAGGTAAAACACGAAGATGGATCTTACTTGCATGAATCGCTTTAGCTGCCGTCTGGCGCTGGCCATCAGCCTGATGCTGACGGCCATGACTGCCTGGGCCGATGCGCTGCCAGCACCCACTGGCGACATCATCCTCAGCGTCGACGGCAAGATCAGCCGGAGCAATCACGACACCAGCGCCGACTTCGATCTGGCCATGCTCGATGCCCTGCCCCAGTCCCATTACCAGACCACCCACCCGTGGAGTGAAACACCTCACGATTACAGCGGTGTGCTGTTGCGTGATCTGCTCAGCAGTCTGGGCGCCACGGGCGATACTGTGACTGCCAAGGCACTGAATGACTATCAGGCCGACATTCCCGTCGCCGATGCCCAGAACTACGACATCCTGCTGGCCACCCATGTGGATGGTGAAGTCATGGACGTGCGCCACAAGGGGCCGGTCTGGGTCATGTATCCACTGGATCAGCATCCTGAGCTGAAAAAAGCGGCCACCTATAGCGTGATGGTCTGGCATCTGCGCCAGCTGTCGGTTAACTGACGTCCTGCCATGAAGCGAATCCGGCTCCTGTTTCTCTATCTGCTGGCCGCCGTCTTCCTGACGGCGTCTGTGTTCTCCATGGTCAATCACTTCCGCACCGCCCGGCTGGTCTCCAACCATATTCAGTACTCCGCCTGGTCACTGGCACAGCTGGAACTGGAGCTGCAGAAGTTCTACACCAACATTGCCCTGTATGGCGCCAACGCCATCGATCACAACCAGCTGATGTTCTCCTATGACCTGCTATGGAACCGCCTCAACGTGTTTCTGGTGGGCAAGGAGAACCGCACCCTGCGTGCGCGTTTCAATGCCGAAATCAAGATTCGCAATCTCTACAACACCCTGCAGGACAACGAACAGCGTATTACTGACCTGACAGCGGGTGACAAAGCGCAGCAGCAACAGCTGACCCAACAGTTCTACCCCTACGTGCAGCAGGTGCGGGAGCTGGTGATGCTCAACTTCACCGGCAAGGAATCGACCAAGATGTACGAGGGGGTGCTGGAGTCACAGAAGCATCTGGCCTGGCTGCTGGCAGGGCTGTTTGCGGTAGGGCTGACGCTGATCATCACCCTGCTGCGGCAGGCCAGACGTTTCAACCGTCTGGCCCATCAGGACCCGCTGACCGGGCTGGCCAATCGCGGCCTGTTCAATGACAGTCTGGAAGCCAGCTGCACGAACTCACGTCAGCCCGACAGCCACTTTGCCCTGTGCCTGATCAAGCTCAATCACTTCAAGGAAATCAATCACTACCTCGGCCACCGGCAGGGCGATGAGCTGCTGCAGAAAGTCGCCCAGCGTCTGCGTGAGCATGTGCGCCGGCAGGATCTGGTCGCGCGGCTGGATGGCGACAATTTCGCGGTGATTCTCAACAATCTGCAGAACGACAGCGAGGCGCTGGATCTGGCCCGCTACTTCCGTCAGTCGCTGGTGTTTGACTTCTTTATCAAGGGCCGGGCCACCCAGATCGATACCAGCGTGGGCGTCAGCATCTTCCCGTTGCACGGTCTGCAACCGGCCGAACTGCTGCAGGCGGCGTCACTGGCGCTGTATCAGGCCAAGAGCGCGGGCTCCACCACCCGTGTTGAACTGTTCCGTAGCGAAATGGCCGAGCATCAGAATCGCCAGACCACGCTGCTGCTGGATCTCAAGCGCCAGCTGCAGTTCTGCGACGCCACCTCCGAGCTGCAGCTGCATTACCTGCCACTCTACCGCGCCGCCGACCGTCAGCTCACGGGCATCGAAGCCCTGCTGCGCTGGCAGCACCCCCACTATGACGCCATTCACCCTATCGAGATCTTTGAGCTGGCGGAGAACCATGGTCTGGGGATGGCGCTGGGCAACTGGCTGTTTGAGCGCCTGGAGTACGACTACCACCACAGCGAAGTGCGCTGGCCGGATGACATCAAGGTGGCACTGAACCTGTCTATCTCTATGTTCAACCCGGCACTGCCGAGCTGGATCAATCAGGTCCTGCAGCGCCATGTCCTGCGGCCACGACAGCTGGTACTGGAGCTCAATGAGGCGACTCTGACCCAGGATCTGCAGCGTAGCGCCGGTATACTCAAAGCGCTGCAGGATCAGGGTATCCGTGTTGCGCTGGATAACTTCGGCAGTGGCGTCTCCTCGCTGACAACGCTGAAAGCTCTGGCGATCGACATCCTCAAGCTGGATCGCAGTCTGGTACAGCAACTGAGCCAGCAGCAGCGCCAGCAGCAGTTCGTCGACAGCATCATTGCACTGTGCCACCGTCTGCAGATGCAGGTGGTGGCCGAGGGCGTGGAAAGTGAAGAGGATGCCCGCTGCCTGCAAGCCATGCGCTGTGATGAGATACAGGGATTCCTGCACAGTCTGCCACTGCCGACCAGTGAGCTTGCACCCTACCTGCAGCAGAGCAGCCTGCCCGCCATATAACCCCCTTCGCTAGCCGTGGTGACGCTCGCGGATAACGTCATCAATCAGGTTCAGCAGGCGCTCGCTCTGGCGCTCGGCATCACCCATCAGGCTAATAATCTGCCTGCGGATTTCGGGCTGGTATTTCCAGTCTTCATTACGCAGTGCAATGGCTTTCTGCACCGCCTGATGAACCGCCGCATGGGGGGCTTCGATGGCCTTGTACGAGTGTACATGGGAGAAGAACTGCGCTCCCACGCCCTGGTAGTACCACTGCCCCAGACGGCATTCGGTGTGATGTTTGGATACTGCGGCCACTTCCTCGCTGTGGTCGTGGTGCTCATCAAAGGTCAGATAGCCGTTTTGCTTGAAGATAATGTGGTCGACCTTGGCCAGCACACCGAAGGTGCGGCTCTTGGCATAACTGATGCGGCCCTTGGTCTGTTCGGCAGAGGTCGCCATACGGCTGAACTCGACATCAAACTGGCTGACCATGGCAGAAATTTCTCCCGCCTCGCGGGCCGAGTTAGCGGCCTGAGTCACCATCTGATCCACCCGCTGGCTGAAACTGCTGATGGTGCCGGTGACGTCCACCGCCGCATCCTTGGTGCGTTTCGACAGCGCCTTGACCTCATCAGCCACCACCGCAAAACCGCGTCCCTGCTCACCGGCACGGGCAGCTTCAATCGCCGCGTTAAGGGCCAGCAGGTTGGTCTGGTCGGCAATCTCGGTGATGATCGACAGTGACTGCTCCACCTGATGGCTGTCCTGACCGAGCTGGTTGACCACCGAGGACACCGCCTCAATGGTGTTGTTGATGTTGTGCAGTGCCTGCACCATCTGCCGCACGGTTTTCTGGTTCTGACTGGCGGCTTCACCACTCTCAACAGCGATCTGCTCCACCAGCTCCATGTCTTCGCTGATACCGTTGAGATCGGCCTGATTCTGTCGCAGGTTCTGGATCAGATTGGTGATATTGAGCTTGTGCAGGTCGGAGTTCAGCTCGTTGCTGGCCACCAGTTCGGAGCCACGCTTCATCTTGTCGATGGACTCGTTGATGCGCTGCAGGGACTCCCGCAGCTGTCCGGGCAGGCCGCGATAGAGCGCGTAGCGGTTGAACCGGCCATTGGCGACGTGACGGAAACAGGTGTCCACTTCCTTGAAATAGGTCTCGATCTTATCGAGGAAATCATTCAGCTCCCAGGCAACAAAACCCACTTCCCCCAGACGCTCGGTCTGGTTGATGCGCATCCCGAAGGTGCCCTTGTTGCCGGCCACCAGCGCCCGCTGCATCTGTTCGATGGCACTCAGAGCCCGGTTGGACTGGCCATAGTGCAGCACCGACAGCACCATGATCAGCACAGCGGGGATCAGCATCCAGCCCGCCAGCGTCCATTGACCGGTGGCGGCCAGCACGATGGCAGGCACCAGCCCCAGCAGCGAAAACAGCCAGCAGGCCAGCTGCAGGCGATGCTTGAGATACAGACTACCGAAACTACGTCCACGTTTTTTCGGTTTGGAATCCTGAGACATGGCTCCCTCGACTTCCTGAGGTTCAGACAAAAGAAGACAAACAGCGGCTTATCGGGTACTAGCGATCCAGCGCGAGCACCAGCTCGTCATAGGGCACGCCTTGCTGGCGGCACTGTTCCAGCAGATAGGCCATGGACTTTTCTGCGCCATCCTTCTTGCCGTAGCTGGCTTCGATGCGCAGCATTTCCTGATACAGGGGCAGAATGGCCTTGAGCGCCCGGGCCTGCGGTTTGCGGCGTGCCGAATAGTAACCTTGCAGCTTGCCGTCGGAGTTGTAATCCAGCGTGATATTGGCCAGCACCCAGTAGTAGCTGCCGTCCTTGCACAGGTTTTTGACGTACCCGACAAACTCCTGCTTGCTCTCCAGAGTTTTCCACAACAGCCGGAATACCCCGCGCGGCATCTCGGGATGACGAATCACATTGTGCGGCTGGCCAAGCATTTCCGGCTCGGAGAAACCGGAGACACGCATGAAGGTCCGATTGACATAGGTAATCACACCACGTGTATCGGTCTTGCTGACGATAAATTCGTCTTCCTGCAGTTTGATCTCATTGTTGATCGGGGATATCGCCTGCTTCATGCAATAAACCTATGTGTGTGGAGGCTATCGGAACAGATCGTAGAGGGCAGCGGTTGCGATCCAGTGACACCCTGAGGCGCGATGGCGGCGAATTTTCCCGACTCCCATTCCACCTCGCATTGACCTTAATCAATTATTTTTTTGCCCGGTTATGCAAGGCGCATTAATACGCCAGATTAGCCAAGGATGATGAAAAAGATAGCAAAACGTGAAAATAATTATATTTTTTCACGTTGGCCGAAGCGCCACACTTGGCGATTCGTCTTCATTTTTCAGCTGGCAACGGGTGATAACACTGGAGGTATAACGGCGCGGATTATTCACTGAATCCACCCTCTAATTCAGGCAGAAAGGATTGAGATAAAAATGTGATTTTATAACATCACCTCTACATCCCTCACGGAGGTCAGGCTATCGTCAGCGCAGTTTTGTGTTTCACCCTGTCCGATACCTGACCATGGCTGCCACCGACACTCATTCAGATCTTCCCCGTTATCCGCAGGCTCCTGCGCAGGCACGTTACCTGCTGCTGGCGCTGCTCGGCCTTGGCTGCGTGACGCTGCTGCTGTGGCTGACGGCCGTGGTCATGTTGCTGCTGGCCCCGACATCACTGTGGTTGCCACCGCTGTGCCAGCTCAGTGCCAGTCTGCTGTTGCTGTTTGCCAGCCTGCTGCTGGCCTGGCAACGCAGCCGTCAGCGCTGTGCGGCGACGGATCAGACCCCACTGCCCCTACCCGCCAGTTTGCACCGGCTACTGACCGCGCTGCTGCAAGACCCTTACGTCAGCAACGATGCTACCGATCAGGAAGGTTTCCGGCTGCTGCCCCACGCCCTCCGGCGCCTGCTGCGCCAGCCCTTGCTGCATCTGGCCCTGCTGGCATTACTGAGTCTGGTACTGGTGGCGCGGGGTTGGCAGCTGGCCGGGCTGATCGCCGCTGGTTTGGCGCAACCGGCTATGGTGCCACCCTTGCTCCAGGCTCTGTCGGTCGCCGTACTGCTGCTGCCCGCCGCGGCTCTGCTGGTGCTGGAACGAGATTTGATCAGCCGCCCTGCTGCAGACTGGCCGGAGGCATCTGCACTGGCCATGACCGTGCGCAGTGTATTGCTGGTATTGCTGCTGTGCTGCCTCAACCTGCCGCTGGCCGCCTGGAGCCCTACACTCTGGTACGGGCTGCAGCACCTGCTGGGCTTACTGCCCGTAGTGATCGCGGTGGAACTACTACTGCGGGTGCTGTGGCAGTGTTTTCAGCCCCCTTTGCCGCTGGCCGAACAGCGCTTTGCTGCGCACAGTCTGCTGGCCCACTGCCTTGACTGGCCGCCGCTGCCCATGGCCCGGCTGGAGAAGGAAATCAAACAGACGCTGGGCGTCGATCTGCAGCAGTCCTGGGCGCTCGGCTATATCCGCCGGCGTCTGCTGCCGGTCAGCCTGCTGATGCTGTTGTGCGGCTGGCTATTGAGCGGCCTGCACAGCCTCAGTCTTGATCAGCGCGGCGTCTACGAGCGCCTTGGCCAGCCAGTGGCGGTGCTGCAGCCCGGTCTGCATCTGCTGTTGCCCTGGCCACTGGGCAAACTGATTACCGTCGACAACGGCAGCGTGCATGAACTGGGTGCCGTGATCAGCAGCCAGCCGTCGGGCAGTATCAGCAGTGCTGATGGCGCTGCGCCCGCCCGCGCCAACCGCCTGTGGGACGCCGCTCATGACGGCGAGAAGACCCAGCTGATTGCCAGCGGTCATGATCAGCAGCAGAGCTTTCAGGTGATGGATATGGATATCCGCTTCCTCTACCAGATCGGTGCCAGTGACGCCGATGCTCTGGCCAGCGTCTACCACTGCCTCGATCTGCCTCAGCTGGTCCGCAACAGCGCCAATCAGGTGCTGATTCAGGTATTTGCTTACCGCACGCTGGATGATGTGCTGGGCCTGCAGCGCAGCCAGCTCGATCAGGACATCAGCCGTGCCATGCAGCGCCAGCTGGATGCCATGTCGTGCGGCGTGCATATCGTCGCCACCGAGCTGGAAGCTATCCATCCACCCGCCGGAGCGGCGGCCGCCTACCACGCCGTGCAGGCGGCACAGATCAATGCCCAATCGCTGATTTCACTGGCCGAGGGACACAAGGCCGAGCTGCTGAATCTGGCCCGGACGGAGGCCGGCAGCATCACCGATCAGGCCAGTGCCCAGGCCCATGAAGGAGTGGCGCAGGCCAATGCCGACAGCATTGGCTTCAGCGCCGAGAAGCAGGCCAGTGACAGCGCCCCCCATACCTTTGTGCAGGAGCGCTATCTGCATCAGCTGGCCAGCGCCCTGCCCAATGCCCAGCAGGTACTGATCATCGATAGCCGCATCAGCGCCGCGCACACACCGATGATTGATCTGCGCAACCTGAGCCCGGAGCTGTCGTCAGGGTTTGGCAGTGAAGCACCGGCCAGTCACAGCACATCAGGCCCTGCTGATGACAGCACGACCACAACCGACAGCAACGACACCAGCAGCGAGCCAGGTGACGATAGCAGCGGCGATACCAGCCCCTGAGTGGCTACTGACCCGCTATCTGCGTTGCCGAACAGTATCAGTACGACGAGGACTATTCCGTGGGACTGCCACCCAATCACCGTCACGACGATCACAGCCATGACCATGAACACAACCATGAGCACAGCGAAGGCCTTGCTCATCCGGCACATACCCCCTCACCGGCCGGGCATCATCACCACGCGGTAAGTCAGGGCTTACCCTGGCGCATGCCACTGGCCCTGCTGCTGTTACTGCTGGCCGTCGCTGCGGCCTGTCTGGTGCAGGTCCGTGCGGGTGAAGCTACGGTCATCACCCGCTTTGGCAAGCCGGTCAGGGTGCTGCTGGAACCCGGTCTGGCGTGGAAACTGCCACTGCCCATTGATGCGGTGCAACCGGTCGATCTGCGTCTGCGCACCACCTCCAGCGGTCTGCAGGATGTCGGCACCCGTGATGGCCTGCGCATCGTGATTCAGGCCTATGTGAACTGGCATGTGGCCACCGGGCCGACGCTGGTGCAGCGCTACCTGCGCGCGGTGCAGAATCAGCCCGATGAGGCAGCAGAACAGATTCGCACCTTTGTTGCCTCGGCACTGGAGACCACCACCAGCGCCTACGATCTGGCCAGCCTGATCAACACCGATGCCAAGCAGGTGCAGCTGGACAATTTCGAGCGTAACCTGCAGCAGCAACTGGCACCGCAGCTGCTGGCGATCTATGGCATTCAGGTGGAGCAGGTGGGTATCGAGACCCTCACCCTGCCCGCCGTCACCCTGTCGGCCACCGTCGACCGCATGCGGGCGGAACGCGAGACCATCGCCACCCAGCGCACGGCCGAAGGCAAACGTCAGGCAGCGCTGATTCGCGCCGATGCGGACAAGCAGTCGCGCATTATTCAGGCCGATGCCCGCGTCGACGCCGCCCACATTGAAGCTCAGGCGCAGCTGCAGGCCGCCCGCATTTACGGTGATGCCTATGCCGCGGCACCGGCGCTGTACCAGCAGCTACGCTCACTGGATACCCTCGAACAGGTGATCAGCCCCAATACCCGTCTGGTGCTGCGCACCGATGCAGCGCCCTTCAATGTACTGACCCAGCCCGTGCCCACCCAGAGTGGCACAGCCAGTACCACCGCCCCCAACTCGCAGGGTAAACACCCATGAGCCAGCTGCCACACGCCCAGCGTCGTAGCCCCTGGCTGCAGGCCGGTACGGTGCTGTTCTGGTTGCTGTACGGTGCCACCCTGCTGGCGGCAGGCGGCTGGCTGATCAGCAATATCCGCCAGATCGATCCGCAGCATCGTGCCGTAGTCATGCGGCTGGGGGCTATCGAGCGGGTGCAGGATTCCGGCCTGCTGCTGGCCTGGCCCAACCCCATCGAACAGGTGGTCATGGTCCCGTCGGCACAACAGGTGCTGAGTTATCACGTCAGCGCTCTGCTGCGCTCCGATCAGGCCCGCGCTGCCGATCAACGGGCCAGCAGTTACGAGGAGGATGGCGATGCCCTGGCAGGTTCCGGCTATCTGCTGACCGGTGATGCCGGAGTGGTGCAGCTCGACCTGACCCTGTCGTATCAGATCAGCCAGCCCCGCGCTTTCGTCACCCAGGCCGAACATGTGCTGCCCGCCCTGTCACGGCTGGCCGAGCGCAGTGCCGTAGCCGTGGCCGCCTCACGGGATCTGGATACCATTCTGGTGGCTCGTCCGGAGCTGGTGAGCGCAGGCAGCAATGCCGCCGAACGGCGCGAACAGTTGCGGGGCGATCTGGTGCAGGCGATTAATCAGCGCCTCGCCCGCCTGCAGCAACAGGGTGCTGGGCTGGGGATTGAAATCACCCGTGTGGATGTGCAGGCCAGCCTGCCGGATAACGCCGTCAGTGCCTTCAATGCGGTACTGACCGCCCGTCAGCAGGCTGACAAACGGGTGGCCGATGCTCACACTGCGGCGGAAAAACGTCTGCAACAGGCCAATCAGACCGCAGACTCCATCCGCCAGCAGGCCACCGCCCGTGCCAACGAGGAGGTTGCCAGTGCCAGTGTAGACACCGCCGATATCATCGCGCTGGCCAAAGCACTGGATAACGGCAGCGACCCCGACATGTTGCAACGTATCTACCGCACCCGCATGCCCGCCCTGCTGTCACGCGCCGATGCCGTCACCACGGTCACGCCCTCGGCCGAGGCTCACCTGTTACTGCAAGGAAGCAATCCATGAGCCCTGCCCATCACACCCATGGCCACGATCATCATCACACCCACCTGCACTTCGGACCCGGCGAACTGCTGTCTGCGGCAGAAAAACGTCAGGCCGGACGCCAGCTGCTACTGGCCATGCTGGCCGTCGGCCTGCTGTGTCTGGCACTGATCTGGCGCTGGTGGCTGCCACAACAGCAGGTCGTCAGCCAGCTGCTGCTTGGTTGCGCCTCGTTACTGGTGGCCGTGCCGGTATTGCGCGAGTGCTGGCACAGTCTGCGCCATCCCAGCCTGCACGGCGTCACTGATCAGCTGATCGCGCTGGCCATGCTGGCGGCCTGGGCCAGCGGCGATATGCTGACCGCCACCCTGCTGCCGGTGATCATGATCTTCGGCCATCTGCTGGAGGAGCGCAGCGTCATCGGCACTCAGGAAGCCATTGCCGCGTTGCAGCAGCTGACCCACAGCCGGGCCCGACGCATCGACCGTCAGGGCCAGATCAGCGAAGTGGATAACAGCGAATTGCAGCCGGGCGACCAGATCGAAGTGCGTGCCGGTGATCGTATTGCCGCCGATGGCCGGGTACTGCGTGGTCAGGCCAGCGTTGACTGCGCGCCCCTGACTGGTGAATCCGTACCCCAGGAAGTGCAGGCAGGCAGCGACGTTTATGGCGGCGCCATCAATCTGGACGGCCTGCTGCTGGTAGAAGTGACCCGTACCGGCGATGCCTCCACCCTCGGCCGGGTGATTGCGCTAATGCAGGATGCCGAGCACAGCAAACCACCCATCACCCGCCTGCTGGAACGCTATGCCGGGCGCTATCTGACGCTGGTACTGCTACTGGCGGCGCTGACCTGGTTCCTCAGCAACGATGTGCAGGCCATGCTCGCCGTACTGGTGGCCGCCTGCCCCTGCGCACTGGTGCTGTCCGCCCCGGCCACCGCCATTGCCGGTGTGGTCGTGGCAGCCCGCCACGGCATGCTGATCCGCAATGCGGCGTTTCTGGAGGAGCTGGCCGACGTCAACTCGGTGATCCTCGACAAGACCGGCACCCTGACACTGGGTACTCTGTATCTGCAGGATATGCAGTTATTCAGTGGTGAACGGCAGAGCATTCTACGCCTTGCTGCCACCCTCGGTGCCAGCAGCAGCCACCCGGTCAGCCGTGCCTGCCGTCAGCTGGCCGTCAGTGACGACAGCGCGCTGTTGCACTGCCGGGAGCTGCAGGGGCTGGGGGTGGTAGCCGACTATCAAGGCCAGCCTGCGGCACTGGGGCGGCCAGAGCTGTTTGCACAGCTGGGCATCACCACTCCGGCAGTGCCTGAGCATGATGGCCCGGTTGCCGGGCTGGCACTGGATGGCGTGTTTCTGGCCTGGCTGCTGCTGGCCGATCAGGTCAGACCTGAAGCGGCCAGCGCGCTGCAGGAACTGCGACGGCTGGGGCTGCAACACCAGACCCTGCTGACCGGCGACCGTCAGAGTGTCGCCACCACCGTCGCCCATGAGGTGGGGATCGACCGCATTCAGGCGCAGGCCCTGCCCCACGACAAGTTGCACTGCGTACAGCAGGAAGTGCAGCGGGGGCTGCGACCACTGGTAGTGGGGGATGGTATCAATGACTCGCTGGCACTGAAGGCCGGGGTGGTGGGCGTGGCCATGGGCTCGCAGGCGGCCGGGATTGCGCTGGCATCGGCCGACATTGTGCTGATCGGCAATGATCTGCGCCGACTGGCCAGCTGTATTCGCCTCAGCCGTCGCTGCCGTCATACCCTGCTGATCAATGTCATAGTCGGTCTGGGCTGGACGCTGGCGATCGTCGCCTGTGCCGCCATGGGCTGGCTGGGCGCCTCAGGCGCACTGCTGGCCGCTGTGCTGCACAACCTCAGCACCCTGTTTGTACTGGGGAATGCCGGACGACTATTGCGGATTCATGAACCTCTACACGACTCAGAGCAGACGATCCGTAGCCCCTGAAATAAAAACGGCCCGGGTATCTCAGTCATCCCGGGCCGTTTGGATTGCTCAGCGTTTAGGGGCTCTTCGGTTATAAGGGCACTCAGATCACCTCTGCCGCCGCCACATAGCCATACCCCAGTGCCCGCGCTACCGCCTGATGAGTCACCTGTCCACGGTGGATATTCAGACCATTGCGGAAGTGCACATCATCCTGCAACGCCTGCCGATAGCCCTTGCTGGCCAGTGCCAGTACATAGGGCAGAGTGGCGTTGGTCAGGGCAAAGGTGGAGGTCCGGGCCACACCGCCGGGCATATTGGCCACGCAGTAATGGATCACGCCTTCCTCAACATAGGTAGGTTGCTGATGGGTCGTGGCCCGTGAAGTTTCAAAGCAGCCGCCCTGATCTATCGCTACATCCACCAGTACCGCTCCTTTTTTCATCCTGCCCAGCATGGCGCGGGTGACCAGCTTGGGCGCCGCAGCGCCGGGAATCAGCACCGCACCGATCACCAGATCTGCTGCGGTGACTTCCTGCTCCAGCGTTTCTGTGGTCGAGTACAGGGTCTTGAGCGATGGGCCGTACAGCGCGTCCAGCTCCTTCAGACGGGTCAGGGAACGATCGAGGATGGTCACATCTGCTCCCAGCCCCAGCGCCATCCGCGCTGCGTTAGTGCCGACCACGCCACCGCCGATGACCACGACTTTGGCAGGCGCCACACCGGGCACCCCACCCAGTAACATGCCCAGCCCACCCTGCGCTTTTTCCAGACAGTGGGCCCCGGCCTGTATCGCCATACGGCCCGCCACCTCACTCATGGGTGCCAGCAGGGGCAGGCCATGCTGGCTGTCGGTGACGGTTTCATAGGCGATGGCGATGGCCTGGGACTCGATCAGCAGCCGGGCCTGCTCGGGATCAGGCGCCAGATGCAGGTAGGTAAACAGCACCTGTCCCGGACTGAGCATGCGGCATTCGATGGGCTGTGGTTCCTTGACCTTGACGATCAGCTCGGCACGGGAAAACACTTCCTGCGCGGTGGCGACGATACTGGCACCGGCGGCTTCGTACATTGCATCGGTCAAACCGATAGCAGCGCCGCCGTTATGTTCGATCAGCACCTGGTGGCCGGCAGCCACCAGTTCACGCACCCCTGCCGGGGTCATGCCGATACGGTATTCATGGTTTTTGATTTCTTTGGGTATGCCGACAAGCATGGCTGGCCTCCTGGTGATTATTTTTTTAGGGGACATCACCAGAGTAATTGCTTTTATGTCGAGTTTTATCCCGATTATCTTCTTTATATATGTGGAAATAACTTAATCACGCGGCGATTTTTAGCTTTTTTCTGGAACGCAATATACATGCCTGAACATATGAACTAAGCATTAGCGTCGCCGTGATATAAAACAAAAAACCCTCCGGCCTGAAGGCGGGAGGGTCGTTTGTGTCACACAGGTGTTACCTGCGCGACAGTGCCAGAAACGGGGCGTCAGACTTCGAGGAAATCCATGATGCCTTCCGCCGCCTTGCGGCCTTCGGCAATGGCTGTCACCACCAGATCAGAACCACGCACCATATCGCCACCGGCGAATATTTTCGGGTTGCTGGTCTGGAAGTAATGCTGACCAGCACTGGGGGCTTCAGGTGCAACTACACGGCCACGGTTGTCCAGGCCGATGTTGAAGTCATCAAACCAGGCAGCCGGGCTGGGACGGAAACCGAAGGCGATCAGAACGGCATCAGCCTCAAGGATTTCCTCACTGCCGGGCACCACTACCGGGCTGCGACGACCATGGGCATCCGGCTCGCCGAGCTCGGTCAGCACCACTTTCACCCCCGTGACGCGACCGTTGTCGCCCACCAGTTCCACAGGCTGTACGTTGTACTTGAACTTCACACCTTCTTCTTTGGCGTTAGCCACTTCACGGCGTGAACCGGGCATATTCTTGGCATCGCGACGATAAGCACAGGTCACAGTAGATGCGCCCTGGCGGATAGCGGTACGGGTACAGTCCATGGCGGTATCACCACCACCCAGCACCACAACCTTCTTGCCCTTCATATCAATGAAGTCAGCAGCATCCTTCTCGAAGCCCAGGCAGCGGTTCACATTGGAGATCAGATAAGGCAACGCCTCATAAACGCCACCCAACTCTTCACCGGGGAAGCCGCCTTTCATATAGGTGTAGGTACCCATACCGAGGAACACCGCATCATAGCTGTCCATCAACTCCTGGAAGCTGATGTCCTTGCCAATCTCGGTGTTCAGACGGAACTCGACGCCCATGGATTCGAAAATCTCACGGCGACGGGACATCACGTTCTTTTCCAGCTTGAACTCAGGAATACCAAAGGTCAGCAGGCCACCGATTTCAGGGTTGCGGTCGAACACCACCGGTTTGACACCGTTGCGCACCAGAATGTCAGCACAGCCCAGACCCGCCGGGCCAGCACCGACGATGGCGACCTTTTTGTCGGTCCAGACCACACGGGACATGTCAGGGCGCCAGCCCATGGCAAAGGCGGTATCGGTTGCGTACTTTTCTACCGAGCCGATAGTCACCGCACCAAAGCCATCATTCAGCGTACAGGCACCTTCACACAGGCGATCCTGTGGGCACACCCGGCCACACACTTCCGGCAAGGAGTTGGTCTGGTGCATCAGCTCAGCCGCTTTCAGCACGTTGCCTTCACTGACCAGTTTCAGCCAGTCGGGAATATGGTTATGAACCGGGCACTTCCATGAGCAATAGGGGTTACCGCAACTCAGGCAGCGATGAGCCTGAGGCGACGCCTCTTCCGGTTTGAACAGTTCGTAGATTTCTGTGAATTCTTTCTTGCGCTTGCGGGCCAGCTTCTTGTTGGGGTCCTGGCGGCCTACATCGACGAACTGGAAAACGTTATCCAAACGTTCTGCCATGTTACTTTCACCTCATTACTGCGGAACGGGCGCACAGGCCAGTCCCTTTTAATCACGTCGATTCTGTACCCTGCGGTGGCCGGAGCACACTCCGGCCACCTACTGACAGGGCGTATTATTCAGGACGGCTGCGGACCTGGGTCAGCAGCTGTCCAAGGCCGGCCGCCTTGGGTTTGACCAGCCAGAAACGTTCGATAAAGGTGTCGAACTCGTCGAGGATATGCTGACCCCAGGCACTCTGGGTTTCCGCTACATACTCTTCCAGTACGCTACGCAGGTGGCCGCGATACTGTTCCATGCTTTCGTTGGCAATACGGTGAATATCCACCAGCTCATGGTTGTACTTGTCGACGAAACTGCGGTCCTGATCCAGTACATAGGCAAAACCACCGGTCATACCCGCACCGAAGTTGAACCCGGTTTCACCCAGCACTACTACCAGACCACCTGTCATGTATTCACAGCAGTGATCACCGGCACCTTCGATAACAGCATGCGCACCGGAGTTACGCACCGCGAAACGCTCACCAGCACCACCTGCAGCAAACAGCTTACCGCCGGTCGCACCGTACAGACAGGTATTACCTACAATGGAGGTTTCCTGCGAGGCGAAGGTGCTCTCTCTGGGCGGGCGAATCACCAGCTTACCGCCGGTCATCCCTTTGCCCACGTAGTCGTTAGCATCACCTTCGAGATACAACTCCTGACCACCGGCGTTCCATACCCCGAAGGACTGGCCAGCCACCCCTTTGAAGTTGAAACGGATAGGCGCAGCGGCCATGCCCTGGTTGCCGTGATGACGGGCGATATAACCGGAGGTACGGGCACCCAGTGAACGATCGCAGTTGGTGGTGATAAAGTCGAACTCACCACCCAGCTTACCTTCGATGGCCGCTTTGGCTGCTTCCAGCATCTGGCTGTTCAGCACACCCGCATCAAACGGTTCGTTACGCTCCAGCTGACAGGTATGAGGCTTATCAGCTGGCACGCCACCGTCCGAGAGGATGGGCGACAGATCCAGTGCGGCATGCTTGTCGGTCAGTCCGGCATGGGCTTCCAGCAGATCAACACGACCCACCAGCTCTTCCAGCGTACGCACGCCGACCCTGGCCATCCACTCACGGGTTTCCATGGCAACAAAGCGGAAGAAGTGCTTCACCATTTCCACGGTGCCGCGGAAATGCTTGTCACGCAGTGACTGGTTCTGGGTGGCCACACCGGTCGCACAGTTGTTGAGGTGGCAGATTTTCAGGTATTTACAGCCCATCGCCACCATCGGCGTGGTACCGAAGCCAAAGCTCTCGGCACCCAGCATGGCAGCCTTGACCACGTCCAGACCGGTCTTGAGACCACCGTCTGTCTGTACCCGCACCTTGCCACGCAGGTCGTTGCCACGCAGGGTCTGATGGGTTTCCGCCAACCCCAGCTCCCACGGTGAACCGGCATAGCGAATAGAGGTGATGGGGCTGGCTGCGGTACCTCCGTCATAACCGGAAATAGTGATCAGATCGGCGTAGGTTTTGGCCACACCGGCAGCGATAGTACCCACGCCAGGACGCGATACCAGCTTCACCGATACCAGCGCTTCGGGATTGACCTGCTTGAGATCAAAAATCAGCTGCGCCAGATCTTCGATAGAGTAGATGTCATGGTGCGGTGGTGGCGAAATCAGCGTCACACCGGGTACGGAATAGCGCAGGCGTGCAATCAGGTCATTAACCTTGCCACCGGGTAACTGGCCACCTTCACCGGGTTTGGCACCCTGTGCCACCTTGATCTGCAAGACTTCAGCATTCACCAGATACTCCGGGGTCACGCCAAAACGGCCCGAAGCAATCTGCTTGATTTTGGAGCGGCGGATAGTACCGTGACGTGCGGGATCTTCGCCGCCCTCACCGGAGTTACTGCGGCAACCCAGTTCGTTCATGGCCTGAGCCAGCGCTTCGTGAGCCTCTGGTGACAACGCCCCGAGGGACATACCGGCAGAGTCAAAACGACGCAGAATGGCTTCGATCGGCTCCACTTCTTCCAGAGGAATCGGGGTGACATCTGCTTTGAGTTTCAGCAAATCACGGATCGTCGCCACGCCACGACCATTGACCAGACCGGCGTAGTCGCGATAAACGCTGTAGTCACCAGACTCCACAGCCTGCTGCAGGTATTTGACTACATCAGGGTTGAAGGCATGGTATTCGCCTTCGTGGTGATGCTTGAGCAGACCGCCATGAGCAATCGGCTTACGCAGGGTCCAGGCCACATCGTGCAGCTGCTGGGTTTCCTGCTGGAAGTGTTCAAAACGCGCACCTTCGATACGGCTCGGCACCCCTTTGAAGCACATTCCCACTACATCACTACCGACACCCACCGCTTCAAACAGCTGCGCGCCACGGTAGGAGGCGATGCTGGAGATCCCCATCTTGGACATGATTTTCATCAGGCCCTTGTTGATACCCTTGCGATAGTTGCGATGGCAGTCCACCGGATTGCCCAGCACGGTCCCCTGGCTGATCATGTCATTGATCACCCGGTAGCTCAGGTAGGGATAAACCGCTGACGCGCCAAAGCCGATCAAGCAGGCAAAGTGATGGGTATCACGTGCAGTGGCAGTGTCGATGATCAGGTTGCAGTCACAGCGCAGGCCTTTCTCGGTCAGATAATGATGCACAGCACCGGTCGCCATCAGCGCATGAATCGGCAGCTTGCCTTTCTCGATGTCACGATCTGACAGAATCAGCAGCACAGTGCCTTCATCACGGACGGTCACTTCAGCATCTTTGCACAGCTGCTCGACCGCGGCCTGCAGCGAAGTCTGGGCAGGATCGAAGTGCAGCATCAGTTTCTTCACGCCGTAGCCTGGACGATCCATATGCAGCAACCGTGAAAACTTCTTCGCCGACAGGATCGGTGAGGACAGTTTGATACGGTTGGCATGGTCGGGCAGCTCAACGAAAACGTTCTTTTCCGGGCCAAGGCAGGTATCCAGCGACATCACCACCGCTTCACGCAGCGGATCGATGGGCGGGTTGGTGACCTGGGCAAACTGCTGCCGGAAGAAGTCATAGAGCACACGGGTCTTCGACGACAGTACTGCCATCGGCGTGTCATCACCCATGGAGCCTACGGCTTCCATACCGGTTTCAGCCAGCGGTCGCAGAATCTGGTCACGCTCTTCGAAGGTGACATGGAACTGCTTCATGTAGGTCTTCAGTTCATCAACGTCGAAGTCTTCAAAAGACTGATCGGCATCAGTCAACAGGCCTTCAATACGCAGCGCGTTCTCACGCAGCCATTTGCGATAGGGCTGACGTACCTTAAGACGGTTGTCGATATCCTCGGACTCGAGAATCTCGCCAGTGCTGGTGTCCACCGCAACGATGCGGCCCGGCCCGACACGGCCTTTGGCCACGACATCTTCAGGATTGTAATCATATACGCCGATCTCGGAGGCACAGCAGAACAGGTCGTTCTTGGTCAGTACCCAGCGCGACGGGCGCAGGCCGTTACGGTCAAGCATACAGATCGCATGACGACCAGTGTTCAGCACGATCCCCGCAGGACCGTCCCAGGGCTCCATGTGCATGGAGTTGTATTCATAGAAAGCACGCAGATCGGGATCCATGGTCTCCCAGTTCTGCCATGCTGGCGGAATCAGCATGCGTACGGCACGGAAGATATCCATGCCACCGATCATGAGGATTTCCAGCATGTTATCCAGCGTGGAAGAGTCTGAACCGTGGGTATTGACCACCGGTTCGATCTCGCTGAAGTCAGGAATAGCTTCGCAGGTGAACTTGGATACGCGCGCACGGGCCCAGTTACGGTTGCCCTCGATGGTGTTGATTTCACCGTTGTGCGCCATCACACGGAAAGGCTGCGCCAGCGGCCAGCGTGGCAGCGTGTTGGTGGAGAAGCGCTGGTGGAAAGTACAGATGGAGGTTTCCAGTCGCTCATCGCCCAGGTCTTTATAGAACACGGGCAAATCTGCCGGCATCATCAGCCCTTTATAGGACAGCACGCTGGCAGACATGGAGCAGCAGTAGTAGTCAGGATCCTTGCCCAGCAGCTGGCTGGCGGTCTGACGACGGGCCAGGAACAGACGGATGTTCAGCTCCTGCTCACTGCGGCAGTCGGAGTCGACAAATACCTGCTCGATACGGGGCAGACAGGATTGCGCAATAGTACCCAGGCAAGAGGGATCAATAGGCACCTGACGCCAGCCAATCAGACGCAAGCCATGCTTTCTGATATTGGCATTCATTGTGTCGCGGGCGATCTCGGCCTTGGCCGGATCCTGCGAGAGAAACACCATGCCCACGCCATACTGAGCAGACAAGCTGACCCCGAATTGCTCTTTGGCTACTGCACGCAGAAAGCCATCTGGCTTCTGCAACAGCAGACCGCAACCGTCACCAGTCTTGCCATCAGCTGCAATACCACCACGGTGGGTCATGCAGGCCAATGCCTCGATGGAACGTTGCAGCACTTCGTGGCTGGGCTTTCCTTTCAGATGAGCCATGAGACCAAAGCCGCAGTTATCTTTAAACTCTGCTGCGTTGTACAAACCTGTCTTCATAAGCCAATCTCACTGAGTATCGTTCTGTATATCAGATATCGTTCTAGTTATTGCGCCCTGAGGATTTCATCGACTGTCTTATTAACTGACGGTTCTGATGATAGGTGCTGCCTGCGTTGAGATGTGTCTCTCGATTTTTAGCACAGACAATGGGCAAAAGGATAAACATCCTAGCAAGGATTTTTTTGCAGGAGCAAGTGAGAAGACTGAAAAATTTCAGCAAGTTGAATGCCAATTGGCCATTAGTCTAAGAAGCAAAGCAAAATTACGGTCGCATATATGAAATATTTAACGCCTGTTGAATTAAGCGCGAAATATTTACCTTCGATATCTGTCATAAGCCACCACAGCATGCGCCAGATTGGTTCAACCTGCACCATGAAGACGCCTGTACACACCAGTGCCACAGTGGCGATCAGTCACTTTTATTCACCCGAACGGTTAATTCCTTCAGCAAATAATAAAAAGGAATACTATCGGCATTTACGATCATTGCTCTAATAACATTTATCTCTGCAGATGCAGCAAAAAGAGCAGCTACAGAAAGAGCAACTATTAATATATTTATAATTCCCCAAGAACTATTTTTCGGAATACGGATATAACAAACAAGCCAGCTAAAGAGCACCTCAAAAACCGGGTTGCACCAGACCAGTAATTGCATCAATACAGAAACAAAAAAGGTTGCTCCTTTGGCAACCTTTTTTTGTTTTATCTGATTTCCTGCTGCACACCACGAATGGAGCGGGGCCAGGGCTTTTGCTTCTGCAGACTGGCCGGTAAACGGTTGGCAGCAGTCTGAGCGGCATCCCGCGAGGCATACTCACCGTATACAACAACATACCAGGGCTGCCCTTTGTATTCTGTCTGGAAGTAGGAGAACTCATTCGCTCCGCCATTCTGACGAATAAAATCGATAGCCCCCTGCTCACTGCGAGACCCCAGCATTTGCAGGGTATAGCCCCCGGGATTCCATCCCTTGACCATGGCGTCCCGGCGATAGGCGCTGCCACCTGACGCAGGTTTAGCCGCTACGGTCGGCGTCGCCTGACGTACAGGCTGGGCCACTGGCTGCTCAACCTTCGGTGGAGCCGCAACCACGGGCTTACTTGGCTGTACTGGCCTGGCCACCTGAGCAGGTTGTACAGGCGTGCTCTGTACCTGCGCCGGCGCAACAGGAACCGGAATCTGATCAACAGCACTGTCCGGCGGAGGCATGGTGTCATCCTGACCATTGTTGATACCCAGCTTCGCTTCCTGCAATGCCAGTCGTTCAGAAAGACTCAGGGGAGACTCCGGGGTGGGTGGTGCAGCAGGCATAGGGGCCACGGGAGCTGCGCCCGCCTGCGTCGGCTCAGCGGTCGTCGTTGCGGGTGCGATACCGTTGGGCAAGGGAATTTGCACTTGCTGATTCAGCGCGACCTGCTGCTCGTCAGCACTTTTGCCATCACTCAGCAGGAACGCCCCACCAATGGTCAGCACCAGAATGGCTACGGCAGCAATGTGCATCCATGGCAACTGCAGACGGCTCAAAGAGCTGACTGCCGCAGCAGCGGGGTTGACGGTAGCACGACTGCGTCCCGTGGCCTGTGCAGCGGCACCGCCCAGCTCCATCAGCATGGCCTGCGCAATACGGTTAATCTGTGCAGGATTGCCACCTGACAACTGGTGAATACGACTGTAGTTCGCCATGGTGAAAGGCACCTCACCATGCAAACCCGCCAGCTCCATACGGTGACGAATATAGGCCTCGGTCTCATCCAGACTCAGAGCATCAAGCGCCGCATGATGGCTTCGACCTGCCAGTACCGACTGTAATCGTGGGCTACCCAGCCGACCAAGCATGTCTGGCTGGCCGAGCAGGATAATATGAGGGCTGGCAGCCGGGTCAGGCGTCTGCATCAGGCGGGTGAACAATACGTCGAGCGCGGCATCGGTCAACAGCTCAGCATCATCGATCAGAATCAGCATCATGCGATTCAGCTCACGCAGCATCAATGCATGCTGTTGCAAGGCCTGAACCTGTGCCTCGAAATGCACCTCACCATCGAGATCGACGCGCGCCGCCTGAACCAGACTGGTCACCATCTGCGCCGGTCCGGTTTCATGCTGCAAGCGCAACACAACCGGGCGCATCACTGGATCACTGCCGGGCAGCAACTGATTGAGGAAAGTACTTTTACCGATGCCGTGCGCACCGGACACTACCAGTACAAACTGGCTGTAGCGACTAAGATGGCTGAGTTTATCCAGTAACTGACTGCGTTGATCAGTCAGAAAGGCATCCTCGGGCATGATCTCATCCACGAAGGGATTGAATCTCAGCCCAAAGCGATGCAGCACGTCCGTTTGATGGCTCATATCGTTTGCCCCGTATACGCTTGCATGTAGCGCCTGACTTACGCCGACTCAGCCAGGGTAGCGCTCAAAGCCTCCACCGGATAATCGCCAGTGATTACAGCCTCTCCCAATGCTTTTAACAAAATCAGCCGCAGCTGACCATGCATAACCTTTTTATCCACCGCCATACGGCGCATGAAATCGTCTTCATTCATATCCGCCGGTGCCTTGACTGGTAATCCGGCAGCCAGCAAGACCTGTTCGGTGCGGGTCAGATCAGCAGCACTGATCCAGCCCAATTTAGCTGACATGCGAGCGGCCATCATGGTGCCTGCCGCCACAGCCTCACCGTGCAACCAGGCGCCATAACCCTGATGAGCTTCGATGGCATGACCAAAGGTGTGGCCCAGATTGAGCAGGGCACGCACCCCACCTTCCCGCTCATCCTGTGCCACGATATCGGCTTTGATCTCGCAGGACCGGTGAATGGCATAAGCCAACGCAGTGGTATCTCGCTGCAACAGCGCAGACATGTTGTCTTCCAGCCACTGCAGGAAGGGGGCGTCGATAATCAGGCCGTATTTGATCACCTCAGCAAGGCCTGCAGAGAGCTCACGCTCAGGTAACGTATCCAGAGTAGTCAGATCAGCCAACACCGCACGCGGCTGGTGAAAAGCGCCGATCATATTTTTACCCAGATGATGATTAACGCCCGTCTTGCCGCCAACAGAGGAATCCACCTGCGATAACAAAGTAGTAGGAATCTGGATAAAGTCGACACCGCGCTGGTAGCTGGCGGCAGCGAAGCCAGTCATGTCACCTACTACGCCTCCGCCCAGCGCGATCAGCGTAGTGGTACGGTTGTGCCCTTTCGCCAGCAGCACATCGAAAATTTTGTTGACGTACTCAAGTGTCTTATAGCCCTCACCGTCCGGCAGAATGACCTCATCGACCTGCTTGCCTGCGAGCTGTGCCTTGACCCGATCCAGATAGAGCGGCGCGATTGTGGCGTTGGTGACGATCAGCACCTGGTGACTGCGGATGTAGGGCAACCACAGCTCCGCCTGTTCGATCACATTCCGACCCACAAAAATCGGATAACTACGCTCTTCCAAAGCGACACTCAGGGTCAACATAGACTTACCATTACTCTATCGGGGCCTACAAAGCCAGACGCACTGCGCCTTGCAGACCAGTAGGTTGATCAGCTACACGACAGCCATCAGTCACACCAATGGGCAGCCTTCAGCTTTCTGACAATCTCGTTCACAACTGCACGTGGACTGCGCTTGTCCGTATTGATGATGAGAGAGGCCACTTCCCGGTACAACGGATCGCGCATGGCGAACAGTCGAGAAAGCACAGCGGATGGGTCTTCAGTCTGCAACAGCGGGCGGTTTTTATCCTTGGCAGTACGTTCCAGTTGCTGGGCCACCGTAGTATGCAGATAAACCACAAAGCCCCGCTGTTTCAATACATTACGGTTGCGGTCGCGAATCACTGCACCGCCACCGGTAGCCAGCACCATACCCGGACGCTGTACCAGATCCTCGATGACCTGTTCCTCACGACGACGGAACCCTTCCTCCCCCTCAACATCAAAGATCCAGGGAATGTTGGCACCGGCACGCTCTTCAATTTCCCGGTCGGAGTCAATGAACTCCAGCGATAGTGTCTGAGATAACAAACGGCCGATGGTGGTTTTACCCGCCCCCATCGGCCCTACAAGCACAAGATTTTTCTGCGGGTGCATAGGACGCCCGATGATTAAGGAATATTTACGTCTGAGACCAGTTTAGGCGTGATGAATATTAACAACTCCGCTTTGTCTTCGCTATTGACGGTTTTCCGGAACAGACGTCCGATGTAGGGAATATCGCCGAAGAACGGTGTCTTGATCACGCTGTTTTCGGTATTGACCTCAAACACACCACCCAGCACCAGCGTTTCACCGTTATTGACCAATACCTGAGTCTGCAGGTGGTTGGTATCTATTGCAAAGTTGCCATCGCTCAGCGTTTCTCCTTTGGAGTCCTTGCTGATATCCAGATCCATGATCAGACGGTTATCCGGGGTAATCTGTGG
This sequence comes from Pokkaliibacter sp. MBI-7, assembly GCF_029846635.1. Lineage (NCBI taxonomy): Bacteria > Pseudomonadati > Pseudomonadota > Gammaproteobacteria > Oceanospirillales > Balneatrichaceae > Pokkaliibacter > Pokkaliibacter sp. MBI-7. The sequence continues at coordinate 3,051,773 of NZ_JARVTG010000001.1, read as the reverse complement.
CGTGACTGCCATCGACAGCACCGCTTTCTTGAATTCAATGCTCACCTCATCATTCTGTACAGTCTGGTAAGGAATCTCAGTGCCTGACTCGATCAGCGCCTTCTTGCCGTCGGTGGTAATCAACTTGGGCTGCGAAACAATTTCGATCTTGCTGTCACTCTGGTAGGCCGACAGTTCCAGAGACAGCAGGTTGGAGCCATTGTAGAAACCCAGCGCCAGCGAAGTAGCACTGTCAACATCATCAAGACCCATATCCACTGCCAGTGCACCGGGGAACTCAACATCATCATCGTTACCTGCCAGCTGGTTAGCTCGCTGAACGATCGTGTCCGTCGAACCACCGAGGATCAGGCTGTTGCTGCCGCTTGTCTTGGTACTGGTCCCACCCCAGGCCACGCCCAGCTGCTTACTGAAACCATCTTTGGCAATGACAACTCGTGCCTCAATCTGCACCTGCCGTACGGGTCGATCCAGTTTGGCAACAATCTCACGAATCTTGTTCAGGCGATCCGAAGTTTCCTGTACCAGTAGAATATTGGTGCGTGGATCTGCAGTCACGCTGCCACGGGCCGACAGGAATCGACTCTTGTTAGTGTCAGTCCCTTCGGTTTCCAGCACTTTGACCAGATCAGATGCTTTTGCATAGTTGATCTGGATATAGTCAATCTCCAGCGGCGCCAGATCTTCCAGCTGCTTTTTCTGCTCCAGATCCTGACGTTCATAATCAGCCAGTTCTGCGGCTGGCCCAATCAGCCAGATATCTCCCTGTTCACGCTTGGACAGTTTGCGTGAACGCAGCACCATGTCCAGTGCCTCATCCCAGCGCACTTTCTGGAAGTTGACACTGATTTCGCCTTGCACACCATCACTGATCAGTACGTTCTTGTTCTGTGACTCGGCAATCAACTGCAGCACGCGCCGCACATCAACGTTCTGCAAGGTCAGACTGATGCGCTCTCCATCATAGGTTGCCACTTTGCGCTGCAACGGCTCTTTGGGGCGTGCTTCAACAACTAGTTCCAGACCATCCTGATAGGTTACAAACTCAAGACGTTTGCCTTTTACCGGGTGAATGGCAATCACCCCACGTGAAGACGATACACGGCGCGCATCAATGGCACTGACCGTCGTGCCGTAATCAGCCACGTCGTAGTGTTTCTGCCATACTTCCGGCAGCACATCACCGTCCAGCTCAACACGAATGTCCGCACCCTCTTCCTGCACACTGACATGCACATTGGGGTCAGGCAGCATGATTCGCAGCTTACCTTCACCGCTGTCACCACGTTCAAATACCAACCCGGCATTATCATCGTTGCTGACATCAGGTAACGCCGTCGCATCGGTCTCCGCCTCAGCAGGCACCACTTCGATGGTGTTGCCATTAATACGGGTTTGCATCGCAGAGGCTTCGCGCAGTTCGACATTGACTTTCAGACCGCCGCTGTCGTTATCAACCGTAATATCGCGCAACGCCGGGTTGAGATTCTTCCAGCTGGTCTGTCCCGTCCCATTACTTGCCTGATCCACGGTCAGGCGGGTCAGGGGAGGATCCTCACTGCGCGTCACTCTGACCCGCTCGGGTTTGCTATCAAAATCGAGGCTGATCATCAGCGGCTTTCCTGCTGGAGAAACCCGAACATCCTTCAATTGCAGTGCAGCAGCACGCTGACTAAGCAGGCCCAGACACATGACCAGCACCAAGAACAACAGGCTATGTTCCGATCTCCGTATCACCTCAACCCCCTTACCTTATCGACTGCTTAGTTATTTTCGAACTGCATTGATATTACGCGGGGGCGACTGCGCCACCGGTTATCACTGGTCGAGATAATTTCTTCCAACTCAAGCTGCCCCTGCAGGGGAGGCTTGGTACCTAACTGATCATTCATGGCCTTGCCCTGCTCAACCCGGATAGCCACTACGCGGCCAAAGTTCTTGCCCATGTAGTTGCCCTCAGCCACCAGATGCAATGCTCCCTGAGGATCACGAACGAGAGCGAACTCCTTGCCACCTTTGTTCATTAATCCAACGAAGCTCAATGAGTCGAGATCATAGGCTTCAAGCGCCTCTTTGGGCCGGTTGGTATCAGGATGAATATCAGACTCTTCAATATCTGCCTTTTGCACCACCTTGATATCCGGGTTAGTGAAAGGCTCGCGCAGAGTCGTGACGTCGTACTGGGCAGGTTTGTACTCAGGCAACGGCGGCAACGGCGGCAACGGCTTGGGCTGCGTTTTTCCAGCCTTGTCGACAAAGGCTTTCAGATCATCCAGTGGCACTTGCGGCGTACAGCCCTGCACCAACAGTACACTGGCAACCATCATCGTACCGAGCATCAGTCTGATCATGGTTTGGCTGCCTTTTTGCTGGTATTGCTGCCGTTTGCAGGCTTGCTTGCTGCCTGCTCATCCTCTTCCTCGAAGCGATATGTGCGTGCCTGCAATACCAACTGCAACGAGCCATCAGCCTGAGGCGTCAGGTCAAAGTCATGCAGGGTCACCACACGTGGCAGAGCAGCCAGACCATAGATGAACTCACCAATGGCGTGGTAGGCGCCGAATACGGTGATCTTGATCGGCAATATCTGATAGAAGGACGACTTTTGCTCTGGCTGCAGGTCAATTTGGCGGAAAGTTAATCCCGCGTTCTGGCCAAGCTTGGTCATTTGATCCAGTAAGCCAGGCACTTCCTGCTTGAGTGGCAGCTGCTGCAGCAATACCTTGAACCGCGCCTCGATTTCCTCCAGACGCGCCTTATACATTGGCAAACCAACCACCATCTCACTTTTCTTGGTGACCTGTTCTTTCAGCCGCGGCTCTTCTCGGACCATGGCGTCATACTGGTCATCCAGATCACTGAGCACGAGGAAGTACCCTGCAGCCAGGGTCAGTACAAAAATCAGTACAACAACAATGACCTTGGGCCCTACAGGCCAGCTACCCGCCTGACTGAAGTCCAGATTGTTGGCATCAAAGCCATGGAAAGCACGCTTGAATGCCCGTCCGAGGTTATTGCTTTTTGCCATTGCTCACCCCCTCAGTTGGCTCAGCGGCTTTGGGTTTCTGCAGGTCGACCTTGAGATCAAAGTCCATCCAGCCTGCCGGGCTATCAGCCTTGGCCACTCTCGACAGATTGGGTAAATGGAAGCGCTCACCCTGATCCAGCGTTCGCAGGAAGCTGGAAACCTGCAGGTTGTTCTGCGCTTTACCCTGAATAGCCACCTGATCATTACTGCGCTTCATCGCTGTCAGGAAGACTTTCTCCGGTACATCCCGCACCACATCGGCGAGCAGATTCACCATCACCGGCCGCTCAGCCTGCAGTCCGTTGATAACATCAATGCGGTCCAGCAACAGCTGCTGGCGATCCTGAATACTGCGCAACTCACCTGCCTGTTTATCCAGTCGGGCAATCTGCGCCTTCAGGTACTGGTTTCGGCCCTGCTGAATATCAATCTGCATATTGCGCCACTGCCAGTAGCCAGCCAGGCAAAGTGCGGCGACGATAAGACCTCCCAGCATTGCCTGATTGAAATATTTTTTGCGTAGTTCTTCACGTTCCTGACGCCAGGGGAGCAGGTTGATTCTCATGTTCAGCTCCCCCATTCCTGGCCGACCCGCATTGCCAGTCCACACGCCGTCATTAGCGAGGGTGCGCGCTGCTGCAGCTCAGCATCCAGTTTTCCGGGGCGTTTCACTCCGGCCAAGGGATTGGCCTGCACGACTTTCAGTTGCAGATGCTTGGACAAGGCAGGGGTTAATCCTTTTTGACAGGCGCCGCCGCCAGCCAGCACCAGGCACCCGATCAGGCTTTCCGGCTGCGCTTCAGCGAACAGCTCCAGTGCTCGTTCCAGCTGATGCCCCAGCAGTTGCTGATAGCGCTCGGCTTCGTTCATGGCACCAGATGCAGCGGACGAACTCTCGCCGTACTCTTCGTATTCAAATGGATTGGTCACTGGGGGCTGACGTAGCTGGTGATCGCCGAAATCGTGTTCGCGGGAGTACACCACCCGCTCACCGTCAAAGGCATAGAGAACCGAGCGCATGGCACCGATATCGAGCAGCATGATCAGGCCTTCCGCTGGGCGCTGTTGCTGAGCAGCCAGACTGTATTGAAGGGAGCGGCCAATCGCGAAGGTATCCACATCAATCAGACGGCATTCCAGCCCTGCCGCCAGCAGCAACCGCTCCTGTGTCTCCACCTGATCACGGCGGGCAGCCACCAGAAACATCGACTGCAGGCCATTCCTGGGCTCCTGGTCCAGCGCGCTGTAATCAAGAATGACATCATCAAGAGAGTAGGGAATGATCTGGTCTGCCTGATCGCGAATGCTTTGCTCAACCTCATCGTCTGCCGCGTCGACCGGCACTTCCACCACCCGACTGATTACGGATGCACTGTTGACAGCGATGGCACCACGCCGGCTTTGGCATCCAGCGATCTTCACCGCCTCCTGCAGAGTGGTACTGACGATCTCCTCCTCAGGCAGCATGGGATCGATCATCTGGCCATTGGTATAAGGCACCACAGCAAAACTCAGCAGTTCATACTGTTTGCCTTTGCGAGCCAGCTCTACCAGTTTGATACCGGTGGTACCTATATCGATTCCGAGCAGCGACTGTTGTCTGAAACCTTTGAACCACGACGGCACATGCAATTCCTTATGCTGGAATTAGCTGGAATTCACTCTAAATATAGACACTTAAAGTGATACGAAGAAGTTACACATACACATAAACTGCATGGTATAGAAAAAATTTTCTTTTTGTCTAGGTCACACCCCATGCCTCTGTGTAAAATTTGGTCACTCGCGACATGTCTGCACAATATTTGTCTGACTATCGACCATGACTTGTACAGTTGGCCTGTTAGAATAGGGCCTCCTCCGCATACGCTCAAATACTTACCAGGACTCGTTACTCATGCTGAGAGCTTTGTTCCGCTGGCTCATCTGGCTGACTCTTGCCGGAATTATTCTAGGTGCCCTCACCACTTTCGCCATTTACAAGCACCTGGAGCCCACACTTCCCGATGTAGAGACCCTGCGTACAGTTCAACTGCAGACACCGCTGCGCATTTACAGTGCAGACGGCAAGCTGATTGGCGAGTTTGGCGAAAAACGCCGTACCCCTGTGGATTATGACGTTATTCCTCCAACCTTCGTCAAAGCCTTTTACGCCGCAGAAGACGCCAACTTCGAAACTCATCACGGTATTGATGTCAAAGGCCTGCTGCGCGCCTTCGTCCAGCTGGCCAAGACTGGTCATATCCAGGGCGGTGGTTCCACCATCACCATGCAGGTGGCACGCAACTTCTTTCTGACACGCCAGCAGACCTTTACCCGCAAGTTCTCCGAGATTTTGCTGTCACTGCAGATGGAGCAGGAGCTCAGCAAGGACGAAATCTTCGAGCTGTATGTCAACAAAATCTATCTGGGCAACCGCGCCTATGGCATCGAAGCGGCGGCACAGGTGTACTACGGCAAGTCCATCAGCGACCTGAGTCTGGCAGAAATGGCTATGATTGCCGGGTTACCCAAGGCGCCGTCCGCCTATAACCCAATAGCCAACCCGGACCGTGCCATGGAGCGTCGCAACTGGATTCTTGGTCGCATGCTGGACCTCGGCTACATTGATGACGTGGCTTATGAACAGGCCATCAAAGAACCAAACACCGCCCGCTATCATGGTCTCCAGCCTGAGCTGGATGCGCCCTATGTCGCCGAGATGGCGCGAGCCGAACTGCTCGACAAGTTCCCCGACCTGTACGAAGGCGGTTACCGCGTGTTCACCACCGTGGACAGCCATCTGCAGGAAACTGCTCAGCAGGCGCTCGCCAATGCACTGCTCGAATATGAAACCCGACACGGTTTCCGTGGCCCTGAGCAGCACTGGGACCTGAGCACACTGGACAGTGCCACCGTACAAAAGCAGTTGAAATCCATTCCAAGCTACAGTGGCCTGATGCCCGCAGTGGTTACCCAGGTGCAGGACAAGCAGATTCAGGTACGCCTGGCCGATGATAGCGAAGTCACCGTCGACTGGTCCGGTCTGAAATGGGCGCGCAAGAACATTAATGTTAACAGCCTTGGTCCGGTTCCCAAGCAAGCTGCTGACATAGTTACTGTAGGAGACGTTGTCCGGGTGCGCCAGCAACAGGCGTTTGCCGACAATGCGGAAGACAACCCGCAGGGCGATGTGATCTGGACCTTGTCACAGCTTCCCGTGGTGCAGGGTGCACTGGTCAGCCTCAATCCTAAAGATGGTGCCATCATGGCACTGAGTGGTGGCTTCAACTTCTATTACTCCAATTTCAACCGTGCCACTCAGGCTCGCCGCCAGCCCGGCTCGAATATCAAACCCTTTATCTATGCGGCTGCACTGGAAAATGGTTTTTCTCCCGGCTCAATCATTAACGATGCCCCGATTGTCTATAACGACCCCAGTCTGGCGAGCGGCGCGTGGCGCCCGGAAAACTCGGGCGGCAAGTTCTATGGCCCGACACGCATGCGTGAAGCGCTATACATGTCACGTAATCTGGTGTCTATACGGCTGCTGCGTGCCATTGGCATTGAAACTGGCATCGACTATCTGAGCCGTTTCGGCTTTGATCCCGCCAACCTTCCGCGCGGCCTGTCGCTGGCACTGGGTACCGCCTCTCTGACACCGATGGAAGTGGCTACCGGCTATGCGTCCATCGCCAACGGAGGCTACAAGGTATCGTCCTATCTGATTAACCGGGTAGAGAATGTCGACGGCAAGGTACTGGTGGAGAATACCGCCACCGAGGCCTGTCCCAGCTGCATTACCAGCAGCCAGGAGGTCACCCCTGATGGTCACCCGGTCGCCAAGCAGATCATGGACCCCAGAGTGAACTACCTGCTGACGGATATGCTGATGGACGTGATCCGTCGTGGTACTGGCCACCGCGCTGCTGCGCTGAAGCGCAGTGATCTGGCAGGGAAAACCGGCACCACCAATGATCAGGTTGATGCCTGGTTCTCTGGCTATAACAGCCGTATTGCCACCAGCGTCTGGGTCGGTTTTGATCAGCCCAGCACCCTGGGCCGTCGCGAGTTCGGTGCCGTGGCGGCTCTGCCGGCATGGATGGACTATATGGCTGTTGCCCTCAAAGGCATGCCAGAGGAACCTCGCCAGCAGCCAGATGGCATTGTCAGTGTGCGCATTGACCCCAAGACCGGTGAGCGCGCGGCTCCCGGCAGCGATGGCATCTTCGAACTGTTCCAGTCAGAACTGGCACCACCAGAGCTGCACCTTAATGCTCAGGGGCAGGTACAGAAAGAGATCCGGCCTGAAGACCTGTTCTGATGCGCTGATCTGCACAGGGTGCGAAGCACCTACAAACCAGCAAGTTTTTAGTCAATAAAAAGGCCGCCCTGATCACGCAGGGCGGCCTTTTCACAAGTACTACCGGGAACTTACTTGACGTCTGCGACGCTGTTCAGCGGATAGTTCTCGGGGAAGGGCAAACGGGCAACACCGGTATCGACCGCCGCTTTAGCCACAGCACCTGCCACCGCACCCAGCAGACGACTGTCCATGGGCTTGGGAATGATGTATTCCTTACCAAAACTCAGACTCTGCAGACCGTAGGCAGCCAGCACATCCTGAGGCACTTCTTCACGCGCCAGATCCTTCAGTGCATTTACCGCGGCCAGCTTCATTTCTTCGTTGATACGTGTTGCACGTACGTCCAGCGCACCACGGAAGATGAAGGGGAAGCCCAGCACGTTGTTGACCTGGTTCGGGTAATCAGAGCGGCCAGTGGCCATGATCACGTCGTCACGCACAGAGTGCGCCAGCTCAGGCTTGATTTCTGGGTCAGGGTTGGAGCAGGCGAAGACAATAGGGTTAGGCGCCATCGCCTTCAGCTGTGCAGGCGACAGCAGGTCAGGGCCTGACAGGCCGACAAACACATCCGCGCCTGCAATCGCGTCATCCATGGTGCGCTTGTCAGTGACAGTCGCAAACATGGCTTTGTACTGGTTCAGATCATCACGCTCGCTGTGAATCACACCCTTGCGGTCGAGCATGTAGATGTTTTCCAGCCTGGCACCGCAGCTGACCAGCAGCTTCATACAGGCCACGGCAGCAGCGCCAGCGCCCAGGCAGACGATCTTGGCCTCACCAATAGTCTTACCTTGCAGCTCCAGAGCGTTCAGCATGCCCGCAGCGGTCACGATAGCAGTACCGTGCTGGTCATCATGGAACACAGGAATAGAGCATTTTTCGATCAGGGCGCGCTCGATTTCGAAGCACTCTGGCGCCTTGATGTCCTCAAGGTTGATGCCGCCCCAGGTGTCAGCGATACGGGCAACGGTATCAATAAAAGCCTGAGGGCTTTCAGCATTCACTTCGATATCGACGCCATCGATACCGGCGAAGCGTTTGAACAGCAGGCATTTGCCTTCCATTACCGGCTTACTGGCCAGTGGACCCAGGTTACCCAGACCCAGAATAGCGGTACCGTCAGAAATAACTGCGACCAGATTGCCTTTACCGGTATAGCGGTAAGCGTTTTCGGCATCCTTGGCGATTTCACGTACTGGCTCTGCAACACCGGGGCTGTAGGCCAGCGCCAGATCACGTGCAGTGGCAGTGGGCTTGGTTACCTCAGTCGCCAATTTACCGGGACGGGGAAACTCATGGTAGTCAAGCGCAGCTTGTTTGAGATCAGACATGTTCAAGTTCCGATGCTTTTGTTCGTTGAGTCGGACGAAAAATCTTAAATTAAAACATCGTTGCAAACCACCAGCCTCTGGCAATAAAGCCGGAATAAAGTCGTTGCCAAATATGACCTATGTCTACACCTTGAACGCTGGACAGCTCAAAACTACTCAATAAATCAGAATTAAATTCTGCAAAGACATCAACATTCAGCAATAAAAACTAAAACAGACCGACAGACAGCCACGACCTGTCTGAGAGGCAAGGAATCGGCAGAAGAACAAGGTAGCGAAGAGAAGCAGCCCACTATTAGCTGACCAACGGATGGTTAACATGATCGAAACAGCTTCTGATCTTTCCTGGCATTGCGCAACAGAGAACTCTTCCTGACCAGCATGCAGAAACAACAAAGGCGCCCTGAGGCGCCTTTGTTGTTGATCGTTCCGCGGCCAATTAGGCTTTGCGAGAACCCATAGCGCCAAAGCGCTTGTTGAAACGGTCGATACGACCGCCAACGTCCAGCACTTTCTGCTTACCGGTATAGAACGGGTGGCAGGCGCTGCAAACGTCAACGTGCAGATCTTTACCTACAGTGGAACGAGTCTGGAATTCGTTACCGCAAGAGCAGGATACTTTGATTTCAACGTACTTAGGGTGAATGCCCTGTTTCATGACCATAGCCTCATTAACTGTGCCGCTACCCGTATAACCACGTATGGCCGGGCACCGCACTGATAGTCAGGGCTGTAACAGCCCAGCGGACGCTCCCACACCGAAACAGCGCAGGAACAAGGGCGCGAATTCTAGCAGAACAGCAATGCAGCGACAATCATCGTTTAAAAATTAGCCAGCACTTCCTTCATCACTAAGCGTTGCTGGCATGAGGTGCGACATTCCCCTATCCTGCCCAGTCTGCAGGTGCTCCGGTGACTGACCAACCCGCGCCGCACAAGCCTGCAGCACTACCCACATGGCGAGCATACTGCACGCCCGTATTCAGCTTCCGCTCGGGGACCATAACGTGCCAGCCGCCACCTCTGCCATCATCCTTAAGGTTGCGCTGCCCGTACCGCTATTTCGCCTGTTTGACTATTACCCCCCGGATAGCGTCACTGCTGACGAGCTGCAGCCAGGACAACGCATACAGGTCAATTTCGGCCACCGCCAACTACTTGGCATTATCGTGACGATCAGTGATGAGGCCAGCATAGAGCGGGACAAGATCCGTCCTGCCCTGACACTTCTGGACCAAGAGCCAGTCCTGTCCGCCACCATACTGAAGCTGCTGCACTGGGCGGCCAGCTATTACTGCCATCCGCTGGGCGAAGTCCTGTACCACGCCCTGCCCGTTGCTCTGCGACAGGGAAAGCCGGCCCACTTCCCGACTCAAACCCTGTGGCAACTGACCGAACTCGGTGGCAGCACTCGCCCCTCCAGCCTGTCCGGCAGCCGCCAACAACAGTTGTTGGAAGAACTGCAACGAGTGCCACAGGGCCTGAGTCAGGAGGCGTTACGCACACTGGAATACAGCAGCCAAACTCTAAGTTCATTGCAGAAGCGTGGCCTAATTCACTCATTCAGCCGCGAACAGCGCCCTCATGCCCCCGATGGCAATCTGTTAAATGAAGTACACCTGAGCCTTAATACCCAACAACAGAATGCGCTGGATACGCTGCTACAGCATGATCAGGGATTCAGTGTCACGTTACTGGAGGGCGTCACCGGCAGCGGCAAGACCGAAGTCTACCTGCAGCTGATCGAACATCATCTGCTGCAAAAGCAACAGGTGCTGGTGCTGGTGCCCGAAATTGGCCTGACACCACAAACCCTGCGCCGCTTCAAGCACCGCTTCAATGTCAACGTGGTGATTCTGCATTCCGGCATGAATGATAACGAGCGTCTGCATGCCTGGCTGGAGGCACGGGAAGGTATTGCCCAGATCCTGATCGGTACCCGCTCTGCACTGATGGTACCGTTGCCACGATTAGGGCTGATCGTCATTGATGAAGAACATGACGCCTCCTTCAAACAGCATGAAGGCTTCCGTTACCACGCCCGCGATCTGGCCATAGTGCGCGCCAAGCAGGCTGGTGTACCGGTATTGCTGGGTTCCGCCACGCCCTCACTGGAAAGCCTGCACAACGTTGAGCGCGGTAGCTATTACCATCTGCGCATGCTGCAACGGGCTGGCAATGCCGAGGCACCGCGCCTGCATTGTCTGGATATCCGCAAGAGACCACTGACGCAAGGCTTTAGTGCTCCCCTGCTGGAAAGTATCCGCCGCCATATCGAGCAGGGGCAGCAGGTCATGGTTTTTCTCAACCGGCGAGGATTTGCCCCTACACTGCACTGCTCCGACTGTGGCTGGCTGGCGGAATGCGCGTCCTGCGACGCCCGTATGACCCTGCACAAACAGAGTCGTCGTCTGGTCTGCCACCACTGTGATCATCAGGCGGCTATTCCATTACGTTGTCCCAGTTGCGGCAGTGCCGCTCTGGAGCCTATAGGCCAGGGGACCGAGCGCAGCGAAGATGCCCTGAGTAACATCTTCCCCGATGTCCCGGTCATTCGCATCGACCGTGACAGCGTGCGTGGCAAGCAACGCATGGAAACCTTGCTGGAGCCGGTCCACAAAGGCCATCCCTGCATCCTGCTGGGTACACAGATGCTGGCCAAAGGCCACCACTTTCCCGACGTCACTCTGGTGGCCATCATCGATGCCGACCAGGGACTGTTCAGTGCCGATTTTCGCGGCATGGAGCGCATGGCCCAGCTGCTTGTTCAGGTTGCCGGACGGGCCGGGCGGGCACAGAAACCCGGTGAAGTCATTCTGCAAACCGAGCATGCCGACCATCCCATGCTCGCCACCCTTTGTGAGCAGGGTTACGATGCGTTTGCTCGCGAAGAACTGCGCAGCCGTCAGCATGTCGGCCTGCCCCCCTGGCAGCCGATGGCGCTGCTGCGGGCTGACCACCGTCGCCCGGCCATTGCCCTGGAATGGCTGAGCAGCATCCGTCAGGCACTGCAGGACTATATCTTGCAGCAGCACTGGGGACATGAAATCCAGCTGGCTGGCCCGCTCCCCGCCAGCATGGAAAAGCGTCACGACCGTTACCGTGCACTGCTGCATCTCTATGGCAGCCAGCGTCGGGAACTGCACCACCTGTTGCAGTGGCTGTGTGCCTTTATCGAACTGAATCCACCGCCGGGAGACCTGCGCTGGTCAGTCGATGTCGACCCCGCCGACACCTTCTGAGCCGCTGCCAAGCCGCTTGGTTGGCGGCATTGAGTGCCGATACGCGGTTGCGTCACCTGAGGCTAATCGCGATAATGGCGCCTTTGATCCTCCCTGATCTGACTCCTGTACCTTATTACACACGTGTAAAAACACGCTTGGGCCGCAATGAAAGAGCTGATAGCCAATCTTATTCACACTGCGCTGGACTCCCTCAAAGCTGCAGGCACCCTGCCTGTTGAGCTGGATGTACAGGCGCAAGTCGACGCCACCCGTGACAAGACCCACGGTGACTTTGCTTCCAACATTGCTATGGTGCTGTCAAAGCAGGCGCGACGAAATCCCCGTGAACTGGCACAGGCCATCATTGCCGCCCTGCCTGCGGACGCCGCCATCACCAAAGTAGAAATTGCCGGCCCGGGCTTCATCAACTTCTTTGTCAGCAGCGCCAGTACTGCAGAAGTCATCCCCAGCATTGTTGCGGCTGGCTCCGCGTTTGGCCTGAGTCAGCTGGGCAAAGGCGAAAAAGTTCAGGTTGAGTTTGTCTCAGCCAACCCGACCGGCCCGCTGCACGTTGGCCACGGTCGTGGGGCTGCCTATGGTGCTACCCTGTCCAACCTGATGGCGGCTGTCGGCTACGATATTCAGCGCGAATACTACGTCAACGACGCAGGCCGACAGATGAACATCCTGGCAGCCAGTGTCTGGCTGCGCTATCTGGAGCTGTGTGGCGAAGAGTTCACCTTCCCCAGTAACGGCTACAAAGGCGACTATATCCGCGACTATGCCGCCGAGCTGCTGCAACGTGTGGAACAGGCCTACCGTCATCCCGCCACCACCGTGTTCGAAGGCGTACCTGCCGATGAGCCTGCAGGCGGCGACAAGGAAATCCATATCGATGCGCTGATCGACAAGGCCCGCGAGCTGCTGGGTGAAGACGCCTACGAAGTGGTGTTCCAGCTGGGTCTGACCCGTATTCTGGATGACATCCGTGATGATCTTGGCGAGTTCGGAGTCACCTTCAATGAGTGGTTCTCCGAGCGCAGCCTGACCGAAAACGTTGAGCGTGCCATCCAGACGCTGATCGACAACGGTCACATCTATGAGCAGGAAGGGGCACTGTGGTTCCGCTCCACCACCTTTGGCGACGACAAAGACCGTGTCGTCAAACGTGATAATGGCCAGACCACCTACTTTGCCTCTGATATCGCCTATCTGCAGAACAAGTTTGAACGTGGCTTTGACCGGGTCATCTATGTCTGGGGTGCCGATCACCACGGTTACATCCCGCGCATGAAGGCAGCGTGTGAAGCGCTGGGCTTTGATCCTGAGCGTATCCAGATTCGTCTGGTGCAGTTCGCCATCCTGTATCGCGGTGGTGAGCGCGTACAGATGTCTACCCGTTCAGGTTCATTCGTTACCCTGCGTGAACTGCGTGATGAAGTAGGCAACGATGCGGCACGTTTCTTCTACGTGAGCCGCAAAGCTGAACAACACATGGATTTCGACCTTGATCTGGCCAAGTCAGAAAGCAAGGACAACCCGGTGTACTACATCCAGTACGCCCATGCCCGTATCTGTACGCTGCTGCAGAAAGTAGCCGCTGAAGAAACCGCCTTTGATCAGGCTCGCGGCCTGAACAACCTGTCCCTGCTGGAACAGGAAGCGGAAAAAGACCTGATGCAGAAGCTGGCACGTTATCCGGAAGCACTGGAAAATGCCGCAGTAAATGGTGACCCGCATATTCTGGCCCACTATTTGCGTGAACTGGCAGGTGATTTTCACACCTATTACAACGCCCACCGCATGCTGTTGGAAGACGTCAATCTGAGAGATGCCCGTCTGGTGCTGTCTCAGGCAGTGCGTCAAGTGGTGGCCAATGGTCTGTCCCTTTTGGGAGTAAGCGCACCGGAAAGCATGTAACCCATGGCTACCCAGGACTTTGCCAAAAGCCAATCCAGAGCGCGCAGCGGTTCGTCTTCGCGCAAGAAAGCCCCGGCTAAAAAGTCGGGATTTTCCTGGCGTATTGCCTCTGTATTGGTGCTGGTGGGCGTATTCGGTTTTATTCTGGTGCAACTGGCACGAGTAAAAACCGATCCGGCCGCCACGCAGGCAGCGCTGGCCGTCAAGCCTGCGCCGGAAGAAAAGGAAAAACCCAAAGCCAAGGTCAAGGCACCACCGCCTGCGCAAGCACCGGACAGCGCCTCGAAGAGCTGGGACTTCTACAAACTGTTGCCGGAGTCGGAAGTCCCCTTGCCGCCCGATGTGCAACCTTTGGCCACTCAACCTCCGCCCCCCCCAAAACCGGAAGAGGCCAAGCCTTCCAGTAGCGCTGAACTGGCCAAAGCCACCGAAGCGGTGAAGCTGGAGGCAGCCAAAACCGAAGCACCAAAGGTGGTCGACAAGTCAACAGCGACAGCAGCACCTGCCGCAGGACGCTTCCTGCTACAGGTAGGCGCCTTCAAGACGGAAGATGAAGCCGAAAAAATGCGGGTGAAAATGTTCCTGCAAGGGTTTCAGGAAGTGGGCGTGTCACCTGGCCCTGACAGTAAAGGTCAGACATGGTGGCGCGTGCGCCTCGGTCCTTTCAGTGGTGACGGCCTGAGTAAAGCCGAAGGCAAACTGAGCGCCATGGGCAGTTCACCCATACGTGTTCCCGTTCGCTGAGTGCTTTTCATCTGCAAAGTGTCAGGGGCTGTCGCAAGGCGGCCCTTGGTCTTTATGAAGTGTTCATCTGGCTCAACCACAGCACAAGACATCCCTCCTTCCGCTCCTGCATGCCAGGAGCAGATGTTTCCATCTGTCACCAGACCGCACTGTACGGCCCGTGATCACGCCGCCGGCCCAAACTCGCCCTTGAAATAACCGCACACCGTCACCACTTCCCCCCAATACTAATTCACACTGTCATCCCGCAGCTGGCTGCGCGGACGATATTGCCAGCGTGCGCATTCCAGACAATCTCAGTGGATTGCTTCCCAGGACTGCAGGCGCCTTATTGGAGAGTTTGATGACCACTATCGTGTGTGTGCGTCGCGATGATCAGGTAGTTGTTGGTGGCGATGGTCAGGTATCCCTTGGCCAGAGCGTGATGAAAGGCAATGCACGCAAGGTGCGCCGCCTGTATCACGGCAAGGTGCTGGCAGGTTTCGCCGGCTCGACCGCCGACGCCTTTACCCTGTTCGAGCGTTTCGAGGGCCACCTGGAAAAGCACAATGGTCAGCTGACCCGCGCCGCAGTAGAAATGGCTAAAGAATGGCGCAGTGATCGTGCCCTGCGTCGCCTCGAGGCCATGCTGATTGTCGCCGACCAGACTGCCTCTCTGCTGATCAGTGGCACGGGGGATGTGGTCGAGCCTGAGCATGGCATTCTCACCATTGGGTCTGGCGGCAACTTCGCCATGGCCGCAGGCCGTGCTCTGCTGGAAAATACCAGCCTCAGCGCGCTGGACATCGTCGAAAAGTCACTGAACATGGCCGCCGATATCTGCGTCTACACCAATCACCAGCTGACCATCGAAAAGCTCGATATCAACCAGCCCGCGGCCTGAAGGAAGTCAAGTCATGTCCATGACCCCACGTGAAATCGTCCATGAGCTGGACAAGCACATTATCGGCCAGCACGAAGCCAAACGTGCCGTAGCGATTGCGCTGCGCAACCGCTGGCGCCGTATGCAGCTGCCGGTCGAGCAGCGGGCAGAAATCACCCCGAAGAATATTCTGATGATCGGCCCCACCGGTGTCGGCAAGACCGAAATTGCCCGCCGCCTGGCAAAGCTGGCCAATGCGCCTTTCCTCAAGGTAGAAGCCACTAAGTTCACCGAAGTCGGTTACGTCGGTCGCGATGTGGAATCCATCATCCGTGATCTGGCTGATGCCGCGATCAAGATGCTGCGTGAACAGGAAATGCAGAAGGTGCAGGATCGTGCACTGGATGCCGCTGAAGATCGCATTCTGGATGCCCTGCTGCCTGCGGCGCGTAACGATAATCCGTTTGAGCAGGGCAGTGCTAAGCCTGCCGATAACCATACCCGTCAGGTGTTTCGCAAGAAGCTGCGTGAAGGGGAGCTGGATGACAAGGAAATCGACATTCAGGTGGCTGACAGCCCCATGGGCGTCGAAATCATGGCTCCGCCCGGCATGGAAGAAATGACCAGCCAGTTGCAGAACCTGTTCTCCAACATGGGCAATCAGCGCAGTAAAAGCCGTCGCATGAAGGTCAAGGATGCCCTGAAAAAAGTACAGGAAGAAGAAGCAGCCAGTCTGATCAAGGAAGATGACATCAAAGCTCGCGCGGTGGAGATGGTCGAGCAGAACGGCATCGTCTTTATCGACGAAATCGATAAGGTCGCCAAGCGCGGTGAAACCAGCGGTGCGGACGTGTCACGTGAAGGTGTCCAGCGTGATCTGCTGCCACTGATCGAAGGCTGCACAGTGAACACCAAACAGGGCATGATCAAGACTGACCATATCCTGTTTATCGCCTCCGGTGCCTTCCACCTGTCCAAGCCATCAGATCTGATCCCGGAGCTGCAGGGTCGTCTGCCTATTCGCGTTGAGCTGAATGCCCTTACCCCTGAAGACTTCGCCCGTATCCTGACCGAGCCCAGTTTCTCACTAACCGAGCAGTATCAGGCACTGCTGGGCACGGAGGGCGTCCAGCTGCGTTTTGAGGACAGCGGTATCCAGCGCATGGCTGAACTGGCCTTCCAGGTCAACGAGCAAACCGAAAACATCGGTGCCCGCCGCCTGCACACACTGATGGAACGACTGCTGGAAGAGGTGTCCTACACGTCCGGTGATAATCAGGACGAAGTGGTAGTGGATGCTGCCTATGTCGACCGCTATCTGGGCAGTCTGGCCAAGAACCAGGATCTGAGCCAGTACATCCTGTAACTGCTACGCCGCCCAGTGTGCTGGGCGGCCAACCCAAGCCGAGGTGGCCATGGCGGCACGTCCTGTCGAAATCAAACTGCACAAACGTTCCAAGACGCTTGAACTGGTCTATGCCGGTAATCAGCGCTATGTGCTGAGTGCCGAATACCTGCGGATACATTCGCCGTCAGCAGAAGTACGGGGGCACGGGCGCGGGCAGGAAAAGCTGCAGACCGGCAAGATCAATGTGGGTATCAATGGCATGGAGCCCAGTGGCCAGTATGCAGTGAAGATCGTGTTTGATGACGGCCATGATTCTGGCCTGTTCACCTGGGACTATCTGCATGAGCTCTGCACCCATCAGGCCGAATACTGGCAGCAGTATCTGCACAGGCTGGAGCAGGCCAAGGCCTCGCGTGACCCTCATGAAAGTGTGGTCAAGCTGATGGGTTAACCCGGATGCGGGTATGCTACTTTTCTTTCAACAGGTGCAGCAGCACCTGTTTTTATTAGTGAAGCCCTTACCGTCGTCTGACGGAAGAATGACATCGAACGGCCCGGTTGTTGCGGAGTAACCCTTGATCTGGACAGGCTGTTTTAACCCGACCGCTGTCACAGAGGTAGGCCCGCGCCGCACAAGGCTCTACAATAGGCCGCAATTTTCCCTTTGTTGATAAGGCCACAGCTATGAGCGAGAAGGATCAAGCCTCTCTTTCCGACCACGCCGCCAAGCAGTCCCAGGAAGGTACCACCCACTTTGGTTATCAGCAGGTCGCGGTGGAAGACAAGGTGCGCAAGGTTGCCGACGTATTCCACTCCGTCGCCGGCAAGTACGATCTGATGAACGACCTCATGTCAGGTGGCATCCACCGCCTGTGGAAACGCTACACCATCAATCGCAGCAGCGTGCGCCGTGGCCACAAGGTACTGGATATCGCCGGTGGCACAGGCGATCTGACCCTCAAGTTCAGCCAGCTGGTGGGCCCCAGTGGCAAGGTGGTACTGGCCGATATCAACGACTCCATGCTCAATGTCGGCCGTGACAAGCTGACCAACCGCGGCGCTGTTGGCAACATCGAGTATGTACAGGCCAACGCCGAATACCTGCCCTTCCCCGATAACACCTTCGACGTCATTACCATTGCCTTTGGCCTGCGCAACGTCACCGACAAGGACAAGGCACTGGCCTCCATGGCCCGAGTCCTGAAACCCGGCGGCCGCCTGCTGGTTCTGGAGTTCTCCAAGACCACCAATCCGCTGATGAGCAAAGCGTACGACACCTACTCCTTCACCCTGCTGCCGCTGATGGGTCAGCTTGTCGCTGGCGATGCCGAATCCTATCGCTATCTGGCCGAGTCGATTCGTATGCACCCCGATCAGGAAACCCTGAAAGGCATGATGGAGAACGCCGGTCTGGTGCGGGTTGAATATGAAAACCTGACCAGCGGTATCGTCGCCCTGCACACCGGCATCAAACCCTGAGGTGACCCATGTTTCGCCCTTTGCATGAAGCTTTGCTGGCTGCCTTCGAAGGGCGTCTGAACGCCTTGCTGCAGCGTGATGAGAGCAGTCTTGAACGCATCCGACGCCACGCCGGACAAACCCTGGCCCTGCATATCCAGGGATTACCGAGCGCCTACATTACCCTGACCAGCGTAGGCCTGCGTCTGCAACAGGAATTCACCGGTCAGGCCGACACCGAGGTGCACACCAGCTTGGCCACCCTGATGGCTAATCTGGCCGAGCAACGCCCCGCCGCCGCCAGTGGTATGCGTATTGACGGTAATCTGGCCCTGCCGGAAACCCTGCAGCAGGTCGCCCTGCAGCTGGATCCTGACTGGGAAGGCTGGGCCGCCGAGTTTATCGGTGATGTCCCGGCTCATGCGCTGGGGACTACGCTGGCTAAAGGCTGGCAGTGGCTGCAGCGCAGCCGCGGTGATCTGCATCTGGATGTGCAGGAATACCTGCAGGAAGAAATTCGTCTGCTGCCCAGTCGTCTGGAGATTGATGACTGGATCGACGATCTGCATCACACCCAGCTGCAACTGGACCGGCTGGAAGCCCGTCTGGCCAGACTGACTTGAAGCCTGCGGCCGGGTGGCCGAAGATAGCCCACTCTGTTCTGCTACGAGAACCTGCCCATGCTGCGTTATCGCATTATTCCGGTTACTCCCTTCCAACAGAACTGCACCCTGGTGTGGTGCGATGACTCTATGGAAGGTGCGCTGATTGACCCTGGTGGCGACAGCCAGCGCCTGCTGGCAGCCGTCAGGGAAGAAGGCGTTACCCTGACCAAAATTCTGCTGACACATGGTCACCTTGACCATGTGGGCGCTACCGGCGAGCTGGCTGGCAGCCAGTCGCTGCCCATTGAAGGCCCACATCAGGCGGATCGCTTCTGGATTGATGCCCTGCCACAGCAGGCTCAGATGTTTGGCTTCCCGCCCAGTCAGCCGTTCCAGCCTGACCGCTGGCTGGAGCAGGGCGATACCGTCAGCGTCGGTAAGGAGAGCCTGCAGGTACTGCACTGCCCCGGCCATACTCCCGGCCACGTGGTGTTCTATCATCAGCCCAGCCGCTGGGCACAGGTAGGGGATGTACTGTTCAAAGGCTCCATCGGCCGCACCGATTTTCCCGGTGGCGATCACCAGACCCTGCTGGATGCCATCCGCAATAACCTGTTCCTGCTCGGTGATGATGTCAGCTTCGTCCCGGGCCATGGCCCCATGTCGACACTGGGCGAAGAACGCCGCAGCAATCCTTTCGTTTCCGGGCGCATGGGTTGAGAGCGAATTTACCTTCTGTGATGGGTCGGCCATCCGGCGTTGATGACGATGGCATCAACGCCGCTCAGGCAGTGGCTTCGGCAATATAGAAGTTCAGCTTCTTCGCCTGCACGATGTCGATACCGCCGCGATGCAGCAGTAACCAGCCCCGCTGCTCGAACTCTTTCAACAAACGCAGGATGACTTCCTCACTGGAATCCAATGCCAATGCCAGCTGCTGATGACTGAGCAACAGACGGTTGGCATGCTGATGATCGAGCAGATAACGCGCCAGACGCACATCCACCCGCTCAAAGGTCAGCTCCTGGATCAGCCCCACCAGACTGGCCAGCCGCTCACCGTAACTGGCAAACACCATCATGCGAAAGTCATCCGACTCGGCCAGACCTTTCATAAAAGCCGGACGAGGGATGGCGAGGGTCTGCACCAGAGTTTCAGTGCGGGCATGGGCCGGGTAATGGCGATCGCCGAGCAGGCAGCTGGTGGTCAGCACACAGCTTTCACCCGCACCAATGTGATAGAGCACCACCTCCCGACCGGCAGGCGTCTCACCGTAGACTTTGACTGAGCCTGCTACGACCAGCAGGAACTGGGTACAGCGCTCGCCTTTTTGAAACAGACTTTTGCCGGGTGGCACCTCAATCAATGCCGAGGTCTGCAACACCTCGCGCCCGACCAGGTCCTGAATCTGCTGCTGAAAGAGTTGAACTTGCTTGGCCATGGCTATCCGCCTTGCTACACGTGCTCTTTTGCTTAGAATAGCCCTTTATCGATGATCGGCAACCGACCCGTTCCATCCGTGCAGCTGACTCAACAGCGAAGCTGGAACAGGTTCTCGGGCATGCGGCCCAGCCCACAAGGTGTAAGTCTTCAAGGTACCACCCCCTCACAGCGGCTACGCTGAGAACCTTGCTTGTCGCCCGCCCCGTTCATCGAATGGAAACTGTTGGATTTCGACTCCTGCCAGTCCGCACCCTGAATCCCGGCAACACCCCTGCCCCGATTTAATGCCACCAGGGTTTCCTGATTTTGCCGAGCAGAGGCAAAAGGATGATCGCGTCATCATCCGCCTGCCCTCTCATCACAACGACATACAAACCGGGTTCACCGCGTAACCCGCCTGTGAGGAATAACCATGCCCGCCTATCGTTCCAAAACGTCTACCGCCGGCCGCAATATGGCCGGTGCTCGTGCCCTGTGGCGTGCCACCGGCATGAAAGATGACGACTTCCAGAAGCCCATCATCGCCGTGGTCAACTCCTTCACTCAGTTCGTGCCTGGCCATGTGCATCTGAAAGATCTGGGTCAGCTGGTTGCACGGGAAATCGAAAAAGCTGGTGGGGTAGCTAAGGAATTCAATACCATCGCTATCGATGACGGTATCGCCATGGGTCACGACGGCATGCTGTACTCGCTGCCCTCACGCGACATCATCGCCGACTCGGTGGAATACATGGTCAACGGCCACTGTGCCGATGCCATGGTCTGTATCTCCAACTGCGACAAGATCACCCCCGGAATGCTGATGGCGGCCATGCGCCTTAACATCCCGGTCATCTTCGTCTCCGGTGGTCCGATGGAAGCTGGCAAAACCAAACTGTCTGAACACAAGCTGGATCTGGTCGATGCCATGGTCATTGCCGCTGACCCCAATGCCGATGATGAAAAGGTCAATGAATACGAGCGTTCCGCCTGCCCTACCTGCGGCTCCTGCTCAGGCATGTTCACAGCCAACTCGATGAACTGTCTGGCTGAAGCACTGGGTCTGGCCCTGCCCGGTAACGGCACCGTGGTCGCTACTCATGCCGATCGCCGTCGCCTGTTTGAAGAAGCAGGACAACGCATTGTCGAGCTGGCCAAGCGCTACTACGAGAAGGAAGAAAAGGTCCTGCCACGCGACATCTGTACCTTTGAAACCTTTGAAAATGCGATGACCCTCGATATCGCCATGGGCGGTTCCACCAACACCATCCTGCACATTCTGGCCATCGCCCGTGAAGCTGAAGTGGAGTTCAACCTGAGCCACATCGATAAGCTGTCACACAAGGTACCACAGCTGTGTAAAGTCGCGCCTAACACCCAGAAATACCACATCGAAGACGTCCACCGTGCCGGTGGCATCATGGGTATTCTCGGCGAACTGGACCGTGCCGGTCTGCTGCACACCCAGCAGCCCACTGTGCACAGTGCCAGCATGAAAGACGCTCTCGATGCCTGGGACATCATGCGTAACCCCAGCCCTGAAGTGAAAGAGTTCTACCGCGCTGGCCCTGCAGGGATCCCCACGCAGGTGGCTTTCAGCCAGAACACCCGCTGGAACAGTCTGGACGGCGACCGTGCTCAGGGCTGCATCCGTTCACTCGAACACGCCTTCTCCAGAGAAGGTGGTCTGGCCGTGTTGTTCGGTAACATTGCGCTGGACGGCTGTGTGGTCAAAACCGCTGGTGTGGATGAGTCCATTCTGGTCTTTGAAGGCCCGGCTCACATCACTGAGTCGCAGGATGAAGCAGTACGTAATATCCTCGATGACAAGGTCAAATCCGGTGACGTGGTCATCGTCCGCTACGAAGGCCCGAAAGGCGGCCCGGGTATGCAGGAAATGCTCTACCCCACCTCCTACATCAAGTCCAAAGGGCTGGGCAAGCATTGCGCGCTGCTGACTGATGGTCGCTTCTCTGGCGGCACCTCTGGTCTGTCCATCGGCCACGTGTCTCCTGAAGCCGCTGCCGGTGGTGCCATTGGTCTGGTGCAGAACGGCGACATGATCCGTATCGACATCCCCAACCGTCGCATTGATGTACTGCTGAGCGATGAAGAGCTGGCCAGCCGCCGTGCAGCCATGGATGCCAAGGGCAAGGACGGCTGGAAACCCGCTGCCCCTCGCCCACGTAAGGTAACGCCCGCGCTGAAGGCCTACGCCCTGCTGGCGACCAGTGCTGACAAGGGCGCTGTGCGCGACCTGTCACAGCTGGACTGATCTTCCGGTTACCGCTTTGCATCAGTAGCTTCACCCACAACGGCGCCTCGGCGCCGTTGTTATTTTTGTAACGCGTTCTGTACTGAATGGCTGGCAATCGTCATTCAGTACCCACTTACTGTTCTTATAACGACAGCTTTGTCACTATCTCGTAAACCGGCTTGCACAGTGCGCCAGCCTGAGCCATACCTGTAAGGTGCTGCACTGTCTGAGAGTCCTTTACTAATGCCTAAGGCATCCCCTCCCTATCGTTCCGCCCTGACCATCGCCATCAGCTATGCGCTACTCAGTACCCTGTGGATCTTGTTTTCTGACACTCTGGTGCAGCAGTGGAGCAGCGATACCGAAGTCGTCATGACACTGCAGCGCTACAAGGGGCTGCTGTTTGTACTGATCTCGGCACTGTATTTGTTTTACCTCAGCCTGCGCTTTCTGCAGGATCTCGATCACAGCCGCAAGCGCCTCGGCAGTTACGCCATCAAACTGGATAATCTGCTGCAGCGCTTGCCCGAGGGTCTGTTTGAAGTCAGTAGCGAGGGGAAGGTGCTGCTGCATAACCGCCACCTCAGCACCTTGCTGGCACTGGGCGAAGAGGATCTGCATGGTCACAGCATCTGGCCACTGCTGCCTGAATGCGACGCCACCGACTATCTGCGTGATAAAGTCAGCCATCTGCTGAGTGGCGCCCCCACCTTACCCCGGCCTGTGCTGCTGCCGATGCCTGACCAGCGTATTCTGGAACTGACCTGGGGGCCACTGCAGGATGCCAGTCAGCAGCTCAGTGGCTGGTTTGGTGTGATCGTCGATATCAGCGCCAGAGTGCGCCAGCAGGATCAACTGACTCTGCATGCCAGCGTTTTTGACAATGCCAGCGAAGGGCACCTGATCTGTACCGAAGAGGGCCGGATTCTGGCCGCCAACAGCGCCTGCCAGACCCTGCTGGAAGCTGAAGAGCCCTTACTTGGTCAGGCGGTTTCCCCTCTGATTGCTGCCAGCTGGCCTTCGTTCTCAGCACTGTTAAAGGAAGTAGGCGGTGTCGGCGAATGGCAGGGCGAATGTGAACTGGAGCCACTCAATCATCAGCGTCTGCCGGTCAATCTGCGCCTGCGCCAGATCGAACTGAGCCAGATCAGTGGCTACTGCTATCTGCTGACCTTCAGCGACCTGCGCACACTCAAGCAGTCAGAGCAACGCATCAGCCGGCTGACCCAGTACGACCCCCTGACGGGCCTGCCCAATCGCCAGCAGCTGGAACAGTTCATGGCTACCTATCTGCGGGCGGAAACCGGTACCTGCTGTACTCTGTGTTATCTGGATATCGATCGCTATCGCCAGCTGCGTGACAACCTTGGCCCACAGGCCGGCAACCAGCTGGTACGGATCATGGCACGCCGCCTCTCCAACGCGCTCAGCGATGACGACCTGCTGTTTCGCTACGGTGATGATGACTTTATCGTGCTGCTGCGGTTTGTCGGTGACAGCGAGGAGCAGGTGATCAAGCGCGCAGAAGCCTTGCGCCTGTGCAGCCTGCACCCCATTTCCCTGCAGGGTATGGACGTCCATCTCAGCCTGAGTCAGGGCCTGAGCCGTTTTCCACAGGATGGCGACAGCCTCGACAGCCTGCTGCAGAAAGCCATGCTGGCGCAGTCGCAGGTCCGGGTGGAAGGAGGCAACGGCTACTATCTGTACAACCTCAGCCGCAGTCATGAGGCCATGACGCCGATCCGGCTGGAAAACGATCTGCGCCAGAGTATCGGCACCGATGAACTCTATCCGGTATTCCAGCCGCAGGTGGATTTGTGCACAGGCGCGGTGACCGGTATGGAGCTGCTGGCACGCTGGCGCCATCCACAGGATGGTCCGGTTCCCCCGCTGCGCTTCATTCCGCTGGCGGAGGAAAGCGAGCTGATCGACCAGATCAGCATCCATCTGCTACGCAAGGCCATTGAATACTGGCCCGCCTGGCAGGCCATCAGCCCGACCCCTATGACCCTCAGTTTCAATCTGGCACCCGCATTGCTGCTGCGCGATGCCTTTCTGCACTTTCTCAATGAGGAACAGGAAAACGGCCGCATCAGTCCGCAGTGGCTGCGTTTTGAGATCACCGAGAATCGCTTTATCGACGACAGTGCGGTACTTGCCCGCCTGTATCACCTTAACCGGCAGGGCTACGCCATCATCATGGATGATTTCGGCACCGGCTACTCGTCGCTTGGCCGTCTGAAAGACCTGCCACTGCAGGCGCTGAAGATAGATCGCACCTTCGTGCATGATGCCCTGCAGAGCACTAACGATCAGGCCATCATCATTTCCACCCTGTCGCTGGCCACCCATCTGGGCCTCGACGTGATCGCTGAAGGGGTGGAAACCACCGAGCAGGCGCAGTGGCTGCGTCAGCAGGGCTGCCCCAAAGCACAGGGCTACCTGTTCTCCGCACCGCTACCGGCGGACCAGCTGGGCAGTTATCTGCAGCAGCAACTGCGTCTCGACCCGAGCTGTGCGCCAGAGTAGCGGCGTAAAACCCCTCAGCTCGCCAGAATCTCACTGCCCATGCCGAAGATCATCGCCCCCCAATGGCGATTGTTGACGTAGATGGGCAGCGACAGGTCATTCATCACTTCCCCGGTGTCACGGATAAACGTCTGCAGCAGGAAGGGCTGGGTATTGCCTGCCCGTCGCCGCTCTTCCTCACTGCCATTGAAGATGCGCTGATGACGGCTCTTGAGGTTGTCCTGCTGGGCATCGCCTGTCAGCGGTTGCGACACATGGGCATGATGCGCAGGGGCATAGCCCTTACTGTCGACGGCAATGCTATAGATAAAGCCGGGATGCGCCTTGAGATAAGCGTCATACAGAGGGGGCAGCACGCTGGCAAGCTGGTCGCTGTAGCGGGTGCGATACTTGCGGGGCTCGCTCTGATTGATGGCCTGATATTGCTGATCAAACAACTCCACTCCCTGACTGGCCAGCTGTTGCAGCTGTGCCTGTACCTGATCGCGGAAATGACGGGACTCCTGTAGCACCTTCTCGAAGCCGCCGCGGCCGATCTGATAGCGGGACAGATATTGCTGAGTTTCCTCGGTCGTTCCGGTGAGCTGCTGGGTAAAGCCTCTGGCCTGCTGCATGGCGTCCGAGGTGTGATCAGCCAGACTCTGAATCTCCGTCACCCGCTGGAACAGCACCTCGTTGACCGCTGAGACAGATTCCACCGCCTGATTGATCTCGATGATTTCCTGATGGGTACGGCGAAAATCCTCCTGCATCACCGCAAAGTCGTCACAGGTATGCACCACCACACCGCGTGCACTGCCAATTCGGCGCTGAATGTCATCACACTCCTCCCGGGTGTGTTCCACCAGCTCGCCCATGTGCGTGATATAGCCATGAATATCCTGCGTCGCCTTGCCTACCTGCTGTGACAGGCTGCGGACCTCATCGGCCACCACGGCAAAACCACGCCCATGCTCACCAGCCCGTGCTGCCTCAATGGCCGCATTCAGGGCCAGCAGATTGGTCTGGTCAGCAAACTCATTGACCATGGCCAGAATGCGCTTGATCTGTTCGGAGTTGTCCTGCAACTGCAGGACCGTCTGCTGGAAACGGTCGATCAGACTATGGGCCTGCTCGATCTCGGCACTGGTGCGGGACAGTTCACTGGCTGCTACGCCGACCTTACTGATGGTCTCGGTGGTCTTGCTGGAAATACTGCCGGTGTGCACGGCGATCTCCTGCACCGCCCGGGTCGACTTCTCGCTTTCCTGATAGAGCACGCCCGCCGCGTGCTGCAGGCTGGCCATCGCCTCGCCACTGCTCAGCACCACCTTGCGCACCCGGGTTGCCTCCTGCGACAGGGTGACACTGCGGCTGCGCACCTTGTCGATGACTTCCTTGAGGTTGTCGGAGAAATGGTTGTAACGCTCAGCCATCAGGCTGATTTCGTCGTAGGTGAACGATGGCAGGCTGGCCGATATATCTCCGTTCTTCTCCTCAATGGCCGACAGCACATCAATCATGTGCTGGATGGGATGCAGAAACAGATGACGCATGTACAGGCCAATGCCGACACAAACCAGCAGATTGAGCCCGATCAGGGCGCCAAAGCGCTGATCCTGCCAGGTTCTGATCAGCTGTTGCTGCTCGCTGCTGATGCCTTGCAGATCAAGGCTGCCCCACAGCAGCCAGTACGCCAGTGGCAGGCTGGTGACCAGAAAGATGAAACCAAGATTCCCGACCAGTTTGCGGGTAAGGGTGAAGAACAGCGCTTTTTCTACGGTCTTATAGATATGTGTCAACGTCTGGATCACAGATCTACCCCCTGTCAGCAGGCATGACCTGCCGGTATCGGCGGCCCTGGCACACCAGGCAACCTGTCCCGGACAGCTTGTTATTGGTTGTTATCGGGCCTAAGCATAGCCTGCTTTTACACAAAGTGTGTTGATCCAGCACGGGTACTTTAGTCCAACAAAAGCAAGCTGTTGGCCAACGACTTGCCACCCTTGAGGACGCATAAGCCAGTCTGGTTTTTAGCCATCTTTTATAGCGACACATTGTCTGCACAATTGTGGCTTCTGCGCGGCGGGCAAATAGGCTAGCCTTGCAGCCGTCAATGGACCCTGCTGTTATCGGCTTAACGACGGATCACGATATATGGATCATTTTCTCCTCAGTACCATCATCTTTCTGCTGGCCGCGGTACTGATCGTACCTTTGGCCAAACATAACGGCCTGGGAGCCGTGCTGGGTTATCTCGGTGCGGGCCTGCTGATCGGCCCCAACAGCCTTGGGCTGATCAGTGAAGTGGAAGCCATCCTGCACTTCTCTGAACTGGGCGTGGTGTTACTGCTGTTCCTGATCGGTCTGGAGCTGAAGCCTCGCCGCCTGTGGGTGATGCGCAAGGCAGTATTCGGTCTGGGTCTGGCGCAGGTATTGCTGTCAGGGGCGTTACTGGGTGGCGTTGCGCTGTTGTTCGGCCTGACCTGGAAGACCGCGCTGATCGCCGGTTTTGGTCTGGCACTGTCATCCACCGCCTTTGCACTGCAGCTGATGTCCGAACGCGGCGACCTGTCGAGCCAGTATGGCCGTGGCGCGTTCGCCATCCTGCTGTTTCAGGATCTCGCTGTTGTCCCCCTGCTCGCTCTGGTCGCGGCCCTGGCGGACTCCAAGGTACATGACTCCAATGCCCTGCTGAATCTGGCCAAAGGGCTGGGCATGATCATTGCTGTCATTGTGATCGGTCGCTTCGCCGTCAAGCCTGCCTTCCATCTGGTCGCCAGAGCTCACAGCCGCGAGCTGTTTACCGCTGCTGCGCTGCTGGTGGTCATGGGTACCGCCTGGCTGATGGAACAGGTGGGGCTGTCGATGGCGCTGGGCGCGTTTCTGGCCGGTATGCTGCTGTCGGATTCGGAGTTCCGCCATCAGCTGGAAGCCGACATCGAACCCTTCCGCGGCCTGCTGCTGGGGCTGTTCTTTATGGCGGTGGGTATGCAGATGGACCTGCATCTGCTGCTGGAACACATCGGCACTATTCTCGCCGCCGTGGTGCTGTTAATGCTGATCAAGACCGGGCTGATCTATGCCATGGCGCGGGGCTTTGGCAATAACAATGCCGACAGCCTGCGCATGGGCGTGACCCTGTCACAAGGCGGCGAGTTCGCCTTTGTGCTGTTCAGTACAGCGGCCCAGTCCAAACTGATGAGCACCGAGCTGACCGGCATCATGACGCTGGTGGTCAGCATTTCCATGGCCTTTACACCGCTCGTGGTGAAGGTGGCCGACAGCTACCTTGGCCGTCAGCAAAAACGTCAGAGTGCTGACGATGATACCCAGGCCCTGGAACATGAGACCTTTCCTGAACACAACCCGGAAGTACTGATCATCGGCTTTGGTCGTATCGGTCTGACCATCGCCCGTGTGCTGCAGGCGCGCAATATTGCCTTCACCGCCATTGACGCCAACCCGGCGCACATCCGGTTTGCCCGGCGTCTGGGTTACGAGGTGTATTACGGTGATGCCCTGCGCAATGACGTGCTGGAGGCGGCGGGTGCCGAAAAGGCTAAGCTGATCATCCTGGCAATCAATAACCCGGACATTTCCGAGAAGGCGGCACTGCAGATACGTGAACACTTCCCCCGGGCCAAACTGTTTGCCCGTGCCCGCAACAGTGAGAATGCCCTGCATCTGCTGGAGCTGGATCTCGATCACGTGTTTCTGGAAACCTATGACACCAGTCTGGGCGTGAGTCTGGAGGCGCTGCAGGCACTGGGTGTACCGGCAGACAAGGCGCGGCAATGGATTCTCGAATTCCGCGAAACCGATCTGGCCCAGCTGGAAGCCAAACGCCTTAGCAAAGCCACATCACCGCAGGCGGAAAGCTGGCAGCACGAACACTGAGCGCTGCCTGCAGACCTCACCGGCCCGGTTTATCCGGCCGGTGAGCACGTGCTTACAAACGGAAGCGCCCCACTTCCTGCTCCACCTCACGGGCCAGCTGATGCAGCACCCTGGCCTGTGCCGCTGCCTGCTCACTTTCTTCCGCCATGTCGCTGGCCACACCGCGGATGGCTTCGGTATTGCGATTAATTTCATTGGTGACGGAGGTTTGCTCCTCCGCTGCCGACGCAATCTGGGTGGCCATGTCGGCAATACTGGAGATAGCTGCAGTGATCTGCCCCAGGCTCTGATGCGCCGCATCGGCATCACCCACGCTGGTACGGGCCAGTCGATGTCCACGCTCCATGATCGTCACCGCCCGGGCAGTGGTCTGCTGCAGGGTCTCGATCATGGTTTGGATCTCCGCGGTGGAGGCATGGGTTCGCTGCGATAGCACGCGCACTTCATCGGCCACCACAGCAAAGCCCCGGCCCTGCTCACCGGCACGGGCCGCTTCAATGGCCGCATTCAGCGCCAGCAGATTGGTCTGCTCGGCAATACCACTGATAGTCGCCAGAATGCCGCTGATCTGCTGCGCGTGCTGGTTCAGTTCGGCAATGGTGCTGGTGGCCTGCTCCACTTCATCCGCCAGACTGCGAATTGAGCCCTGGCTTTTTTCCACCTGCACCCGGCCTTCATGACTGAGGCTGACCGAGTCCTGCGCCGCAGAGGCAGTGCGCTCGGCATTGCCGGCGATTTCCTGAGTCGCCATGGCCATCTCGGTAACCGCCGTGGCTACCATATGAATTTCATCCTGCTGCAGCTGCACCCGCTGGCTGCGGTTGTGGGCAGCACCGGCGACCCCATCGGCTTCGCCGGTCAGCTGCACCGAGGTGCCATGCAGACGGCTGATAATGCCCTGCATCCGTTCGACAAAGCGGTTGAACCCACCGGCCAGACGGCCAATCTCATCCTTGCTGCTGACCTGAATGCGTACGGTCAGATCACCTTCGCCTTCGGCAATATCTTCCAGTGCGACCGCGACACGCTCCAGATTACGGAACAGCACCTTAAACAGATAGATCAGCGCCAGCGTAAACAGCGCCAGCAGCACCACGGCAATCCCGATCTGGGTGATCAGCAGGTCATAAATCGGTGCCATCAGGGTGGCTTTGTCCATCACGAAAATCAGCGCCCAGTTGGTCTGCGGAATCGCCTGGGCGTAGACGAAGCGCTCCCGCTCATCCAGCGATGTTTCAAACAGGCGGTTATCACTGATCAGTTGCGGCAGGTGATTACTGTCAAACAGCGGGCTCAGCTCACCGGCGGACCTGGTCTGCAGATCAGTGTGCGGATGGGTAATGATCTGGTCGCTGCGATCCACCAGAATGGCGTAGCCTTTGCCCGGCACATCCAGCGCGTTGGTACGTTTGGTCAGCTGATCCAGCGTCAGGTTGGCGCCCACTGCGCCGATCACCGCACCATTGGCTTTGACCGGCTCCGCCAGTGTCACCACCAGCTGTTTGAGGGTGGCGCTGATGTATGGCGCGGTGACGATGGCACGGTTCTCTTTCAGCGCCTGCTGATACCAGTCTCGCTTGCGCGGATCATAGCTGGCGTTGTTCTTATCCAGTGCCGGATCCTGGCGGAACATTTGTCCTTGTTCATTGCCGTAGTACGTCAGGGCAAACCCTGCGGCATTGTGGGTCTGCAGGATGGCCGCGTAGGGGCTGTCCTGCGGATGGTCTTCAATCTGCTGACTGAGGGCTGTCATGGCCTGCTGACGGTCATGCAGCCATTGACCCACGCCCTCTCCGTAGGCACCGGCGAAATGCTGAGCATCTTTCAGCAGCTGGTTCAGCATCTGCTGGCGCATGGTGATATTGGTTTCCCATACCAGCGCCAGCACGATTACGCACACGGCAACAATACTGACGCCCAGCAGACGGGCACGCAGTGACAGATTCATACGACATCCTCTTGGGGTATTCCCAGTGCAGCAACGACGAACAGAATACGGGAACGGCTAATGCCAGCACCGACCGACAGTCAGGCAGTTCGCCTGCGCTATGTCGGCAGCCTGTGCAGGAAGCTTAGTACAAGATCGGCAGAGTAAGCGTCTGCCTGCTCTGCCAGAAGGGAGAAATGCGTTTTAGCGGACGGGACTTATTCCTGGCGATCCAGCACCAGAAAGCTGTAGGCATGGGGGTTACGTTCGGTAGGAGGATGATCGATGCGCCCCTGCTCCTGCCAGTCGGCATCATTCAGCACGGGGAAACAGGCATCGCCCTCGATATCCGCCCACACCCGGGTCAGATACAGCCGCTGGCAGTATGGCAGCGCCTCGCTGTAAAGCTGCGCACCACCGATGATCATGCACTCTTCACTGCCACTGATCAGGCATTCTGCCTCTGCCAGCGCAATAGCCTGCGGCAGGCTGTGCACGACCTTGACGCCATCATGCTGCCAGTCAGTCTGACGGGTAATAACGATATTGGTGCGCCCGGGTAACGGCCGGCCGATGGAGTCGAAGGTCTTGCGGCCCATCAGGATGGGCTTGCCCATGGTTACCTGCTTGAAGTACTTGAGATCCTCCGGCAGATACCACGGCAGTTTATTGTCGATACCGATGACATTGTTCTGACTGGCGGCGACGATGGCAGCAAGTTTCATGTGCGTAATTCCGGTTACAGGGCAGATCTGAGGCGGTGCAGGCATGACCTACACCGAGAACGGATACTGAATGGGATCGTGACAGCGGTAGCCTTCCACCTCGAAGTCATCCAGCGTCACCCAGGTCTCCAGGTCTTCCAGACTGCGAATCGACGGGTTGATACGCAGCTGCGGTGCCGGGAAAGGTTCCCGCTTGAGCTGCACATCGCGCATTAGCGCCAGCTGATCCTCATAGATATGGGCATTGACGATCTTGTGATAGGCCATCCCGGCCTTATGACCGGTGATCTGCGCCATCAGGGCCAGGAAGGTGAACACCTGCACCTGATTGAAGTTCAGCCCGAGTGGCACATCACAGGAACGCTGATAGGAAGTCAGATGCAGGGTATCGCCCAGCAGCGAGAAGGTATGAGTGTGCATGCACGGCCGCAGGCAACCCATGTGGAACTCGCCGGGGTTATAGAAGGTGATGATTTCGCCACGGTCATCGACACCACGGCTCAGATTGTCCACCACCTTGCGCACCTGATCCAGATGGCCACCGTCAGGTTTGGCCCAGCTGCGTCCCTGCACACCGTAGACCCGGCCCATGTCATCCTCACCGGTACGGTAGGGGTTGTTCAGCCAGGCGCCGTTGTCGTTGGCATTGGCATCCCAGGTTCGGGTCCCCAGTGCCCGGAAATCAGCAGCGCTGCTATAGCCCCGCAGATAGCCCAGCAGTTCGGCAATGGCAGCCTTCCAGTAGCTCTTGCGGGTGGTGATCAGCGGAAACTCATTGGCGCCGACACGGTAGTTGAGGTCAGCGTTGATCACCGTCAGGCAGCGCTTGCCGGTACGCTCATTCTCAACCCATACACCCTCATCAATGATGCGCTGGCAGAGTTGCAGATATTGCTTCATAGATACACCTTGTCTTCGCGCCGCCAGCTGCCTCAGTGACGGCGCCTGCGCCATCAGTGGATGGCGCGTTTGCTCTGATATGCGTAGACAATAAAACCGGCGCCGACAGCCAGCATCGGCAGGCTCAGCAGTTGCCCTTGCGTCAGCCAGCCCCAGGCAATGTAGCCCAGCTGCTCATCCGGCTGACGGAAGAACTCGACGATAATACGGCTGATACCGTAGCCGATCAGGAATAGTCCTGACACCGATCCTGCCGGGCGCGGCTTACGGGAAAACAGCCAGAGTACGGTAAAGAGAATGATGCCTTCCAGTACAAATTCGTACAGCTGGGACGGATGGCGTGGCAGGTTGTCAGCACGGGGAAACACCATGGCCCAGGGCACATCCGTCGGCCGCCCCCACAGCTCGCCACCAATAAAATTGCCAATACGCCCGGCCCCCAGACCAATCGGCACCAGCGGTGCCACAAAGTCACCGAGACTGAGCAGCGACAGACCCAGCTTACGCGACTGCCACAGTGTCACCGCGGTCACCCCGAGCAGGCCACCATGGAAAGACATGCCACCTTCCCAGACGTAGAACAGCCATTTGGGGTCGGCCAGAAAGCGGTCAAAGTTGTAGAACAGTACATAGCCGATGCGCCCGCCCAGCACCACGCCGAGCGCGCCATAAAAGATCAGGTCAGATAACTGCTCCTTGCTGATACCAAAGCGTTCACGGCGTTGCTGGCCCAGTAACCAGGCGGCAGAAAAGCCGACCAGATACATCAGTCCGTACCAGTGAACCTTGAGGGGCCCCAGCTCGATGGCAATGGGGTCAATCTGAGGATAGGTAAGCATAGTTTTTCCGTGGCACCCTTAACATGGCGGCTGGCCAAGAACCCTGGCTGCGGTTACGCACTCGATCATCAAAGCAGGAACCGTATGCCGACAATCACCAACAATAAAGCAAAGGCCCGTTTCAAAATATGACCGGGCAGACGATGCGCCAGTCTGGCGCCCACGCGGGCGAATGGCGTGCTGGTGATCGCGATACCCAGTACCGCCGGCAGGTAGACGTAGCCAAGGCTCCACTGTGGCAGACCGGGCGCATGCCAGCCGGCGACGATGTTAGTCAGCGCGCCGACGATGGCGATCGGCAACCCCAACGCCGCTGAGGTGCCCACAGCCTGCTGCATACTGACATTGCACCAGGTGAGAAACGGTACGGTCAGGGTGCCGCCACCAATACCAAAGATCGCCGATGCCCAGCCAATAACCCCGCCCGCGCCCACCAGCCCGGGCTTGCCGGGCAGTCCACGGCTGGCTTTGGGCTTGAGATTGAGCGCCATTTGCAGAGCCACACAGATGGCAAAGATACCAATCAGCTTTTGCAGCAGGGCCCCCGGCAGCATGACCGCGGTTTTCACTCCCAGTGCCGCGCCGAGCAGAATACCCAGCGTACAGCTGGTAAAAATCGGCCACAGCACCCCGCCCTTCTGATGATGGGCGATGATGGAACTGATCGCAGTGCCGATAATGCACGCCAGCGAGGTCCCCACGGCCAGATGGGTCAGGACATCCACCGGCAGATGCTGGGCACCGAAAGCAAAGATCAGTGCCGGTACGACCACCATGCCACCGCCGATGCCAAACAACCCGGCCAGTACTCCCGCCACCGCTCCCAACAACAGATACAGCAAAAAAATAGACATCAAATTCGCTCACTCGGCATACTGGCCTCCCATCCATTCCTCCGCGTTATGGTGTACGCACGGCATGACGCGGCAGACAAGGAGGCCACCATGTGTTTGCTGGTTCTGGCCTGGCAGCATGATCCTGACTATCCATTGCTGCTGGCCGCCAATCGCGACGAATTCTATCAGCGTCCGACCCGCAGTGGGCGCTGGTGGCCGGAATTTCCTCAATGTTGGGGCGGACAGGACCTGCAGGCAGGCGGGAGCTGGTTCGTCATCAGTCGCGCCGGTTACTGGGCAGCACTGACCAACGTCCGCGAAGGCAGCGGTAAGGCCGATAACCTGCGCAGCCGTGGTGAACTGGTGACTGGCTATCTGCGTCAGCTGCAGATAGGTGCAGAGCATCAGGACACCCCCTCCCCTTACAGTCTGTCTGCCTTCGACTATGCGCTGCAGGTACTGGAACAAGGCCATCACTACGCTGGTTTCAATCTGCTGCTCGGCAGCCCGGATGAAGTGATCTATTGCAGTAACCGTCTGCCCTGGCCAGAGCGCCTGCAACCCGGTGTGTACGCCCTGTCCAACGCCCAGCTGCACAGCCACTGGCCAAAAACACAGCAGGCCCGTCAGGCCATGCAACACTGGCTCACAGCCGGACGCGACCTGCCCTCGTTGCCACGCTTGCTTGGCAGCCGCCAGCAGGCGCCCACTGCAGATTTGCCCGACACGGGTGTCAGCCTGGAGTGGGAACAGCGTCTGTCTTCCTGTTTTATTGCCAGCCCCGGTTACGGTACCCGCTCCAGCCTCGGTCTCAGCCGCGATCAGGACGGGCTGATCAGCGTGCGGGAGTGCAGTTTTTCTCCCGGAGGCTATGCTTTTCAGCAAACCTGTGAAAGCTGGCACGTTCGGGGCTGAAATGGATTTGCCGCTTAGTCGCAAATGTCTTAAAAGACATATTATGACCTGCCGTTATTTCACTCACGTCAGGTAGAAATGTGCTCTGCCACACCCGCCTCCATGTCATCCAGCAGTTTTCTATGGTGGTCAGGCAGATTGTCTGTTGCATGCCTATTGGATCACAGTCATGACTACACCCCGCTCACAGTCCTTCTTCAGTCTGGTGTGGCGCTCCTATCTGCGCAGCGCCCTGCTGCCGATCATTCTGATCGAACTGGCACTGGTGGTAGCCTACTTGCTGACCAATGCCATCATCCGCGACGAGAACATTCAGACCATGCAGCGGCTGGCCAAAGACCAGCTGCAAGGCGTGGCTAATCTGGAGGCAGGGCGCATTTCCGATCAGCTCGACAGCGTGGCACATATGACCCGGCTGCTGCAGCGGCAGACCGAGGTGGCTTACCAGACCCCGTATCAGGCCAGCAGCGACGAGCAGCAGCGCTATTCAGTCACCGACGGTGTACTGCACACCACCCACGATCTGCCGGGGCGGGCCGCACTGTTCTATTCCAACATCAACACCATTGGTCAGACACAGCGTGACAAGGCGCTGCAACTGGGTCAGCTCGACGGGGTGATGCGCGATATGGTCGATGCCCAGCCTCTCGTTACGCAGGCCTACATCAATACCCAGGACTCGATGAATCGCATTTATCCTTATTTCGATGTCATCGACCAGTATCCCCATGACATGAAAATCACCGAGTTCAACTTCTTCTACGATGCCGACATCAAGCACAACCCCGGTAAAGGGCCGGTCTGGACGGATGTTTACATCGATCCGGCCGGACAGGGCTGGATGACCTCCTGCATTGCACCGGTTTACCTGCCCGGCGCTGATCCGGCCAGCGGCCCGGAGGCGGTGGTGGGGCTGGACATCACACTGGCACAGCTGATCACGCAGGTGCTCCATCTGGATGTGCCCTGGCAGGGCTACGGCATTCTGGTGGACAAGAGCGGCACCATCATGGCCCTGCCGCCGGAAGGCGAAGAAGCCTGGGGCCTGAAAGAGCTGACCAATCAGTCGTACGCCGATGCTATCCGGCAGGACACCTTCAAGCCCGATGAGTTCAACCTCAACAAACGCGCCGATACTCAGACACTCAGTCGGGCAATGCAACAGGCCGACAGCGGCATGACCGAACTGAATCTCAACAATGATCTGATGCTGGTCAGCTGGCATACCATTGCCGGCACCAACTGGACGCTGTTGCTGCTGGTCGACGATGACAAAATCTACACCGATGCCATGGCCCTCAACGCCCGCTTCAACCGCATCGGCTATCTGATGATTGGTGCTCTGGTGCTGTTCTATCTGTGTTTCTTTATCTATCTCTACCGGAAAGCATTCACCCTCAGCCAGTCGGTCGCCATGCCCCTGCAGGCACTGTCGGCCACCATGAAACGGATCGGGGAAGGCGACTACTACCAGAATCTGGAACCCTTTGAAGTACGCGAGGCACAGGAAACAGCTACCGGTTTGATTCAAATGGGCAAGGCACTGGGGCAATACACCCAGGCGCTGGAAGAAGCCAAGACCAATCTGGAAAGCCTCAATCAGGAGCTGGAGGCACGGGTGACCTCGCGGACGCAGGAGCTGCAGGATCTCAATCACCAGCTCAATCAGGAAAATACTGCCAAGGCGCAACTGATTGATGAGCTGAAGCAGACACAGGCGCAGCTGGTACAGTCAGAAAAAATGGCCTCCATTGGTCAGCTGGCGGCCGGTGTGGCCCATGAGATCAACAATCCGATGGCTTACATCTCTGCCAATATCGAAGCCATGGGAGATTACGTCGGCGACCTGCTCAGCCTCAATCAGGCCTATGAACGTGCACTGATGCCGACCAGCGACCCGGCCCGTCAGTCACTTGACGAACTCAAGATCCAGCTGGACTA
The DNA here is from genome assembly GCF_029846635.1 of Pokkaliibacter sp. MBI-7. Taxonomy (NCBI): domain Bacteria; kingdom Pseudomonadati; phylum Pseudomonadota; class Gammaproteobacteria; order Oceanospirillales; family Balneatrichaceae; genus Pokkaliibacter; species Pokkaliibacter sp. MBI-7. Next base: position 3,014,738 of record NZ_JARVTG010000001.1, on the reverse strand, counting down.
CGACTTCCTTATCAATGACCTGCAGGCTCTGGTGGAAGAGTCGCGCGAAGGCACACGACGGGTGAAGAAGATCATTGAAGATCTGCGTGAGTTCTCACACGGCGGCGACACTGACTGGGCCTGGGCCGACCTGCACAAAGGTCTGGAAAGCACCCTCAACATCGCCCACAACGAACTCAAGTACAAAGCCGAAGTCATCCGCGAGTACGGCAATCTGCCTGCCGTGGAGTGCATTCCTTCACAGATCAATCAGGTGCTGCTCAACCTGCTGGTCAATGCCGCCCAGGCCATCGAACAGTTTGGCAAGGTCACCGTGCGTACCGGCCAGAAAGATGATCAGGTCTACATTCAGGTGGAAGACACCGGTAGCGGCATCGATGAGAAGCATATGGGCCAGATCTTCAACCCCTTCTTCACCACCAAGCCGGTTGGCAAGGGCACGGGCTTGGGTCTGGCCATGAGTTACAATATTATGGAAAAACATCACGGGCGCATCGATGTGACCAGTGTCAAGGGCAAGGGAACCTGCTTTACGCTGTGGCTACCTATCAAGCAGCCGGTCAGTCTGGAGGTCGATCACCGCTCCTGATCGACAGTCGCTTGCCTCATCGAGCCCCATACTCATTTTTCGGGCAGCCCCTGATCTACAGTGAACTTTCACGACAGATCAGGGGCTGCCCCTTGCTATCGGGAACCAAGCAGTGACAACCAAGGAGTCAGGGGCACCGTCTGCCAGCCACTTTTCCAGTACCTGGTTCTCGGCCTTTATTGTGGTCCTGATCGTCGCCAGCCTGTCGATCAGCTGGTGGAGTTACGAACAGAACCGCAATCATCTGGAGCAGGAGGCCATTCAGCAGGCCGATGAATACCTGCAACTGATGATGCAGATTCGTGCGTTCTACTCGCGGGAGATTGTTCCCAAAGCGAAAGATGCCGGAATGCGGGTCGGCCATGACTATGCCTTCCACAATGACATGCTGCCGCTGCCCACCTCCTTCACCATGGACTTTGCCCGCAACCTTATGGCCGAAAATACCGGCCTGCGGATTCGTCTGTTCAGCGAGCTGCCTTTCCCGTGGAACAAGTCCGGCGGCCCTCAGGATACCTTCGAGAATGATGCGTTAAGGGCACTGCACTCCAACTCCTTTGAACCGTTCTATCAGTTTGACGACAAGAACGATCAGCTGACCCTGCGCTACGCCCGTGCCGACATTCTCTCCCCCAGCTGCGTGGCCTGCCATAACTCCTATCCCGGCACGCCCAAGCGCGACTGGAAAGCCGGCGATGTGCGCGGTGTGATGAGCGTGACCCGCAATATCAGCACCGGCACAGGGCCCAGCTTCTTCTGGTCACTGACCTTCGTGCAGACCCTGTTCAGCGTGCTGGCGCTGGGGCTGTTGTGGTACAGCATGTCACGGTTACATAAATCCCTGCGCCATGCGGAAGCACTGAACGACAAGACCCTCGACGTCAACAAGCGCCTGCAGAGCGAGATTCAGCAACGCAGCGAAGCCGAACAGGAACTGCGCCTGACCGCCGCCAAGAATCAGGCCATCGTCTACAGCGTGGCCGACAGCCTGATGCTGGTTGACCAGCAATGGCGCATCCAGCAAAGCAACCCGGCTGGCTGCCAACTGTTGCGCAGCAACTGGGAGCAGCTGCGGCAGCAACCGCTGACCCAGTACTTCAATGCCCTCAACACGCCGCCTGACCACTGGCTGCCCACCGGCAACGTTCCCAAGGAACTGCAGGGATTACGCCCTGATGGTTCCAGCTTCCCGGTCATGCTGCAGATCAACAAGGTGGCCAACTCGCAGCCCGCGCTCTACGTGGTGGTCATCCGTGATATCAGTGAACAGAAGACACTGGAAATGACGCTGGCGGAAGCCCGCGATCAGGCACTGGCCTCATCACAGATCAAATCCGAATTCCTGCGCAAGATGGAACAGCTCAATAGCGAGCTGGAGCTGCGCGTCAATGAACGGACCCAGGCGCTGCAGGATGCCAACCTGCAGCTGCAAAGCACTGCCGCGGCGCTGGAAGAAGAACGACGCAGCCAGCAGCAGCTGATTCAGCACTGGCAGCAGGCCCAGGCACAGCTGCTGCAACAGGAAAAACTGGTGGCGCTGGGGCAGGTCACCTCCGGCGTAATCAGCGAAATTCACGCACCGCTGGCCTTTGCCCTGTATCAATTGCAGCAGCTGCAAAGCAATGGTCAGCAGACCATGCAGAAGCTGGACAACATCTATCAGCGTATCAGCGTCGAGCAGCCTGATTCACCGCTACTGCCGGAACTCAGTCAGGTCTGTAATACCGAGATGAATATGCTGGATCAGCATCTGACTACGACGCTGGCAGGTCTCAATCAGGTAGAAAAAACCGTCAAGGAGCTGCAGCATCTGGCCGAAGCAGAACAGGGGGGGCATATCCCCATGGAGATCAATGGCCTGATCACCAGTGTGCTGGAAGTGCTGCGCACCGAGATCAGTGAGCGCATTCTGATTCAGCAGGATTTTGCCGAATTGCCGCCGTATCAGGGCAACGTTCTGCAGCTGAGCCAGCTGATGATCCATCTGCTGATTCAGGCGGAAGAGTCGCTGCAGGGCAACGGCCGGCTGCGCATACGCACACGCCAGGAGGAAGAAGATATCCAGATCGAGCTGGAAGATGCCGAAGGCGATGCAACCCACCAGTGGCAGAGCATGACTGCCGATAGCGGCAGCAATCCGATCCGCAGTCTGATGATCAATGAGCTGGTGCAGCAACTGCAGGCACAGCTGGTCTTTGGCGTATTTGGCCCGCAACAGAAGGGGTTCAGCCTGCGTCTGCGTCTGCCGCTGCAATCCCGCCCGCCCCAGAACGAAACCTCAGCCCCTGAGCAATAAACACGGAAGGCCGCATTAGCGGCCTTCAGAATCACATCAGTCTGTCACAGGATGAGGTTTAGCCCGCCTCAATGTTCCGGCGGTTACCCAGCCGGCCGACGCCAGCATCATACAACAGGGTATAGATAGCCTCCTCCACCGCTTTGGGATCGAGCAGCTGCATGACGTTATCTAGCATGGCGCAGGCTTCGGCATACTTCACCGCGCGGATTGCCGCCTTGACCTTGGGCAGATGGATCGGGCTCATGGACAGCACATCGTAGCCCATGGCCATCAATAGCACGGCACCGCCAGGGTCGCCTGCCATTTCGCCACAGATACTGACCTGCACGCCTTCCTTATGCCCATCCTCAACCACAGAGCGCAGCGCCTGCAGCACCGCCGGATGATAGCAATGGTAAAGTCCGGCAACCCGCGGATTATTGCGATCCACCGCCAGCAGATACTGCGTCAGGTCGTTACTGCCCACCGACAGAAAGTCGACATGACGGGCAATATCCCGCGCCTGATATACCGCGGCAGGCACTTCGATCATCACGCCGAGAGCAGGGCGCGCAATCGGCAGGCCTTCATCACGCAGCTCGTTGAGCGCATCGTTGATCAGGCGTTTGGCTTCGATGACTTCACCGACATAGGACACCATCGGCAGCATGATACGCAGGTTGTCGAGGCCGATACTGGCTTTCAGCATGGCGCGCACCTGCACCTTGAAAATCTCGGGATGATCCAGCGTCACCCGGATACCACGCCAGCCAAGGAAGGGGTTATCTTCCTCAATGGGGAAGTACGGAAGCGCCTTGTCCCCGCCGATATCCAGCGTACGCATCGTCACGGAGCGCGGCGCAAAGGACTCCAGCTGCACCCGGTAACTCTGTACCTGTTCGGCTTCAGTGGGGAAAGATTCGCGAATCATGAAAGGCACTTCGGTACGGTACAGACCGATACCTTCAGCACCCCGCTCCAGCGAGCGGTTAACATCTGCGCCCATGGCAGTATTCACCCACAGGGGAATGCTGCGCCCATCAAGCGTCTCCGCCGGCAGATCGCGGATCGCCTCCAGTCCCACTACCAATTGCCGCTCCTCAGCGATAATCAGCTCGTAGTAATGACGAAGGTCTCTGGATGCATTGACGAAGACCCGCCCCATGTAGCCATCCAGTACCAGATCCTGCCCCTCCAGCTGGGTCATCGGCAGATCGACGGCCCCCATCAGGGTGGGAATCCCCATGGAGCGCGCCAGAATGGCCGCATGGGAGTTGGATGAACCTAATACGGATACCAGCCCCACCAGCGATTCCGGTGGCACTTCCCCCAGCATGGCAGGGGTCACTTCTTCGGCGATCAGAATCGTGTGCGGCGGAAACTGTTTGGGCTCAGCACTGGCTTCTTCCTGCAGGTAGGACAACACCCGGCGGCCGAGGTCACGAATGTCCGTGGCCCGCTCACGCAAGTAAGGGTCATCCATCAGGGAAAACTGGCGAATATGTTCCATCGCCACGGCGCAAAGTGCGCCCTGCGCCCACTGCCCTTCTTCAATCAGGCTGATGACTTCACCGGGCAGGGCATTGTCATCGAGCATACGCAGATAGACGTCGAACAGCGCAGCTTCATCTTTGCGCAGGCGTTTCGACAGCGTCCGGCCTACCGCCCGGATATCACGCCGGACCTGCTTCAGGGCCGCCTGAAAGCGTTCGATTTCCAGTGCAATCCTGTCTTCACTGATCGTCTTCTGCGGCACCGTAGTGAGATCGGCCGGAGGCGCCATCACCACACCCACCCCGATAGCCACACCGGGAGAAGCGGCAATACCGTCGTACTTGCTTTCCGAACCGACGGTTTCCGTCTGATTGGTAGAGGAGTAGATACCAACGGTGGCTTCAGCGTGGGCAATGATGCCCGCCAGCTGGGCCGACATGGTTACCAGAAAGGCTTCATCGCCTTCATCGAACTTGCGTTGCTCACGCTGCTGGACGATCAGCACACCGAGTACCCGGCGCTGATGAATGATGGGTACACCGAGGAAGGACTTGAAGCGTTCTTCACCGGTTTCTTCGAAATAGCGGAATTGGGGATGCTGGGCGGCGTCATCCAGGTTGAGGGGCTCTGCCCGCTGGCCAACCAGACCCACCAGACCTTCATGCAGAGGGATGCTGACCTGTCCGACTGACTTCTGATGCAAGCCCTCGGTGGCCATCAGTACGAAGGCCTGCAGATCCTTGTCAAACAGGTAAACGGAGCAGACATGCGTGCTCATGGCACTGCGGATACGTTTCACAATAAGCACCAGAGCGTCGTCCAGCGTCTCGGCGCTGTCCACCTCCTGCACTATCTTGCGTAACGTCTCCAGTTTAGGCATGATGCCGCTCCCTCAAAGTTGGCCCGGCCAGCAGTGCTGCGAGCCATCTGTTTACCCTTATGTAACTACCCCATGTCGCGTCCATAGCAAAGACGCATATGGCGTGTGGATAACTCCCGCATGGCGCGGCGATAGACCTCACGCTTGAACGATACAACCTGGCCCAGCGGATACCAGTAACTTACCCAGCGCCAGTGGTCAAATTCCGGCGACGGACCCGCATCAATACACACCCGCTCGTCTTCAGCCAGCAGACGCAGCAAAAACCATTTCTGTTTCTGACCGATGCAGACAGGCTGGCTGTGGTAACGTACCATGCGCTTGGGCAAACGGTAACGTAACCAGCCACGGGTACAGGCAAGAATCTCGACGTGTTCCGGGTTTAACCCCACCTCTTCCTTGAGTTCACGAAATAGCGCCTGCTCAGGGGTTTCGCATTCTTTGATACCACCTTGAGGAAACTGCCACGCATCTTGTCCGATGCGCCTTGCCCAGAGTACCTGCCCTTGTCCATTCGCCAGGATGATGCCCACATTGGGCCGGAATCCGTCTTCGTCGATCACGGAATCACCCTGTCATAACTTTGAATTAGCCTTATTCTTCCACAACTGCCCAGATTCACCAAGGGCTGGTGCAAATACAAAACTTTTTGGAAACAGCAGCTTAGCCCCGCCTTGTAACGGGGTATGCAAAAACCGGGAGAAACGACCTTGAGACTGGCCATTTTTGACCTTGACCATACCCTGATTGGCGGTGACAGCGATCAGGTCTGGGCCGATTTTCTGGCAGAATCCGGCCTGGTGGACGGCGATGCCTACAAGGCCCAGGTCAGTGCTTTCTATCAGGATTACATGGCCGGCACGCTGGACATCCATGCCCACCTCAGCCACTCACTGGCACCATTGAGCCGCTTCAGCATGGCAGAGCTGGATTCACTGCATCGTGACTACTTTGCCCAGAAAGTGCTGCCACTGCTGCAACCCAAGGCCCATCAGTTATTGCAATGGCACCGTCAGCAGAATCACTACCTGCTGATCATCACCGCAACCAACCGCTTTATCACCGCCCCCATTGCTGAATATCTGGGCGTGGACGATCTGATCGCCTGTGAAGCCGAAATTATCGACAACCGTTATACCGGTCGTCCCATCGGCGTCCCCAGCTATCGCGAAGGCAAGGTGACGCGGCTGCAGGAGTGGCTCAGGCAACACCCCGAACTCAGTCTTGAAGGCAGCTACTTCTACAGTGACTCCCACAATGATCTGCCCTTGCTGGAGCTGGCTTCACAGCCCGTCGCCGTCGATCCGGACGACGTACTGAAACAGGTCGCCACCGAGCGCGGCTGGGACATCATCAGCCTGCGTGGCTGAGACGCTGTTGACACTCACCGGTCCGCTCCCAGCAGGCGAAGAGACCGCACTGACCAGCGGTGCACGACAGATCATCAATGCCGTCAGCACCCGCTAATGCCACAGACTCTCTGCTGCCTGGCATCTTCAGTGCACAGGCAACGCAAACAACAACGGGAAGCACTGCTTCCCGTTGTTGTTTACCTGTCTCACTACCGATTGATCAGTAGCGTGGACGACGCTGTGGACGATCACCACGTGGCTGCGCCTGATTGACCTTGATGTTACGGCCTTTCAACGGCTTTTCATTCAGTGCTTTGATCGCCTTGTCAGCTTCGGAGTTACTGGGCATTTCAACAAAGCCAAAGCCTTTAGACTCACCAGTAAACTTATCAGTTACCAGAGAAATGCTCTCGACCGTACCGAAAGCAGAAAATGCGTCGCGCAAATCGGCTTCAGTGACAGTGTAAGGAAGATTGCCGACATAGAGATTCATTGAGTATTACTCTTAGTGGATGCATGCGTTGTTCGCGAAGTCATCAATCAGGTTACCAAGCGCACAAATAACCTGTTCAAAGCTGCCAGAGGCAGAGGGGAAGGAAGGCTGACAGCCTGAAATGCCACAAACAAGGCAGCATCTGCCCGGCAATATCCACTGAGGAGCCAGGTACAAGACCGTTATTACTGCAACGAACCTGAAGAGTGACTAAAAAGTGTGCAATCCGGCCGACACAGTATGCCTCTTTCCCCGCAATTGCACCCTTTATTTGCCAGCGGCATAGGTCTGGTGCCTTTGTTTATACAATCTCCTGTTGTAACTGCGACAGATAGCACCACATAAACTGCGTTCGCTCTGCTGCTTCTGCGCGCCCGGCCGCCGTAATGAAAGACTGCTCCAGTCTGAGCAGCTTGGTATAGAAATGATCCAGACCAAAGTAAAGATCATCGGGCTCACGTTCAGTACAAAATGGGTCATCCAGGCTGTACAGCGTCCGCTGCAGCTGGCCACCCACGATAAATGTTCTGGCGATGCCGATAGCCCCCAGAGCATCCAGACGATCCGCGTCCTGCACTACTGCCGCTTCCAGCGTACGCGGCGTGATGGCCGCGCTGAAACTGTGAGCACAGATGGCGTGATGAATCGCCTCCAGCCAGCGGGCGGGGTAATCAATCTGCTCCAACAGCACTACCGCCTGATCAGCACTCAGGCGTGAACCCTGACTGCGCAGCGGTGAATCCTTGGCCACATTGACGCAGTCATGCAGCCAGGCGGCAGGCAATACGATCGCCAGCTCGGCCCCTTCCGTACTGGCCAGCCGGCGCGCATTGGCTACCACCCGTTCAATATGAGCCAGATCATGGGCCGCATCTTCGACCATGACCTGACGTAACAGCGGCAAAAACAGCTCACGGTCATTCATCATTATTCCTCTCAAACCCGCCGGCTCAAACTCAGCCTGCTACTTGTTCTGTCACCGACTGGCTCCTACACTCGCCCCCAAAGTCTTCCTGACCGGAGTCATCGATGTCAGCCCTGGATAACCGTATCAAGTTTCGCCATCTGCAGTGCTTCCTCGAAGTGGCACGTCAGGGCAGTGTCGGTAAAGCCGCGCAGGTGCTGGCCCTGACCCAGCCTGCCGTCTCCAAGAAGCTGGCAGAACTGGAAGACATGCTGGGTGTGCAGTTATTCGAGCGCAGTAAGAAAGGTGTCAGCCTGACCGCTTTCGGTGAAGTCTTCCTGCGTCATGCCGGCGCCAGTGTGGCGGCCCTGCGTGAAGGCGTCGACAGCATCCTGCAGGCCCGCCGTGGTGACACGCTGCTGCGCATCGGCGCCCTGCCCACGGTATCGGCGCGCATCATGCCCGACACGGTACGCAAGTTCAAAGCCAGCGGGGCTGATGCTACCGTCAGCGTCCAGACCGGTCCCAATGCCCTGCTGCTTGAGCAACTGCGCCTGGGTGAGCTGGATGTGGTCGTTGGCCGGCTGGCCGCCCCCGAGCAGATGACCGGCCTCAGCTTCAGTCATCTGTATTCCGAACGGGTGGCCCTGGTGACCCGCCCCGGCCATCCGCTGCAACAGGACCATATCACCCGTCTGGACCGTATCCAGGACTTCACCGTGCTACTGCCCTCGGATGACTCCATCATCCGCAGTACGGTAGACAAACTGCTGATCACCCATGGCATCGGCCATTTACCGGATCGCATTGAAACCATTTCCACCGAGTTTGGCCGCGACTATGTGCGCCACTCCGATGCTATCTGGATCATTTCCCACGGCGTGGTGGCCAAGGATATTGAAGAGGGCATCCTGATCGAACTGGATATGGATACCCGTGACACCATGGGGCCGGTGGGTATCACGACCCGTACCGACCTGCAGGCCAGTGCCTCGCTGGAAATGCTGATCGACTGTATCCGTCAGGTTGCAGAAGGTATCCAGGCCTGAACAGCCTGTTTCGATCCCGTCACTATGACTTGCCTGCGCACCTCATGGCAACCAAACACAGAGATACCCCCCTTCGCCGCTACAGGAGCTTTGTCATGGATCTGATTCGCATCATCTTCGCCATTCTGCTGCCACCGCTGGGTGTTTTTCTGCAAGTCGGTTTTGGCGGCGCGTTCTGGCTCAACATTCTGCTGACGCTGCTGGGCTATATCCCCGGTATCGTGCATGCTGTGTGGATCATTGCACGACGCTAATCTACGAGTGGAGCCCATGGGACGAACATCTGCCAGCCTTGCCCTCAGCCTGTCACTTTCCGCCTTCGCCCTGTCGGGCCTGTGGCTTTCGCAAGCTCAGGCCGACACCGGCACTCAGTACTCAGCGCAGGACAAGTTACGCAACTGGGCTTTGAGCCATTGTCTGGCCAAGGCCTACGGTACGGAAACCGCTGCCGGCCGCGATGCCTCCATCACCGCCAGCATTGCGCTGGAGCACAGCAAGGCCAGCGCGGAATCCATGCAGAAGCTCGACGCCATGGTGGACAAGTACCTGCGTCGCAGCTACAGCGGCCCGGTACAGGGCCAGTTCAAAACCAAAAAGTGTCTTGACCTGTACACCAGCGCCGAGCTGAAGACCCTGAGCAAAAATATCGTTGCCAGAGATCGCTGAACGGTACTGCCGGTGAGCCGCCTCCTGCGGCCCACCCCGCCTCTCCCTTTCTTTCCCTGTCGTACTCCCCCTGCAACCAGAGCCCTGCACCTGACGCCTGCGGCAACACTGCGTCTTGCCCCCTGATGGCTGCTCACTATTGCAGCAACTCAAACGTATTCATTCCGTTTTCGATATATAAAACAGCCAAAACCTCATTTTACATGCAGAAAATGGAGAGTATTTTTAAACCATTCGCTGATATAAGGATAAAGACAAACACCCACGGCGAAGCCTTCGTGCTTACGCCTGTCTTTATCCTGACAGGAGATCTGATTGATGAACGTGTTGAATATCGACGGTTGCCGCATCCACTACAGCCTGGAATCCACCAGCCAGGATGCCAGTGGCCCGATCATGGTATTTGCCAACTCCCTGGGAACTGACTTCCGCGTCTGGAATCCGCTGTTGCCTTACCTGAGCGCCGCCATCCCCGGTATTCGTTTCCTGCGCTACGACAAGCGCGGCCACGGCCTGTCTACGTCCACGCCAGCGCCCTACAGCATGCAGCGTCATATCGACGACCTCGTCATGCTGCTCGACAGCCTGCAACTGAAGCAGGTGCTGCTGTGCGGACTATCCGTCGGCGGCGTGATCGCTCAGGGTGTCGCCGCCCAGCGGTCTGATCTGGTCAAAGCGCTGGTACTGTGTGATACCGCGCACAAGATCGGCACCGAAGACGGCTGGAACACCCGCATCAGTCTGGTCAGGGAACAGGGCCTTGCCAGCATCGCCGACAACATCATGAAGGTGTGGTTCGCCCGGGATTACCACGCTAACCATCAGGATGAACTGCAGCTGTGGAAAAACATGCTGATCAACTCACCGGTCGAAGGTTACGTCGGCACCTGCGCGGCGCTGCGTGACAATGATCTGACCGCATCAACCAGTCAGCTGACCCTGCCTACCCTGTGCGTGGTCGGCGAGGAAGACGGTTCGACACCGCCTGCGCTGGTGGAATCCATGGCGCAACTGATCAAGGGATCCCGCTTTGTCACCCTGCCTGATGCCGCTCACATTCCCTGTGCGGAACAGCCTGAAGCGCTGGCAGGCCATATCGCCACCTTCTTCAAGGAGAACGGCCTTGTCTGATGAACGTTATGAAAGCGGCATGCAAGTGCGCCGCTCGGTATTGGGTGACAAGCACGTTGATCGTGCCAGCGCCAATATCACCGACTTTGATAAAGACTTTCAGCGCTTTATCACTGAAGCCGCTTGGGGCAGCGTCTGGAGCCGCGATGGCCTGAGCAAACGTGATCGCAGCCTGATCACCATCGCCCTGATGGCCGCTCTCGGCCATCACGATGAACTGGCGATGCACATCCGCGCCACCATGAACACCGGTGCCACCGTGGAAGAAGTGAAGGAAGTGTTACTGCAGGTCGGCCTGTACGCCGGCGTACCTGCCGCCAACACCGCGATCAAGATCGCCAAAGAGGCCTATGCCAGCCTGGCGAACAATCCTGTATAGGCAGCGAAGCGTTATTACTGCCTGACGACAAGAACAAGCATTCAGGAGATTCCTATGAGCGCCCGTGATTACAAGGCCGCCTACGGCCAGCGCGACTGGAGCAGCCATCCCGGCTACATCGATGAAGGTTACAAGTCCACCCGTCTGCGCGGCGTGGATCAGGCTCTGGTAGAAGTGAGCACCACACTGGCCGAAGATACCGGCCCGGTATTCGGTGCCGAACACGTTGGCCCGCTGGACAGCGATCTGACCAGGAACGGTCAGGTCAATGGCGAGCCGCTGGGCGAACGCATCATCGTTACCGGTCGCGTACTGGACGAACATGGCAATCCGGTCCCCAACACCCTGATCGAAGTCTGGCAGGCCAATGCTGCCGGTCGCTATGTCCACAAGCGTGATCAGCACGATGCACCGCTGGACCCCAACTTCCAGGGTTCAGGCCGCTGTGTCACCGACAGCGAAGGGCGTTACAAGTTCTACACCATCAAGCCCGGTGCTTATCCCTGGGGCAACCACCCCAATGCCTGGCGTCCGAACCATATTCACTTTTCACTGTTCGGGCCGACCATTCGCACCCGTCTGGTCACCCAGATGTATTTCCCCGGCGACCCCCTGCTCGACCTCGACCCGATTTACAAGGGCATTCCCGAGGCCGCACGCAGCCGTCTGGTAAGCACCTTCTCCATTGATGTCACCGAGGAAAACTTCGCTCTGGGTTACATCTTCGATATCGTCCTGCGTGGCCCCAACGCCACCCCGCTGGAGGGCTGATCATGGCTGACAAGAAGCTCAAGGAAACCCCAAGCCAGACCGTTGGCCCGTACTTCGCCTACGGCCTGACTCCGCGTCAGTACGGCTACCCTCTGCCCCCCATTACCTCCGGCAAGCTGGCCAGCGACAAGACGCAGGGCGCTGCCATTGAAATCGTGGGGCAGGTGTTTGACGGGGCCGGTAATACTGTTGATGACGCCATGATCGAAATCTGGCAGGCCAACAGCAGTGGTCGCTTCGCCCACCCGGCCGATCAGCGTGAAGAACGTGCCCTGGACCCAGAATTCAAGGGTTTCGGCCGCATGGGCACCGGCACCCTGCCCGGTAACCACTTCCAGTTTGAGACCATCAAACCCGGCAGCATCGAAGAAGGCCACGCGCCTTTTATCAACGTCATCGTACTGATGCGCGGCCTGCTGATTCACTCCTACACCCGTCTGTATTTCGAGGATGAAGCGGCGGCCAACGCCCAGGACCCGATCCTCAGTCAGGTGCCGGAAGGTCGTCGCCATACACTGGTGGCCAAACGTGTCGACAGCCCCTATGGCGTGCGTTATCGCTTTGATATCCGTATGCAGGGCGACAACGCCACGGTGTTCTTCGATTACTGAGTGACATCTGAAGGTCAGCCGCACAGCCTGCTGCTGGCCGCTACCGAGTTGTGCAACGTTACCCTTACGATGCCAACCGCTGCTCCTGCCCTGGCGCCTGTCTGACAGGCCCTGTCGTGTCTGGACGGGCAGGTGCAGCCCCTTTCAAGGACCTTTGCGGGTCCTTTTTTCTTTACGGCTCAGCACCAAACGACGCTGATCAGGCCCAGTGCTCCTCTTCCCCTTCGTGCACTTCAAAGGCCAGTTTGCGTCCGTCCACCATCAGCTGTACCACTTCCAGCGGCTCACCGGCCGGGTCCAGCCGCACATACCCCATCCCCGCCCCATTGATCAGCCGCTCCCCGCGTGAAGCCTGCTGTGGCCGACGGGGATGAACCCGCATCCGCCGCCGTTTGGTCAGCCAGTTCAGCGGCGACCAGGGGGCATACAGCCAGCGATTAAGTCGGTCGAAGCTATCCAGCAGACGGTGAGGGAACTCATTCTTCAGACCGCTGCTGGTGATTTGCCAGATTGTCGGCCCCTGCCGGCGAAAACGCAGATGAATGTCGTAGACAAAGGAGTAATGCACATCACCGGACAGGATGACGAAATGCTGCGGGGTGCGCGGATGACGGAAGATATTCAGCATCACGTTCGCCGCTCCCGGATGGGCCATCCAGTTCTCGGCGTCCACCATCAGCGGTTTGCCGAACCAGGTGAACAACCGCTGTATCGCCTCGATCAGCTTGACCCCGAATACCGGTGCCGGAGACACCAGCACGACCGCCTGACGGTCCATCAGCGTCTGTTGCAGCTCCACCAGCGCCTCCCAGTCCATCAGCCCTGACGGCCGGGCCAGACTGCGCTCGGAGCGCCAGCGCTGGGTGCGGGTATCCAGCACCACCAGTGCCGGTTCGGTGGCCAGCGCGTAGTGCCAGTAACGACTGCCGAGCACATGTGTGATCAGTTCATCATGACGTTGCGCGGCCTCACCCTGCTGCGCATGCAGCAGCCACTGCTGTAATTCCGGCATCACGGCGGCAAAACGTTCAGGCTGGTTACCCCAGCCCTGACACAGCAGATAACCCAGCAGGGCATTGCCAATGATGCGGCGGGAAAAGGCATTGCCATAAGCGGCTTCTTCCCACTCGGCATTCAGATTCCAGTCATCGGTGACATCGTGATCATCAAAGATCATATAGGTTGGCAGGTGAGCAAGGACTCGCCTCACTGCGGTCAGCCCACCAGCAAAGGCCTCGATATGCTCCCGCTCCCGCTCAAAGCACTGCCGGGCCTCAGTCGCCAGCCGCGCCGGGCACGTCAGCTGCACATGACGCCACAGCAGCGGTGACCAGACCAGACAGTACATGGCCACCACTTCAGCAAAGGTAATCAGGTGGTTGTGTGCCGAGTCGGAGGTAAAGATCGGTTTGCGCACACCGCGAAAGAAACGCCGTCTGACCTCTTCTGCCAGATCCGTGTCCGGCAGCAGGTGCTGACGGTCGTAGTAACAATGCTCGCTGTCCAGCAGTTCGGCGCTGGTGCTGACCCTGGCCCCCTGCAACTGTTCCGGCCACAGCCCCAGCAGCGCCATCACCTGATGAATGGCGACCAGCATCGGGCCAGCCACATCATCGGCATAAATCTGATCACCGGAGAGCATCATCAGGCTGGGCCAGTGATCACTCTGCTGACGATGTTCGGCCAGCCACTGGTCGGCCCGCACCAGACCATCGCCAGCGGGGAAGTGCGGTTTACGGCAGGAGCCATGCAACAGCTGGGTCAGCTGCTGACGCACCACAATGCGCGGCAGCGCTTCATTGTCATAACACAGCTCGGGCGCCCACTGGCCGATCCCCAGCCAGCCCACCCCAGGCTGATCAGGGTGCTGATACTGCAGGTCATAGCTGACCGGCTGATCATCAGGCAGTGGCTGCGCCAGTTGGAAATCCAGCAGGTGAATCCAGCAGCGCTGCCCCACCTGCAGGGCCTGAGAGGTTCCGGCCGGGCGCTGCCCGGCCTGCTCCGTGCCGCCACCGACGCTGAGTTTCAGCTGCCACTGCAGTGGGCGGGTGCTTACCAGCCAGAACACCAGCCGGCCCGCTTCAGCGCGCCGCAACAGCGGACCGGCAACAATGTCAGGCAAGCCGGAAGAGGCGCTGGCGAGGTCAGGGTGATCCATAACGGCATCCATACTGCTGTCCAAATTCGTCCATAGTGATGACATCACCGCGCCCTTGCCAGTCAGCAGCTGCTTCAGTCTGCTGCATGGAATGACATCACTGTCAGCGCGCTCTGCAACCAATCGCGCTGAAAAGCGACTCAGGTAGCATGCTTGAAGTCTCAGGAGGCGCCATGACACGGGTCACTCATGCCGGACTGCCGCAGACATCGCTGCCGGCGGCAGTGGACCAGCCATCCACCTTGCAGCGTTCGCAGTCGTTACCGGCATCCAGTGCGGAAACCACCGCTCAGCAGGCACGGCTGACCGACCGGCTGGCATCGCTGCAACGCAGCAGCCGCAGTGGCGTGCAGCAGGAGCTGCAGCACCTGCTGGCGCAATCCTGGCTGTATCAGCGTACCCAGCAGCAATCGACCCACGGGATCTCCTTTACCGATCTGCGCCGCCAGCAGCTGGCCAGTATGCGGGGCGGTGAACAGATCGCCAGCCAGTATGGTCTGCACTTCGCCAGGGAAGGAGAGCCACCGCGTACCGCCGACCTGCGCCAGAGCAGCAAGATAGCATTGCGCCACCCGCTGGATACCGACTATGTCAGGATCAAACCTTCCACCGCCCAGCTCGACCGCTGCCTGGCGCTGTATCATGCCGCAGGCGGTCAGGAGGATGACAACGTTCTCTTTATAAACAGCCGCCATGCGGCCAAGCAGATCCTCAAGCAGCTGTGCCGGGATGGTAAGACACCTGAGCATTTCACCACTACGGCAGCCTATCTGGACCAGCACCTCAAGCCCTTGCAGCCGGGGCTGTTTGCCCTGTATCTGGCAGACGGTCTGGCCATTGAGGATGGTAAGAGCTACTGCGAGCATTTTGGTGGTGCGCCCTCCCTGTACGCTACCAGCGGCCCGGAGACGGGGGCCGTCGCTCACGACCCCGCCGTTGATAATCTCAGTTTGCTGCAGCGGCTCCGGGGTGCCGATGCTGTCACGGCAAAGCTGCGTGCGATCCCGGACGGCCATGCCATGTCAGCGCTGGCCAACACCGCAGCCGACCTGATCGACTCGCTGGTGACGACGCTGCAGGAGAAAGGGCTGGACCAGCAGCACCGCCATAATCCAGTGCTGGCCAGCGGTCTGCAGGCGTTGCATGCGGTGGCTGACAGCATGCCCGCGGTCAGCCGCAACAGTGCCCAGTTTATCAATGCCTACAACATCCTGATGGAGGAGCTGCAGGTGTGCCTGAGCGCCAGCCGCCCTTATGAGCTGCATGATTTCCATCAGGCAGCTGCCAGCACCGCCGGCCATCAGTTATTGCCACCTTCGCTGCGTCAGGACAGCGAAGTGCGACTGTTCAGCTCGGGTATGGCGGCGCTGTCGACCGGCCTCAATCTGTGCCGCAAGCTGGTGGGCACCAGTAAGGTGGAAGATCTGCTGAAACCGTCAGGGGAGAAAATCCCCGACTACTATGAAACCACTACTCTCCGCGACTACCCGCAGCAGGCATCACTGCTGAGCCGTGCCAGAAGCAGTCTGAAAGCCGGACTGCATATGCCCAGAATGAGCGGCAGGGCCTTCAGTGCTGCACTGCACAACAGCGTGCCCAGCCAGACAGGCCATCGTGCCGAGGTCACGGTTGAATCGCTGGTCGGCGCCATCAACAGCAAACTGGCCGCGGCCTCGCGCTTTAGTAAGCCCATGGTGGTGATGCTGGACACCACACTGGAGCAACGCGGCGAAGTCGACCGCCTGCTCCATCAACTGGCCAGCCCCTTGCAACAGGGCAAGCTGCGGCTGGTCCTGTGTAAGAGCCTGCAAAAATACGCCAACCTCGGCTGCGGCAAGGCCATGGGCGGTACGGTGGCACTGGTATCGGTCAATGATCAGGCCGCCCAGCGGGCCAGGCAGAGCCTGCAGCTGGCCGAGCGCGATGTGAACTGGATGGCAGGCAACGAAGCCCAGCTGCTGACCCATATGCTCCGGCAGCGCGAGCATGAATTTGATCTGGTCGATCACGCCAGACAGAATCTGGATTTTGTCAGCCGCACCTGTTTCCACGGTCTCGCGGGTCACGCCCGGTTCGATGCTCATGATCCGGCACTGCCTTATGCCGTCATGCTGCATGACCAGCAGAACTACCACACCCTGCAGCTTACGGATCAGCACGGCACGGTCAAAATCGACATTGGGATGGCGGCCTATATTGATAACAACTACGTCAATCCGCGTGCCGGCTTTGGTTACGCCGACACCACCCTCTCTTCAGCCCCCCTGAACGGGCTCGGCGCCGACCGCCTGTTTATCGGTCAGGAAAGCCACGCCGAACTGACGGAAGCCTTCTATCTGGCGGGCAGGATGATGCAACAACCCCACTGCCAGTGGGGCTGGCCGCAAGCACGGCAGCTGATCGACGCGCTGGTCCGCGAGGGCCTGCGTCAGCACCCGATGGACGACCAGCGACCGACAACGCTGGCACAGACGCTGAACCATATCGGCCGGCAGGAGCTGCCTGCCAGTACCGCCGCCGCGACCGATATACAGGCACAACGCCAGCAGCAGGAGACAGATCAGCGGACAGGCTTCACCCTTAACAAGATCGTCTCGGTGATCAATCTGCTGGGTAACTTCACCCGCAAACTGGGCGGACCGGAAGGCTGGCAGCAGGGGCCGGACCGCCAGCTGCTGGATGAACTGCTGCCGCCGCTGATTCAGTCGGGGTTACCGGGAGTCTCCAGCCTCGGACGGAGCAATGTTATGGCGCTGCATACCTTTCTGTGCCGGGCCGACATGAGCAGTGATGACCCGGCCCAGCAGCAGGCCGGCCTGAAGCGGTTGCTGGATGCCAGCGGTCGGTTGCCCGGTCTGCCGCAGCAGGTTGATGGTCTGCTGACCATTCCCGAGCAGGTATTTACCGCGGCCGACAAGGCCACCAAAGAGCACGTGATCAACACCCTGCTGCTGCCTGCCGATATGCCGACACGCCTCAGTGTGATCGGTAATCTGCTGGCGCGGGGCAAGCAGCAGCTGGCTGAGCATTGCCTCACTGCTGCCGAACAGAGCCTCGACCGTGGCGCACTGAAGCCGGAGACCTTCAGCCAGATCAGCACCCCGGGGCAGATCACCACCCTTGGCCAGCAGGAGCGACTGGACTACTTACGCCAGCTGGCAGCCAGACGTCAGCCATAGGTTCACGACCTCAGGACATGATATTCAGCCCGGCATCGACAAACAGCGTGCTGCCGGTCAGGTGGGCGCCCAGATCACTGACCAGAAATGCAGCCAGATGACCCACATCTTCGGGCGTACCGAGCCGCTGCAGGGGGGAGCAGTGACGGCCTTTGTCCAGCAGCTGATCGAACTGCTCGATGCCGGAGGCGGCGCGGGTCGGCATCGGACCGGGAGACAGGGCATGGACACGAATGCCACTGCTGCCCAGCTCTGCAGCCAGATAGCGGCTGGCACTTTCCAGCGCGGCTTTGACCGGCCCCATCAGGTTGTAGTGCGCCACCACCTTGTCGGCGCCGTAATAGCTCATGGTCAGCAAGGTGCCGCCACCGGCCTGTTGCATCAGTGGCTCGGCCAGTCGGGCGGCGCGGACAAAGGAATGGCAGGACACATCCATGGCCTGAGCAAAGCCCTCGGCAGTGGAATCCAGCAGACGCCCATGGAGTTCATCCAGCGGCGACCAGGCAATGGAGTGCACCACAAAGTCGAGCTTGCCCCAGTGTTCGGCCATGGCGGCAAACACCGCCTCCAGCTGCCCCGGCTGACGCACATCGCAGGGCAGCAGCAGCTCCGCCTGCAGCTGCTGCGCCAGTGGTTCAACATGGGACCGGGCCTTGTCATTCAGATAGGTGACGCACAGCGCCGCACCGGCCTGCTGCAATGCCTGCGCACAGCCAAAGGCGATGCTCTGTTCGTTGGCGATGCCTAGTACCAGCCCGACCTTACCTTTCAAATCCACTGCCAATGCCATCCTGCCACTCCTGTGTCATGCGGGCGCAGCAGCACACTGCGCCCAGCCGCCAGCCACCCCGGGCACTCAACGCGGGTCAAGTACGACAGGCTGCTGGCCTGGTTCAATTCGGTTTGTGCAATGCAGTATAGAAGTATCCGAGGAAGGGCTGCCAGTGACGACGGACAACATCGCCACATTCATTAACGCGGTCAGCGAAAAGCAAAACGGCTCATCCAGTGAGCCGTTTTACTCACACAACACCCGCTATCAGATAGCGCATTCACCCTGCAGGCGTTTGGCTTCGTCGTAGACTTCGGTGGCGTTCTTGCCACTGGCATTGAGTTCATCCAGATAACCCTCGGTCGCCTTTTTCAGCGGCGCAGCCCAGGGGCCACTGGCCAGCGGATCCTTCACTTCGAGAATCGAGCCCCTGGCTTCGGCACGGCCTTCGGCATCCTGCGCGGCAAACACCGTTCCGGCCTTCATCGCCCACTTCATGCCGGAGTTGTCATCAATCACCTTCTTCAGGTTGTCCGGCAGACGGTCATAGGTTTTCTTGTTCATGGTGGTGACAAACACCAGCGAGTAAAACGGTACTTCGGTGTGCTCGTTGGACAGCTCGGAGACACGGAAGGTCTTCAGCCCTTCCCAGTTGATGGCCACCCCATCCAGCAGACCGCGCTGCATGGAGGAATAAATTTCCGGCGCGGGCAGACCGACAGGCTGTGCACCCATCTCGCTCAGCAGCTTGCCCACCACTGCGGTGGGACGACGGATACGCAGGCCCTGCAGGTCTTCCGGGGTTTTCACTACCTTGTCGCTGGTATGGATATAACCCGGGCCGGAAGCAAACAGGTAGAGCACGTGGCTGTCGGCGTATTCACTGGCGATCTTGCCTTCGTCATACAGCGACTGGGTGATGCAGCTGCCCTGCCTGGCACTCATCGACACCCCCGGCAGCTCCACCACCTGTGACAGCGGGAAGCGGCCGGCGGTATAGCCCTGCACAATGGCGGTGATATCGGCGATACCGTTGACCACTCCCTGATAGGCGGTGTCGGATTTGGTCAGGGTCTGGGCCGGGAAGATCTGCACCTTGAGTTCACCGTTGGACTCTTTCTCCACGGTGTCCGCCCAGGCCTGAAACACCTCTTTGTGAATGGCGGCGGTGGTTGGCCAGATATGGGCAAAGCGCAGGGTGGTGGTGGCACTGGCGGAGCCAGCGGCACAGGCCAGCGCCAGCCCGAGAGCCGCGCGTTTCCAGGCGCGGGCAGGACGTGATGCAACGACGGAGCGGGAATTCAATGACATAAGCACCTCTGATTGTTGTTGTTACTGCGGTTGCTTGACGGACGGTTAGTACAGCGGTTGGTGTTACCTGAACGCAGACTCCGGGTATTCGCCCCCGCCCGCTACGGACGGGAATGAACAGGTTGGTGGCGCAGGCTCACCACCTGTGAACCTGCGCCGGTCAGTTACAGAAAGGCCGTGGCCATGATCGGAAACGCCAGCAGCACACCCAGGCGCACAAAGTCCGAGATGATGAAGGGTGTCACCCCACGGAATATCTTGTTGATAGCAATGTGCGGCGCCATGGCCTGAATGACGAAGACGTTCATCCCCACCGGCGGCGTGATCAGCCCCAGCTCGACCGTCAGCACCGTCACCACCCCGAACCACACCGGATCAATGCCCATGCCGACCACGATGGGGAACACCACCGGTACGGTCAGCAGCAGCATGGCAATGGAGTCCATAAAGCAGCCCAGCACGAAGTACATCAGCAGGATGCAGGCCATCACGCCGAACGTGGTCATGTTCAGGCTGACCACATAGTCGACGATGGAGAAGGAAATCCGCGATGCCGAGATCAGGTAGCCGAACACCGTGGCACCCAGCAGCATGAAGAAGATCACGCTGGAAAGGATCAGGGTTTCCTTCACCGCCTGCATAAAACCCTGCCAGCCGATATTCTGGCTGATGGCATACAGCAGCGTGATAAAGGCGCCGACCGCGGCAGCCTCGGTCGGCGTGAAGATACCGCCGTAGATGCCGCCGATGATCATCAGGAACACCAGCGCAAAGGGCACCATGCCGAGTACTGCCCTGAACTTCTCCGCCCAGGTGGTGGATGCTGCTTCACCCGCCAGATGCGGCCAGAACTTGACCACCACCGCAACGGTGATGATGTAGAACAGCAGACCCGCCAGACCCGGCAGGATACCGGCCATGAACATGTCACCGACCGACTGCTCGGTGATGATGGCATACAGCAGCAAGGCAATACTGGGCGGGATCATGATCCCCAGCGTGCCACCGGCTGCCAGCGTGCCGGCCGCCAGACCGGGAGAATAACCGCTGCGCTCCATCTCCGGCAGCGCAACCCGGCTCATGGTACTGGCGGTGGCCAGAGAAGAGCCGGAAATCGCGGAAAACACACCACAGGCACTCACTGCTGCCAGCGCCATACCGCCACGCCAGCCGCCGAACATGCTGCGCGCCGCATTGAACAGCTGCTTGGCCATACCGGAGTGAGAAGCCAGCACGCCCATGAAGATAAACATCGGAATCGCGCTGTAGTCATAGTTGGCCAGCACTTCCTGCGGCACCGACTTGAGCATGGAAATCGCTGCATCCATGCTGGTCACCGCAGCAAAACCGAAAAAGCCCACCAGCAGCATGCTGAGGGCAATGGGTACACGCAACACCAGCAGGAGCAGCAGGATGCCCATGCTCATACCGCCGATCATCTCAGAGCTCATGCTGTTCCTCCTGCCCGGTCTCGACCCCTGCCAGTCCGGCCAGGGTATGAATCAGAGTACGAATGGCCATCACCGCAAACATGATGGCAGCGACGAAATACACCGGACCAATGGGCAGGGCCAGATCCTGCGTCACTTCGCCGTACTCCAGCGAATTGAAGCCTTCCTCCCAGGAGCCGTAGGCCAGCGCCGCACCGAGGATGGTAAAACCGATCAGATAGCAGCTGCCCATCAGCGCCTTGACCCGTGCCGGCAGCGCCTGAGTGAACAGCTCCACCACCACCTGCCCGCGCTCCACCGACGCGGCCATAGCCGACAGCAGGGCAAAATACAGCAGGTACTTCACCATCTCGACGCTGCCGACAAGGGTGAAACCAAAACCACCCGAGGTGAGCTTGTACAGCCAGCGGGTAATCACATCGACGACGGTAACCCCCATCAATCCAACCAGGGCAATTCCGGCAAAACCCAGACACAGCCACGACATCCCTTTCGCCAGCTGCAACAACTTGAACATAACCTCATCTCCCGCTTGACTACCCGGGCTCCGGGCTGACACCCACAACAACCGCCCCGGCAGAGTGCATCACCTGCGGGCAGGGCCAGGCGGCCCTGCCTGTCCGTCTGACAGTGTCAGAACGTATTCAGGTCGTTACATCGCGCACTGGCTGCGCAGTGCCAGCGCCTCGTCATACACCGCCTGACCGTTCTTCGCTTTCAGATCACCCAGATAGTCCTTGATGGCCGCGCTCAGCGGACCACCCCAGCTGGGATCGTTCAGCGGATCGTTGATCTCAACGATATTGCCCTTGGCTTCGGCGCGACCGGCCTTGTCTTCGGCATCAAACACTTCACCGGCTTTCTTCGACCAGGCCAGACCAGAATGCTCATCAATCACCTTTTTCAGGTTGTCGGGCAGACGGTCATAGGTCTTCTTGTTCATGGTGGCGACGAACACCAGCGAGTAGAAAGGCACCTGGGTGTGCTGATTGGACAGTTCATTGAGGCGGAAGGTTTTCATGCCTTCCCACGGCAGGCTGACGCCATCCAGCAGGCCACGCTGCATGGATGAATAGATTTCCGGTGCCGGCATACCGATGGGCTGTGCACCCAGCTCGGTCAGAATCTTGCCGACCACGGCGCTGGGACGACGGATACGCAGACCCTTGAGGTCATCCGGCACCTTCACTTCCTTATCGGTGGTATGGATGTAACCGGGACCGGTGGAGAACATGAACAGTACGTGGGAGTCTTTGTACTCGTCCGCCAGCATGCCCTTGTCATACAGCGACTGGGTGATACAACCACCCTGAGTGGCGCTGAGTGACACGCCGGGCAGCTCTACCACCTGAGTCAGCGGGAAACGACCGGCGGTGTAGCCCTGCGCGGTGGCAGCGATATCAGAGATACCGTTGACTGCGCCCTGATAGGCTGCATCCGCTTTGGTCAGGGTCTGGGAGGGGAACAGCTGCACCTTGAGTTCGCCATTGGAGGCTTTTTCCACATCATCGGCCCAGGCCTGGAAGACCTCCTTGTGAATGGCCGAGGTGGCCGGCCAGAAGTGCGAGAAGCGCAGGGTGGTGGTGGCACTGGCATAAGCGGTGGTCAGGGACAGGGCGGCCGCGAGGGCTGCCCTGGTCAGGAGCTTGTGATTCATATATACACCTGTGTTGTAGTTTTTAGTTGGTTTACGTCCCTGTTCATTCTCCCGTTACACCCCGCCCGGCCTGCTGTACCTGATCAGCGGGTGCAGGGTGTGGTAACACGCATGACCGGGGTGTTTTCCGGCTGCGCTTTTACAGTTGCCGCTGTATCGATGTGGCGCGCGACCGGTCTGACACCCTGTCAAAAGGTCACGTGCTCTGGCAGATACACCGGCCAAAACTGTCTTTTTATGTGCTGAAGCCCGTTTTCAATACAGGGCCAGCAGGCTTTCCAAGCGGCGCTGCTTGTCGCGGTACTCGCGCGACTGGCAGCCCATGCGCACATGGGAGTTCACTTCGCCATAACGGTCGTAGTCCCCTGCCCGTTGCAAAATTTCGAAGAACACCCCGTGTACCTCGCGGGTATAGAGGTGGAAAAACTCACCGTCATCATTGCGGTCATAGAGAATATTGAGCGCCTGCATGCGGCTGACCAGCGCCTCGTCGAGGTCGTACTTGATCGCCAGTTCGGTGTAATAGTTGGCCGGAATCGGCAGCACATAGCGGCGGTCGACGGCTTCGGCGGCGTGAAAAATGTCATCGCAGGCAAAAGCGATCTGCTGGATGCCCGAGCCCTTGGCCTGACGCAGGAAGCGCTGAGACGACGACTGCTGGTTGGCTGACATGTTGAGCGGAATACGCACCCGCTTGTCGGCATTGGTGATGGTGCGGCTGACGACGGTGCCGTAGAGGTCGAACAGATCCTGATTGGACTCCACCTCGAAACCAAACACGCTCTTATAGAGGAAGGAGGCCGAGAGAAAATCCCCCGGGTTGACGGTCTGGGCGATATGGTCAATGCGGGTCAGGCCGAGTGCTGCGGTGCTGGCCTGCTTCAGCGGGAAGAAGTCGACGTCATAGAACTTCAGCCGCTCACTGTGCTCGACAAAGTACACCACGCTGTCGCCCACGCCGCGCACCGCCGGAATGTTCAGCTCACCGGGGCCGATCTTGTTGCCCATGCGCGGACACAGGAAGTATTCGGCACGCCTGAGCATGGCGCCCAGATCACGGGTGGAGAAGCCCAGCGCACAGACCGACACCCCGTGCAGCAGAAAATGCGAGTGCGCCATGCTTTCCATTTCGTGGTTCAGCACCAGATTGATCTGCCCCTGCCGCCACAGGCTGACATCTTTGGAGCGATGGCGGTGGCTTTCCTCGAAGCCCAGCCCTGTCAGCAGCGCCGTCAGTTCGGCGGCTTCCTCACCGTCAATAGCAAACTCGATAAACTCCAGATCATCCACCGACGCCTGCGGTGGCAGCACACCCACTTCCTCCTGCTCGGACAGCACACTGGCCTGTTCGGACTGGCGGGCCAGCTGCTCATCCATCCATAGCATGGAGCGCATACCGTCCACCGCCTTGGGTTTGGGCGGTGCCGCGCGGAAGTCATCGTTGAAGATTTCATGGGAAATATAACCGCGGTAACCGCGCTGCTGCAGACAGGCCATCAGCTCCAGGACCGGCATGTCGCCCTGACCGGGAAAGCAGCGGAAATGCCGGCTCAGCTGCAGGGTTTCCATTTGCAGGCTGGGCGCATCGGCCAGCTGCACATAGCTCAGCTTGTTGAGCGGTAACTGCTGCAACAGAGCCAGATCACTGCCTGCCGCAAACAGATGGAAGGAATTCACTACCAGACCCAGATGGGAGTGATCCGCCATGCGGACGATCTCCCAGGCCTGTTCATAGCGGTTGACGTGGCGGCCCCAGGCCAGCGCGCTGTAGCCCACCGCAATGCCGTGGGCCTTGCCCATTTCCGCCAGACGGGCCAGATCAGCGGCCGCCTGTTCAGCATTGTCCTGCGCCTGCACCGAGGTATTACTGCAGACCAGCAGATGCTGCGCCCCCAGGCGCTGCATCAGCTCGAACTTGCGCGCCGCGCGCAGCAGGTTCTTCTTCATGGTCTCCTCAGGCAGCGCCTCGAAATCACGCAGGGGCTGCAAGGAGAGGATATCGAGGGAAAAGGAACGAGCCAGTTCCCGCACCTCTTCCGGCGTTCGGTCAAACAGCATCAGGTCGTTTTCAAAGATTTCCACGCCCTGATAGCCTGCTGCCGCACAGGCCTCGAACTTTTCATACAAGTCACCGGAGAGGGTGACGGTGGCCATTGCCTTTCTCATATCCAGACTCCTCGCGCCCCGGCCTGTTACGCCGTCCTGGCCTTAGCTAAACCCGCTTTCAGCTTAGTCCACAATGGTGTCTGGCCGATCAGCATGAACAGGATGGCCAGGGTCAGCACCAGGGAAATCGGGTTGGTCAGCAGGTCCATGAAGAAGGCATCAGGGGTGTTGTTCACCGACATCATGGCGCGCCGGTAAGACACATCCATCAGCGGCCCCAGAATCACGCCGAGAATCACCGGACCGATCTGGAAACCGTACATCTTCAGCAGATAACCGAAGATACCGAAGCCCAGCATCCAGTAGATGTCGACCACGTTGTTGTTGATGGCATAGGCACCCACCACCGACAGCAGCACGATCAAGGGAATCAGCACGCCCTTGGGAATCTCCACGATCTTGGCGAACAGGCGGATGCCCATCAGACCGAAGATCAGCATGAAGATATTGGCCAGCGTCAGGTTGCCGACACTGAACCAGAACAGATGGGGTGTTTCGATCATCAGCATCGGGCCGGGTTTGAGGCCGTGGATATAGAGCGCGCCGATCATCACGGCCGTCACCGCATCGCCCGGAATCCCAAGGGTTAGCATCGGAATATAGGCACCACCGACGGCGGCATTGTTGGCCGCTTCCGGCGCCACTAGCCCTTCATAGGCCCCCTGTCCGAATGGCCGTGAAGGCTTCTTCACCGAACGCTTGGCGTGGTCATAGGCAAACAGCGCGGCAATGTCACCGCCGGTTCCCGGCAGGGCACCGATGATCACACCGATAAAGGAGGTACGGATGGACAGCGGAATGTACTTCACCACCGTGCTCCATGACGGCAGGATCTTCGACACGTCCTGACGGATCACCACATCTTTCAGATGATGCAGCTGGCTGATGGCTTCGGAGATACCGAACATGCCGATCATCACCACCACATAGGGAATGCCGCCAAGCAGGGTCACACTGTCAAAGGTGAAACGGCCTTCGGCGGTCAGCGGGTCCATCCCCACCATGCCGATGGTGATCCCCAGCGCACCGGAGAACAGCCCCTTGGCCAGTGATTCACCCGACATGCTGCCGACCAGCAGCAGTCCCATCACCGCCAGCAGCAGGTAATCACGGGGGGCGAACATCAGGGCGAAATCCGCCACCATCGGGGCTGCCAGCGCCAGTACCACGATACCGACCATACCGCCGATAAAGGACACCACGGTGGTGACGCCAATGGCCTTGCCCGCCTCCCCCAGCCTGGCCAGCGGGAAGCCATCAAAGCTGGTGGCAATGGCCGACGGCGCACCGGGAATATTGAGCAGAATGGCCGTGCGCGAGCCGCCATAGACGCCGCCCATGTAGACCCCGACCATCAGCGCCAGCGCATCGTTAACCTCCCAGGAGAAGGTGAAGGAAATCAGGATGGAAACGGCCATGGTCACGGACAGGCCGGGAATGGCACCGATATAGATACCGGCAAAGGTGCCCAGCGCCGTCAGCATCATCAGCGACGGATCGAGCCAGGGCATCAGGAAGTAGGACAGATCAGTACTCATCACTCACCTCCCCCTTATGGCAGCACAACGCTGAACAGATACTGGAAAATCACGTACACCGCGCCAAGGCTGATGGCCGTGATACCGGCCGCTTTCACCACGCCCTGTTGCCACAACACCATAAAGGAGACAAACAGGAACAGCGCCGAGCTGTAGAAGAAGCCGATATAGGACAGCGCCAGCAGATACAGCACCAGCAGCACGCAGTAACTGAGCACCACCGGGCGGAACAGATGCGCCACAGCGGCTCCCAGATGGTGGGCCAGTGATACCGATGCCTCACGGCCTTCACCGCGCTGGGCGCCATTGAACACCAGGTAGATACCGGTCACGACCATGATACCGGTGGAAAACAGCGGCATGGCACCGGGCGAACTCCAGGAAGAGAGCGCAGCGATGCCATAGGCCTCAAACAGCAGAAAGGCGGAAACCGCCAGCAGCAGCAAGGTGAAGATCACCTCACCGGCACGCACATGAGTGGTTGCTTTCATCATTAGTCTCCTGACCCTTCCTGACGCCGACACGTCAGGAAGGTGAGCTGATACTCAGTTTCAGGGGCGAGGAATGCCCAGTTCTTCAGGAGAGACCTTGGCCGCACCGGCGTCCTGCAGCAGCCATGCGCTGACGGACTGGTTGTGCTTCAGGTATTGGATCGCTTCATCACCATGGATGTTCAGCGGTGTGGCACCGAAGTCCTTGATAAAGTCCTGGAACTGCGGCTCAGCAACGGCTTTCGCAAAGGCATCGGTCAGCGCCTTGACCGCTTCTTCAGGTGTACCCTGCTTGACGAAGATGCCGTAGAACGGTCCCCAGGGCAGGAATTTCTTGAACGCAGGGAAGTCTTCAGTGATCAGCGGCACGTTTTCCATGCCGGGCACGGCGGTGTCAGACACCACGGCCAGCGCCTTCAGGCGGCCGGCTTTCAGCTGTTCACGGGCAGCGGTCAGGCCGACGGCCATAAAGTCGATATGGCCCCCTTCCAGCGCCGTCATACCGGGGCCTTCACCGTCGAAGGGCACGGTCAGCACGGGCATATCCGTGGTGGTTTTCAGCATTGAGCTGACGACGAAGGGCAGTGAGCCGGGGCCGGCGGTACCCATCTTGATGGTATCGGGATGCGCCTTGACGTCATCGACGATGTCCTTGACGGTCTTCCATTCCTTGTCGGCACGGGTAACGATCACCGTGGTACCGCTGGCAATGATGTTGACCGGAATAAAGCTGCTGTAGTCCAGCTTGGACAGGCCCAGCACGCCATGAATCTGCGGGTTCTCGGCACCGTAAAGGACGGTGTAGCCATTGGCAGGGCGGCTGAAGACATAGTTGGTGGAGATCGCACCGGCACCGCCCGATTTGTTGGTCAGGACGATTTTCTTGCCGAGGTACTTCTCGACATGAGGCGTCAGCGCGCGGGCCACGTTATCCGTAGCGCCACCGGCACCCCACATGATCACACCCTGCAGATCCTTGTCGGGGAAATCCGCAGCAAAAGCAGAACTGAGGGACAGTGCGCCAGCCAGCAGCGTAGTGGCAGCACCTTTGAGTAAGGTCGAGAGCGAGGTCTTCTTGGTTGTACGCATTTATTCACACCTGTGTTTTGTATTTTTTAGAAGTGTCACATCTGCGGGCGTCATCCCTAACGCCTGCCCTTACATCGCTTGCCGCCATCCTCTGTGTGATCGCTAACCGGCGTTGGGCAGAACTGGCGGGCGGTGCAGTCACCGCCCAGCCACAGTGGCACTTCCGCGCACCACTGTAATGAAAAACCCCGTCAAGGCTAGCGCTAACATCAACGTGTGTTCGCATAGCCCGGTCAGGATGCTGGCACCGTAGCTCGTTACCGAGCCACCGGTGCCATGTCTTTTTCGCGCGGCGAGCCAGGCTCACCGCACGTTCACTGTCTTCATCAGACGCGCTCGATCACCATGGCAATCCCCTGGCCGACACCGATACACATGGTGCACAGGGCATAGCGTCCACCGATCAGCTGCAACTGATTAGAGGCGGTGGTGACCAGACGGGCGCCGGACATGCCCAGCGGGTGGCCAAGGGCAATGGCGCCCCCGTTGGGATTGACCCGGGCATCATCGTCCGCCAGACCCAGACCACGGGTGCAGGCCAGCGCCTGAGCGGCAAAGGCTTCGTTGAACTCCATCACATCCATCTGATCAAGGGTCATGCCCAGACGTTTCATCAGCTTCTGGGTGGCGGCAATCGGACCGATCCCCATGATGCGTGGCTCCACCCCGGCGGTCGCCATGCCGACGATGCGGGCAATGGGCTGCAGACCGTGTTGCTGCACGGCGGCTGCAGAGGCAATCAACATGGCGCAGGCGCCGTCGTTGACACCGCTGGCGTTACCGGCAGTGATGGAACCGCCTTTGCGGAAAGGCGTGGGCAGGGTTGCCAGCTTGTCCAGTGTGCTCTGTGGGCGCGGATGCTCATCGGTATCGAACACCAGCGGATCCTGCTTCTTGCGGGGGATCTCAATGGCGACGATTTCCTGTTTGAAGCGCCCTTCGGCCTGGGCACGAGCCGTTTTCTGCTGTGAACGATAGGCAAACAGATCCTGATCTTCGCGGCTGATGCTGAACTGCTCAGCAACGTTTTCGGCAGTCTCCGGCATGGTATCGACGCCGTACTGCGCCTTCATCAGCGGGTTGACGAAGCGCCAGCCGATGGTGGTGTCTTCGATCGCCTGATTACGGCTGAAGGCGCTGTCGGCCTTGCCCATGACGAAAGGCGCACGGGACATGGATTCCACGCCCCCGGCCAGTACCAGCTCCAGCTCACCGGCTGCCACCGCGCGTGCAGCGGTGCCGACAGCATCCAGACCCGAGCCGCACAGGCGGTTCATGGTGGTGCCGGGCACCGAGAACGGCAGTCCGGCCAGCAGTGAAGACATACGGGCGACGTTGCGGTTGTCTTCACCGGCCTGGTTGGCGCAGCCCATGATGACTTCTTCAATGGCAGCGGCATCAATACCTGAGCGGCTGACCACCGCCTTGATGACCTGCGCCAGCAGGTCGTCAGGACGCACGCTGGACAGGGTGCCGCCGTAGCTGCCGATGGCAGTACGCAGAGGCTGGGCAATGTATACGTTGTTCATCATCAGGCTCCGGAGGCAGCGTGGAAGGCAGCGGTGCGGGCTTTCAGCTCACGCAGGATGCTCAGCTCCTGCTCGCTGGGTTCAGCGGTTTCCGCCACGCTGTCGGCAAAGCGGATGGCCCAGCCGGTCGCTTCGATGATCTGCTCACGGCTGACGCCGGGATGAATGGAGGTGACGATCAGCTCATTGGTGCCTTCTTCCGGTGCCATGATGCACAGATCGGTGATGACACGGGTCGGACCCTTGCCGATGACCTTGTACTTTTCCCGCGCCTTGCCATCACGGCCGTATCCTACGGAGGTGACGAAGTCGGGGTTATCGACGAAGGTGCGCTTGGAATGCTTGAGGGTGATAAACACTTCTTTGGAGGAAGTGGCGATCTCCGGTGCACCGCCGCCGCCGGGCAGACGGGTTTTGGGCGCATCGTAAGGGCCGATCACGGTGGTATTGAGGTTACCGAAACGGTCAACCTGCGCCGCGCCGAGGAAGCCGACGTCCACTTTGCCGCCCTGCAGCCAGTAGCGGAACATTTCCGGTACTGACACGGTGGTCAGAGCGGTTTCACACAGCTCGCCGTCACCGATGGACAGCGGCAGCACATTGGGTTTGGTCTGGATGGTGCCTGATTCATAGATCAGCACCACGTCAGGGGCATGGGTCAGACGGGCCAGGTTAGCCGCTTCGCTGGGCAGACCGATGCCGACGAAGCAAACGGTGCCATTGGGCAGCGAACGGGCAGCGGTGACGGTCATCATTTCACTGGGAGTGTAGGTAGTAGTCATGGTCGTCACCTCAGCCTTGCACGTTCAGCACGTTGTCGTTGATCCAGGCCAGGAAGGCCTCGCGATCACGAGCGATCGCATCCCACTCCTTGTAGAAGCTGTTATCACGCTCGTAGTAGCCGTACGCATAGGAAGGATAGGCACCACGGGGAGCTTCCACCACCGCATCAATCACCCAGGCGGGCAGCACGGTCGCGTTGGGGTGGTTGTTCAGGTCGTCAACGATCTCTTCAACGGTGACGATGGCGTGCCTGGCACCCAGTACCACTTCTTTCTGTACCCCGACGATGCCTTCGATCAGCACGTTACCCTGACGGTCGGCTTTCTGCGCATGCACGATACCGACATCGACACGGATGGAAGGAATCGCCGCCAGCTCTTCACCGGTGAAGGGGCAGGTGATGGAACGGATGTAGGGGTTGATCTTCGGCAGCTCACTGCCCTGATAACCGCGCAGTACCGCCAGTGGCAGACCGGCTGCGCCCGCTTCATAGGCGTTGGCCATGGCGGCGTGGCTGTGTTCGATGGTTTCCAGTGAATGGGGCCAGTTGTGCTCCAGCGCATCACGCAGGCGGTGCAGTGAACCTACACCGGGGTTGCCGCCCCAGGAGAAGATCAGCTTTCTGGCGCAGCCCATACCGATCATCTGATCGTAGATCAGGTCGGGGGTCATACGGACCAGGGTCAGATCTTTCTTCTGCTGACGGATGATTTCGTGGCCAGCAGCGAAAGGAATCAGGTGGGTAAAACCTTCGAGGGCAACGGTGTCGCCATCCTTTACGTAGGTGCTGATGGCGTCATGGAGCGACATGAACTTGGCCATAGGGCATACCTTCAAGATTTATCATTTTTCTGGAAGTCAGCGCTGGTCGTGGCTCGGTCCTCAACAGCCGTCTGTTGATGAAACAGTCTGCTGATAAAACCGCGAGCAGTAGGCTGCAGCGCCTGCGAAAATGTTCGCTCTGCAAACATTAATTCGTATCGCGAACAAAAATAGACCTGCGTCGAGTGCCTGTCAACTCACCTTTGGGGGTAAAAAGCCCTCCTCACTGCGGCCAAAACCCGGCCTGTTTTCCGCTGCAACGCAGCAAAATCAAGCACTTCAACTAGTTATCTCAAAAACAAAAAGGGCGTGGTGTTGCCACCACGCCCTGCTCAGGACGGTATTGAAACAAAAAAGTGGGTGTCAGCTACCCTGTGCCAGTACCCGGTCAATAAATCCCTGCGTTGCTCCGAGATAACTTTCCGGGGCTGCCAGCTGCTCCAGCTCGTCACGACTCAGGGCGGCCTGAATCAGCTCATCGCGATACAGCGCCTCGGTGAAGCCGATCTGCTCTGCCAGCGCGACCCTGGTAGCCGTCTTCACGGCCGCCATGGCCAGATCACGCGGCATGCGCTGCGCCAGCTCAAGGCTGACCGGCTCAGCCATGATCACGCCCTGTGTGGTGTAGAGATTGGCGCGCATCCGTGCCGGGAACACTTCCAGCCCGGCCAGCAGGATTTCCGCCTGTTCCAGTGCCCCGCCGAGCAGCA
Source organism: Pokkaliibacter sp. MBI-7 (assembly GCF_029846635.1). Taxonomy (NCBI): domain Bacteria; kingdom Pseudomonadati; phylum Pseudomonadota; class Gammaproteobacteria; order Oceanospirillales; family Balneatrichaceae; genus Pokkaliibacter; species Pokkaliibacter sp. MBI-7. Next base: position 2,982,482 of record NZ_JARVTG010000001.1, on the reverse strand, counting down.
GCATGGCTTCATAAAGGGTTGACCATTCGGTATGCCAGCCACCCAGCGCCCGTTCATGAGGGTGCGCCGCATTGGTCAGATGGGTGGTCACCAGCCCGTGAATCTGGCGGGTGGCACCGTGAATCAGCGCACAGCGAACCGGATTACGCTTGTGTGGCATGGAGGAGGACTCGCCCATGCCTTCACCGGCAGGCTCCGCCACTTCACCGACTTCGGTCTGTGCCATCAGCGCCACGTCACCGGCGATTTTCTCCAGACTGACGGCCACCGCATCCAGCGCGGTAAACAGCGCATGCATACTCTGCCGGTTGGTGTGCCAGGGCATTGCCGGAGCCGCCAGCTCCAGTGCCTGCGCCAGCTGGTCATGGGTAGTCAGGCCATCAGCCCCCAGTGCCGCCAGCGTGCCTGCTGCACCACCGAACTGCAGCTGCAGCAGCTCACTCTTCAGCCCCTGTAAGCGCTGGCTCGCCTGCCGCACTGACTGCAGCCAGCCCGCGGCCTTGAGACCAAAAGTAATAGGTAACGCCTGTTGCATCAGGGTACGGCCAATCATCAGCGTATGCCGGTGCTGTTCCACCAGCTGACGCAGATGCCCTTCCAGCGCTTCGCCCTTGCGTTCAAACCAGAGCAGTGCCTTGCGCAGCTCCAGCATCAGCGCGGTATCGACAATATCCTGACTGGTCGGGCCATAGTGCAGGCAGCGCTTCAGCCCGGCAGGCAGCAACTCGCGGATATGTTTGACGAAAGGAATGGCCACGTTGCCCCCCAAACCAATCCCCGCCAGTACTTCGTAATCCAGCAGTGGCGACTCTGCCAGCGCTTCGCGCAGCTGCTGTGCGGTACCCTGCGGCCACTGACCCTCTTCCTCCTGCACCCGGACCAGCTGCAGCTCCACTTCCAGCATGCTGCGCATATAGCTTTCGGCTGACAGCAGCTGCCGCAGGGCCGGAGAGGTGAAGGGATCCTGAAAGAGACGTGTGTACATAGACTGTCATCCATCTGAAGGTAAGCGGTGAGCAACAAGCAAAGGTCTATCGTCGGCGAATTTTATTTGTGTAGAATCCAGACCGTTTCAATCGGTAAAGTTCGGGTCACCACCGTGACTCAGCAGTCACTGCCGCAACGTGGAGAAACCCCATGAGCAAAACCCCAGGCACCTTTGACGATGGCTATGAGAGCACGCTGACCGAGGACAGCCGTGACTTTGTCAGCGCCCTGGCCAGTGGTCTTGAGGTCATCCTGGCGTTTGACCAGCACAACCGGCAGATGACCCTCAGTGAAGTCACCGCCCGCACCGGCATGAACCGCGCCAAGGCCCGGCGCTTTCTGCTGACACTGGAGGCACTGGGCTATGTGCGCAAGAACCAGCGCAATTTCGAGCTGACGCCAAAGATTCTGTCTTTGGGGTATGCCTACCTGTCCTCCAACAATTTCCACTCGGTGATCCAGCAGTATCTGGAAAACATTTCGCAGAGTCTGGGCGAATCCAGCTCGCTGGGCGTGCTGGACGGCGAAGACGTGGTCTACGTCGCCCGTGCCGCAGCCAAGCACCGGCTAATGTCCATCACCCTGTCGGTAGGCACCCATCTGCCTGCGCTGGTCACGTCCATGGGACGAGTGTTGCTGGCACAGAAAACAGATGAGCAGCTCGATGCCTTTCTCGCCCATGTTGAGCCGGTACGCTACACCGATAAAACCATTACCGACAAAGTCATTCTCAAACAGCTGATCCAGCAGGTACGCCAGCAGGGCTACTGTATCGTCGATCAGGAGCTGGATTCGGCCCTGCGTTCACTGGCCCTGCCAGTGTTCGACAACAAGGGCAAGCTGGTCGGCGCACTGAACGTCAGCACCAACGCCGCCCGCATCAGTATCGATACCCTGACCCGTGAGTTTCTGCCTAATTTGCAGGCGCGGATCAAAGAAATGTCGCAGTACCTCAACTGACCTGCCGCTATGTCGCAGCCGCTGTGAGCGGATACGGCACCCAGCCCTCGATAAAATTCGCATGGCGGACACTTATACGCCATGCGAACAATTCAGACAATATCCGCATTCCGCTGTAACGGTGTCGCCCGACCACTGACCAGCTGCTGCCGTGCCTGCTGACGGAACTCACTGGGTGTCGCACCACTGTGCCGGGTAAAGAACCGCGAAAAGTAGGCCTGATCAGCAAACCCCAGTGACTGCGCCACCTCGCTGATGCTCAGGTTGGCATACAGCAGATCACGCTTGCCTTCCAGCAACAGCCGCTGATGAATAACCGTCAGTGCAGTCTTCCCCAGCACCTGCTGGCAGACCCGGTTGAGCTGGGTCGGGGTGATCCCCAGTCGCTCGGCATAGAACTGCACCGGCCGGTGCTGGCGATAATGCCGGTCCACCAGTGCCAGATATTTGCGCACATGACGCCCGGCCCGATTGTCCTGCGTGACGGTCAGGGTGTCCTGCTGCTGCATCAGCGCCCGGCCCAGATGTACCAGCAGCAGTGACAGATTGGCATGCAGCGCCTGCAGCCGCCCCCAGGAGGAGTGTTTGTACTCCAGCAGAATGGCGGCCATCACCTGATGGAAATGCTGATACTCCGCCTCGTCGACAGCAAACAGCAGACGCTGCGGATAGGCCAGGGTGGACTGCAGCAGCGACTCGCCCAGCAGACTTGGCAGCAGGCCATCTTCAATGGTCAGCACGTAACCCCTGATGCCCTGACTGAACTGAAAACCATGGGTCAGCAACGGCGGAATCCACAGCGCACAGGGCCCCGTCAGATCAAACCGCTGCTGATCAACAAGAGCTACCCCCTGACCCTGCTCCACGTACAGAATTTGAAAAAAAACTTCATGACGGTGAGGGCGGATTTCCCACTCGTACAGCTCGCTGCGCTCGGCAATCGACTCGCAGTGCATGCGTTCGGGGATAATTTCATCAATTTCCTCGCCATATAGCGCATAAATGGGCACATTTCGCAGCCAGTCTTCCATCGACATAAAGTAGCTCCCGCTGTTGTTGTTATCGGGTCAGCGTGATTCGCAATGTTCGAAAAATACAAATACTGGTCAGCTCTGTCCATTTGAATCGGCATGGGTCATCGCTAGGGTAATGAGCAACCTCAGAACAACTCTAACAATGACCGGGCCACGCAGCCGGGTCAGCCGAGGATATGAATCATGAGTTTGCATACCCCCACTTCATCCACTACCCAGCGTACTCAGGTTGGCATCATCGGCTCTGGCCCTTCCGGCCTGCTGCTGGCGCAGCTGCTGCACTGGCAGGGCATTGACGCCATCATCATTGAACAGCGCAGCCGCGATTATGTGGAAGCCCGCATCCGCGCCGGTGTGCTGGAAAGCGGCACGGTTGAACTGCTGCGGGAAGCCCGTGTTGACCAGCGCATGAATCAGGAAGGCCTGCCGCACGATGGTTTCGAGCTGAGTCTGAATGGCGAACGCCATCGCATTGACCTGAAAGGGCTGACCGGCAAATCGGTGATGGTCTACGGCCAGACCGAAGTCACCCGTGATCTGATCAACGCCCGGCTGGAACTGGGCGCCAGTATCGTCTTTGAAGCAGATGACGTGGCGATACATGATTTCGACAGCGATACGCCGCGCATTACCTACCGCAAGGACGGTCAGCAATATGAAGTGCTGTGTGATTTTATTGCCGGCTGCGACGGCTTCCACGGCGTCTGCCGCAAGAGCGTGCCACAGCAGGCACTGACCACCTACGAACGGGTCTATCCCTTTGGCTGGCTGGGCATTCTCAGCCATGTGCCACCGGTATCCCACGAGCTGATCTACGCCAACCATGATCGTGGCTTTGCCCTGGCCAGCATGCGCTCGCACACCCTGAGCCGCTATTACATTCAGGCGCCGCTGGATGATCTGGATAACTGGAGCGATGAGCAGATCTGGGATGAGCTGGAAATCCGTCTCGGCGTCAAAGCCGGTGAAACCCTGCAGCGCGGGCCGCTGGTGGAAAAAAGTATCGCCCCGCTGCGTAGCTTTGTTGCCGAACCCATGCGTTTTGGCCGGCTGTTCCTCGCCGGGGATGCGGCCCACATCGTGCCGCCCACCGGTGCCAAGGGCCTGAATCTGGCGGCCTCCGACGTACGCTATCTGTATCGCGCCCTGACCGAATTCTATAAGGACCGCAGCAGCATCGGCATTGATCACTACTCTGCCAACTGTCTGCGCCGGGTCTGGAAGGCGGAGCGTTTCTCCTGGTGGATGTCATCACTGCTGCACACCTTCCCGCAGCACGATGCCTTCGACCGTCGCATCCAGCAGGCCGAACTGGATCTGGTGTTCAGCTCCGAATCTGCCCGCCGCTCGCTGGCAGAGAACTATGTCGGTCTGCCCTTCGAGGACTGAGCCTCTGCCATCGGCAGCCACCGCGTTTTGCACCTTTTTCACACCTTGGCCGGAGCAAACTCCGGCCTCTTTTTTACTGCTGACAGCCCGCTGCCTGCGTCTGTTCAACAGTCAGAAACAGGTGCATGACCTCTCTCTGTACTTCAGGCCTGCGCCTTGACCGCTGTCACATCCTTCTTGCTGCGGGCAGAGCGATGCTGGTCCATATCCTCCACCTTGCGCTGCTTCTCATAGAGGAAACTCAGCACCTGATGGCGGTAGTGGTTGTAGCGCGGGTCATCCGCCAGGGCGATGCGATTACGTGGCCGCTCCAGCTCTACCTGCAGAATCTCACCGACGGTCGCTGCCGGACCATTGGTCATCATGACAATCCGGTCAGACAGCAGTACCGCCTCGTCCACATCGTGGGTAATCATGATCACGGTGTTGTTGAGATCCTTCTGAATCTCCATCAGCGAGTCCTGCAGATGGGCACGGGTCAGGGCATCCAGCGCGCCAAACGGTTCATCCATCAGCAGTACCTTGGGCTCCATCGCCAGTGCCCGGGCAATCCCAACACGCTGCTTCATGCCACCAGAGATTTCATCCGGGCGCTTATGCATGGCGTGAGTCATGTGCACCAGCTCAAGGTTGTGCTCAATCCAGTCCTTCATTTCTGCCTTGCTTTTGCGCCCCTTGAAGACCTGGCGCACCGCCAGCTCGACATTTTGAAACGCGGTCAGCCACGGCAGCAGTGAGTGGTTCTGGAAGACCACGGCGCGCTCCGGCCCCGGCTCATTGACTTCCCGTCCGTCCAGCACTACCCCGCCGGTGGTCGCCTGATGCAACCCGGCGACGATGTTGAGTACGGTGGACTTGCCACAGCCGGAATGGCCGATCAGCGAGACAAACTCTCCCTGAGCAATTTTCAGATTGACGTTGTCCAGTGCCTTAAAAGTGCCCCTGGCGGTGGGGAACTCGATGGAGACGCCGGTCAGTTCAAGATGTGCAGCCATGATGTTGCCTCCCTCAGCGAGTAATGGCGTTTTTGTCCCAGGAAACCGCGCGCTGGATCAGCAGCATGACGCGGTCGAGCATAAAGCCGATCAGGCCGATCACCAGCACCGCCACCATGATGCGCCCGAGCGAGTCGGAACTGCCGTTCTGGAACTCATCCCAGACGAACTTGCCGAGGCCAGGGTTCTGCGCCAGCATTTCGGCGGCAATCAGCACCATCCAGGCAATCCCCAGTGACAGGCGCAGCCCGGTGAAGATCATCGGTACTGATGAGGGCAGCACGATCTTGCAGACATGGGTCAGCCAGCCCAGCCGCAGCACCTTACTGACGTTCTGCAGATCACTGCTGATGCTCGATACGCCCACCGCGGTGTTGATCAGTGTCGGCCACAGGCAGCACAGCGACACGGTAAACAGGGAGGTCAGGAAGGACTTGGCGAACAGCGGGTCTGCCGAGGTATACACCGCACTGACCACCATGGTGACCAGCGGCAACCAGGCCAGCGGCGACACCGGTTTGAACAGCTGGATCAGCGGATTGAGTGCGGCATACAGCGATGCATTGAGGCCAATGCAGATGCCCAGCGGAATGGCGATCAGCGCTGCAATGATAAAGCCCGACAGCACCGTCACCAGACTGGTGCCGATCTGATCAAAGAACGTCGGCTTGCCGGTGTACTCGCGTATCTTCACTTCCGCCTGTGGGTCCTGGGCCAGTTTTTCCGCATTGCGCTTTTCCTGACGGGCATAGAAATCCGCTTCCTTGTCCCGCTCACGCTGATGTTCCGCCAGCAGTGACTGAGCCTGGGTGTATACCTGTGCAGGCCCGGGAAACTTGCCCAGCGAGGTATCGATATGCTGGGCGCCGGTCTGCCAGATGAACAGAAACACCACCAGCCCCAGTAGCGGCATGCCCAGCGCCTGAGTCAGACGCTTCAGCCAGCTGTTCACGGAGCCGCGGGCACGGCTGTTGAAGAGTGTAGAGACGCTGTTCATGAGATAACCCTCCTGACCGTGCCCCGCCGGGAGCACGGCCTGCTGCAGATCAGATCTTGTCGTCGCCTTTCAGGCCGATCTTGAACTTGTTGAGATAGTCGTTGGGTTTGTGGCCATCGTAGGTCACGCCGTCGATAAACTGGGTCTGTGGCGCCTTGAAGCCGTCTTCCTTGCTGAAGTCAGGGAAATCGGAAGCCTGCATCAGCCCCTGGTCGATCAGCTCTTTGGCGGCGATAGCGTAGATATCCGGGCGGTAGACCTTTTTCGCGGTGTCCATGTACCAGCTGTCAGGCTTGGCCTCGGGGATCTGTCCCCAGCGGCGCATCTGCGTCAGATACCAGATGGCATCGGAGTAGTAGGGATAGGTAGCGTTATGGCGGAAGAACACGTTGAAGTCGGGAATCTCACGCTTGTCGCCCTTTTCGTACTCGAAGGTACCGGTCATGGAGTTGGCGATGACATTGCGGTCAGCGCCGACGTACTCAGGGCGGGACAGCATATCCACCGCTTCATTGCGGTTGGCGTTGTTGTTCTCATCCAGCCATTTGGCCGCCCGGATCAGGGCCTTGATGACATGGATGTGGGTGTTGGGGTACTTCTCCGCCCAGTCGCTGGAGACACCGAAGACTTTCTCCGGGTTGTTCTGCCAGATTTCATAGTCAGTGATGACGGGGACGCCGATCCCCTTGAACACCGCCTGCTGGTTCCATGGCTCACCGACGCAGTAGCCATAAATGGTGCCCGCTTCCAGCGTGGCAGGCATCTGCGGCGGCGGAGTGACAGACAGCAGCGCATCCGCATTGATCTGGCCACTGCTGTCGCCTTTCAGCGGCGCATAGTAACCGGGGTTGATCCCCCCCGCGGCGAGCCAGTAGCGCAGCTCGTAGTTATGGGTCGAAACCGGGAACACCATGCCCATGTTGAAGGGTTTGCCTTCGGCGCGGTACTTGTCGATGACCGGTTTGAGGGCATCGGCCTTGATCGGGTGGACCGGCTTGCCATCAGCACCGACGGGAATGTTGGCTTTCATCTGCTGCCAGATATCGTTGGCAACGGTGATGCCGTTGCCGTTCAGGTCCATGCTGAACGCTGTGATGATATGCGCCTGGGTACCAAAACCGATGGTCGCCCCCAGCGGCTGCCCGGCCAGCATGTGGGCACCGTCCAGCTCGCCATCGATGACCCGGTCAAGCAGCACTTTCCAGTTGGCCTGCGCTTCCAGCGTGACATACAGGCCTTCGTCCTCGAAGTAGCCTTTTTCATAGGCAACTGCCAGCGGTGCCATGTCGGTCAGCTTGATGAAACCGAACTTCAGCTCCTCCTTTTCCGGTGCGCCCACTTCGGCCTGCACCAGTGCACTGAAAGAGAAAGAGGCGATGGCCACCGCCAGCAGGGCTTTGTTACACAAGGAACGTCTGGTCAGCATTTTTGCTCCCTCGGAAATAAAAAAAGGCGCCGCTCCCTTCGAAATCTTTCCGAAGTGGAACGGCGCCTTTACCGTGCTCTCAGATTGTCGAAACGCTGCCGTGCAGACGTTTCGGGTTCTTCACTTTGCTCTGCCGACGATCACTGTCAGCTCAGTCTGTGATGAACCCTAAAGCACTTCCCATGCCATAAATAATAAAACCCCATTTAACATAGGGTTAGCCCTGACCAGCAGACATACGCCCGCGTACGGCGCACCAACCCGGTACGTCGCCCCCCTTCAGTGCCTGTTTTTTGCACATGTACCATGACGGCAGCGAGCACGACCGCTACACTGCCGATTGCTCCCACCCGCCGTCACAGGACTGCCCATGCTCCCTGCCAATCTCAATCTGTTGCGCACGCTGGCCGTACTGCTGGAAGAACAGCATGTCACCCGCGCGGCAGAGCGGCTCTGCCTGACCCAGTCGGCCGTCAGCCGCCAGCTGCTGCAGTTGCGTCAGGCGCTTGCAGACCCGTTGCTGGTACGTGATGGCAACCGCCTGCTACCGACACCCCGTGCTCTGGCTGTACAGGCACAACTGCGTCCGTTGCTGCAGCAGTGCGATGCGCTGTTCAGTCCCCAGCAGTTTGATCCGCAGCTGTGGCAGGGCCACGTCCGAATGGCGTCATCAGACTATGCTGCCCATTACATCCTGCCCGATATTGTCAGCACGCTGGCCGGTGCGGCACCGCAGCTGCAACTGACTTATCAGCTGTGGTTACCCCAGCAGCTGTCACAACTGGCCGACCTGCCACTGGAGCTGGTGGCGACCATGCTGGAGGCCATTCCGCCGGGGCTAGAAGGGCTGGCACTGGGGGAAGACGGGCCGGTGTGTGTGATGCGGCAGGATCACCCACTGGCGCAGCAACAGCGGTTGACGGTCGATGATCTGCTGGCCTGTGAGCATCTGTCCCTGAGTGGGGGTGGCGACAAGGACAGCTTTGTCGATCTGGCTCTGGCAGAGCTGGGCCGGCCACGCCGTATCCGGCTGCATGTTCCCTTCTTCACCTCGGCACTGCGTATCATCAGCCGCAGTGAGCTGTTGCTGATCATCCCTGAGCACATCGCCCGCAATATGCAGGCAGACTATGCCATTACCTATCGCCCATTCGATCTGCCCTGCCCCACCCATCGCTACTGGCTACTGTGGCACCCCAAGTACCACGATGATGTCAGCCATACCTGGCTGCGTAAGGTGGTATTCCAGTGTTTTGAAGCCTCGCTGTACTCGATGGCGTCAAAGTCCATAGCACACAAAGTCAGTCATGATTCCTGATCATCAGCTGTATTCCGAATTATGATTTCACCTTATCAGCCAGGTCTCGTAGGCTAACCGGCTCATACCCCTGGAACATGCTCACGATCTCGCGTGAACACGTTCTTACCTGTGAGGAACATGATGAGCTGGAGTACCTGGAGCGGTTTGCTGCTGATTTGCTTGCTGGGTGCCATGTCACCCGGCCCGAGTCTCGCGATGGTGACCCGACATGCACTGGCAGGCGGTAAGCGGAATGGTTTTGCCATTGCCTGGGCTCACGCCGCCGGGGTCGGTATGTATGCACTGTTGACGATGTTTGGGCTGGCCGTGCTGCTGCATCAGTCGCCCCGTCTGTTCACGGTGCTGACCTTGCTGGGCGCAGCCTATCTGGCCTATCTCGGAGTCCGTGCGCTGACATCACAGGGCGGCATTGCCCAGACGCTGGAAGCCGGCAATAGGGTGAGCGCAGCGCAGGCCGCACGGGACGGGCTGATGATCTCGCTGCTGAATCCCAAGCTGGCGCTGTTTTTTATCGCGCTATTCAGTCAGTTTGTGCAGCCGGGCAGTGATACCCTGGCCCACTTCACACTGGTCGCCACTCCCTTCGTGATCGACGGGTTGTGGTACACCCTGGTTACCCTGCTACTGGTACACCCCGCCGTGCTGGAGAAACTGCGCGCCCGCTCCCGACTGATTGACCGCCTTAGCGGTGTGGTGCTGATCCTGCTGGCGGTCAGGGTGTTTATCACCGCGCTGGCCTGAAAGCCTGAACATGCCGCAACGGTGTGGCAGAGGCTGAAAACAGATAAAAAAATCCGGCTCTTTTCAGGGAGCCGGATTTTTTAACATCTGAGCTTATCGCTGGTCAGCCTCTGAGCTGATCGCGGGTGGCGATTACTCTTCCAGATAGGTGTAACCCGCCAGACCCTCTTCGAGGAAGGCCAGACATTCCGCCTGCGTTTCGCTGCTGAGGCTGGACTTGGTCAGCTGACGACGGTAGGCCTCAACAAAGGTGCGGGAGTCGAAGTTCACGTAGGCCAGAATCTGATCCACGGTATCGCCCATCAGCACCTTGCTGACTTCCCACTCGCCCGCTTCATCGACTGATACGTCAACCGAATGGGTGTCGCCGAACAGGTTGTGCATGTCGCCCAGAATTTCCTGATAGGCACCCACCAGGAAGAAGCCCATCACATAGGGATTGGCCGGATCAAATTCCGGTACTGGCAGGGTGGTCTCGATACCCTGACCATCCACATACTGGTCGATAGTGCCGTCTGAATCACAGGTGATGTCCTGCACTACCGCGCGGAAGGTCGGCTCCTTGTCCAGGCCGCTGATAGGCAGCACCGGAAAGACCTGATCGATACCCCAGACATCGGGCAGTGACTGGAACACCGAGAAGTTGACGAACAGCTTGTCCGCCAGCTTGGCGTGCAGCTCATCGATGATTTCACGGTGAGCACGGTTCTTGTGGCTCAGCAGTGGCCGGATCTGCATACAGATGGCCTGATAGATCTGCTCAGCCTTGGCGCGTTCAGTCAGCGACAGCAGGCCGTGGGTATACAGCGACTGCACCTCAGCCACGTCATAAATAGTGTCGTGATAGATTTCCACCACGTTACGTTCATCGGCACTGTGCAGAGCTTCCTGATAGGACTCCCACAGGGCGTGCAGAATCTTCGGATCCGCCGCGCCGGGGCGTGGTGGCTGCAGCTCCTTGGGCGACTCCACATCAATCACGTTGGCCAGCAGCACCGCATGGTGTGCAGTCAGTGCACGACCCGACTCGCTGACAATATTGGGATGCGGCAGGTTACGCTCAGCACAGACTTCCGCCATGGCGTACACTACATTGCTGGCGTATTCCGACATGGAGTAGTTGATGGAGCAGGTGCTCTGAGAACGGGTACCTTCGTAGTCGACACCCAGACCGCCACCGACGTCCACCACGCTGATGGGCGCACCCAGCTGACGCAGTTCGGCGTAGAAACGGGCGCACTCCCGCAGGCCGGTCTGAATGTCGCGAATGTTGGCGACCTGTGACCCCAGATGGAAATGCAGCAACTGCAGGGAGTCCAGCGCTTCTTCCTTACGCAGACGCTCGACCACCTGCAGAATCTGGTGGGCAGACAGGCCAAACTTGGACTTCTCACCACCGGAGGTTTGCCATTTGCCTTTGCTCTGCGAGGCCAGACGAGCACGCAAACCCAGTCTTGGCGTTACCTGCAGACGGCGTGCTTCTTCCAGTACCACATCCAGCTCGGATACCTTCTCAATGACGATATAGACCTGATGGCCCAGCGCCTCGCCAATCAGAGCCAGACGGATATATTCTCGATCCTTGTAGCCGTTGCAGATGATGACGGAGGAGTTGGTGTTCTCTGACAGCGCCAGTACGGCCATCAGTTCAGGCTTGGAGCCCGCCTCAAGACCCACACGGGTTACGCTGGGATCTTTCTTCTGTCCGGCCAGAATGCCTTCAACCACCTGTTGCTGCTGGTTGACCTTGATCGGATAGACGGCCGTGTACTGCGCGCGATACTTGTAATACTGAATGGCTTCCTGAAAAGCCTGACACAACGAGGACACCCGATCATGCAATATGTCGGTAAAACGCACCAGAGTAGGCAACGCTACTCCTTGCTCGCTTAAATGCTTGCATAGCTCCGGCAGATTTATCGTAGCTGCCTTGTCGCGACGAGGTTTGACGAACACCTCACCGCTTTCATTCACGTCAAAGTATCCATTGCCCCAGTAGGGGATGTTGTAAAGTTTCAGTGCATCGCGGCTGTTCCACGCGCTCATTGCATTCGTTGCCTTTCTCTAGATGGCGGCCAGCACCTGGCTGGAGCAACCGGCTCAGGGAGCCGGAATGTTCGGATAACTCGGATCAATCAAAGAGTGACAGGGAAAGCACAGACCGGCTCTCCCCAAGGGGTAACACCCGCTATCAACACCCCGCCAGGGCATCCACTACATACTGGGGCAAAGCAAACGCGCCCACATGGATACTTGGGGTGTAATAACGGGTTTTAAAACCTGCCTGAGCGACGCGCTCGGCGATGACCTCCACGGGAAGCTGGCGCAGAGCGGCATCATCACTGCCCCAGGCCAGGGTCATGATGCCACCGACATAAGTGGGTACCGGAGCGGCATAGAACTGCTGATCAGCGAAATCCAGCCCCATACGCTTGCGGGTGGTCGAAACTTCCCCCAGCTGCATGAAGCACACGCCGTTCTGGGCCACCATGACGCCACCTTCATTCAGGCAGCGCTTGCAGCCATTGTAGAAACGCGAGGAGAACAGCACTTCACCCGGGCCCATCGGGTCGGTGGAGTCAGAGATAATGACGTCGTAGCGCTCATCGGTTGTGTTGACGAACTCAACCCCATCGTTGATGACAATAGTCGCACGAGGATCATCAAAAGCACCGTCAGAGTGGCCCGGCAGGTAGGTTCTGCACATCTCGATGACCTGCGCATCGATCTCTACCATGGTCACCTGCTCCACTTCAGGATGACGCAGCACTTCACGCAGAATACCACCGTCACCACCACCAATGATCAGCACTCGTCGGGCTTTGCCATGAGCAAACAACGGTACGTGCGTCAGCATTTCGTGGTAGATGAACTCGTCACGCTCAGTGGTCTGAATCACTCCGTCCAGCGCCATGACACGACCAAAATCGCAATTTTCGAAGATGATCAGGTGCTGATGCTCGGTTTTACTCTCGAACAGAACCTTATCAATAGTGAAAGACTGACCGTAGCCTGCGTAGAGGGTCTCGATATAGCGTTGCGGCTGAGTCACGTGTTCCTTCCTCGCTCACAATAAAAATCAGATGACATGCTGTTATGACATCGACAATGGATGACAGCACAATGACAGTTCGACGAGGGAAAGTAAGATAGTGCGGGAGAACGGATGGGGATAACCCTGTCAGTTCCACTAACCTGTCTTCCTTCCACGGAATACACAACAGGCAGCGTACTTACTGAAAGGGCCTGTTGTACATCTAAAGTCGAATTTGCATAAAAACCTGTCGCTGCTTCTGCAAGAAGTTGCGTTTTATACGCTTTTTTCACACAAACGCAAGGAAGACTAACAGGTCCAAACCAGAGGAAGAGACAAGGGGATCAGATACAGTGGTGCCGCTACAGAACACAGCCGACACAGGGAATATGAGAGGAGAAGAAACAAAAAAAGCCGCTTTCGCGACTTCCTTTTATACTTCACTGGCACCTTTATCAGGTGGTGCAGATGGAGAGACTCGAACTCTCACGTCCTTACGAACACTAGCACCTGAAGCTAGCGCGTCTACCAATTCCGCCACATCTGCAATGTGAAGCTGCCTGATTGTAATCACTTAACGAGAGCATTGGTGCAGATGGAGAGACTCGAACTCTCACGTCCTTACGAACACTAGCACCTGAAGCTAGCGCGTCTACCAATTCCGCCACATCTGCATGCAGCTCGAAAAGTGGTGCGTATCATACTTAAACTTTTTAACTTGTCAAGCACACTACGCTGATGTCTTACCACTTTCAGATGACTTCAAGTGGTGCCCAGAGGCGGAATCGAACCACCGACACGGGGATTTTCAATCCCCTGCTCTACCGACTGAGCTATCTGGGCTACATCTGTTCACTTGGTGCGGGAGGAGAGACTCGAACTCTCACGCCTTACGGCGCTGGAACCTAAATCCAGTGTGTCTACCAATTCCACCACTCCCGCGGTGGTGCCCAGAGGCGGAATCGAACCACCGACACGGGGATTTTCAATCCCCTGCTCTACCGACTGAGCTATCTGGGCAACGAGGCGCGTATTATAAGGACAAACCACAGAGTGTCAATCCCTAAGCGCATCAAGCGAACGCCGCGCAATTTACGCGTCTCTGTAAAAGTTGTCAAGCAATTCAATAATTTATTCCGCATCAGCGGTTATTTCTCACTCGGTGGTACGTAGCCTTCAATCTTGGTCACGTCTTCACCGGCAAAGAACTTTTCCATTTCTTCCTGCAGTAACTTTCGTGACTGCATGTCCATCATGTTCAGACGCTTCTCATTGATCAGCATGGTCTGATGCGCCAGCCAGTCCTGCCAGGCTTGTCTGGAAATATGCTCATACAGATCCTGCCCTTTGGGGCCAGGAAAAGGCGGGCGCTCCATGCCGTCCATGTCCTTTTGATATTTACGGCAGAATACGGTTCTAGTCATATCAGTCTCTTTTACAGATAAAGTTCAACGCTGTGCATCCAGTTGCTCCAGCAGACGTTTGACTGGCGCAGCCAAACCTACCGACTCTGGGGCGTCGAGGTTATACCAAAGCCAGCGCTCAGGTTCCATGAGCTTACTGTCAGAGCCACCCTGTGCCAGCAAAGGTGTGATGTGCAGATGGAAGTGGCTGAAGGTATGCTTCACAGCAGGTAACGACTGCTGATGCAGCTCCGCCTGCCAGCACGCGCAAAACTGCTCCGCCTGCTCTGTGGACGCCATCTCGGGCAGACTCCACAAACCTCCCCAGATCCCGCTGGCCGGGCGTTTTTCCAGCAACACCTTGTGCTGCTGGCGATCATGTACCAGCAACATGTAAGTGTGCTTTTCCGGTATCGTTTTTCGCGGTTTGGCATGGGGAAAGGCTGTAGGAGTGCCCATGCTATAAGCTTTGCAGTGGTCTTTTAAGGGGCATAGCAAACAGGCAGGTTTGCTACGGGTACAGAGCGTCGCCCCCAGATCCATCATCACCTGGGTATAGTCCGGCAGACGCCGGTCAGGCGTGTAGTAATCAGCCAGCCGCCAGAGCAAATCCTCTACCGGCTTGCTGCCGGGCCAGCCTTCGACACCGTGCAGACGGGTAAGCACACGCTTGACGTTGCCATCGAGAATCGGTGCACGAATACCACGACTGATCGACAGAATCGCTCCTGCAGTCGAACGACCAATACCCGGCAACGCCTGTACAGCGTCTACCGTTGCCGGAAATTCACCATGGTGCTGCCGCCAGAGAATCTGAGCGGCTTTATGCAGGTTACGGGCACGGCTGTAGTAACCGAGACCAGTCCAGAAATGCAGCACTTCGTCCTGTTCAGCCTCAGCCAGATCCTGCAAGGCGGGAAAACGCTCCATGAAGCGTTGGTAGTAAGGG
This sequence comes from Pokkaliibacter sp. MBI-7, assembly GCF_029846635.1. NCBI lineage: Bacteria > Pseudomonadati > Pseudomonadota > Gammaproteobacteria > Oceanospirillales > Balneatrichaceae > Pokkaliibacter > Pokkaliibacter sp. MBI-7. The sequence goes on along the minus strand of NZ_JARVTG010000001.1, from coordinate 2,967,246 downwards.
ATAACGGTCGCTACCTGCGTCTGCTGCAGCATGATCTCCGATACCCACACCCGATAGGGCGTCTTGTCCTGCTGCCACGGCAGACTGGTGCGACCATGCTGATCGAACCAGTCAAATACAGCGCGCTGAAATACCTCTGGGGTCACTTCTTGAATAATCCTTGGAGTAAACCTTTCACTGCTTCGGCGTTGTCTCCACCGAGCTTTTCGCTCAGTTTATCGGATTGTTTATCCAGCGCACGGCTCAATTCTTTCTGCGCCTTGCGTTTAGCTTCATTGCTGGCAAGGGAAGTGACCGTCTTGGCAAAGCCTTCCTTATCGGGACGGCACCATTTGGCAGGATCACCATCCAGGCTACCCTGGCAACGCAGGGGCCATTCCAACCCCTGAAATTTAGGATTGATGGTGCAGGCTTCACGGCTGGTGTCACCCTCAATCACGACACCCACCCCCATATCCAGCTGTCGCTGTGGAAGATTGATCTGTCCTGAGCCTTTGGCACTGGCCCCCACCAGCTGTCCCTGCGCCGAGTCAATATGGGCGACACCATTGTTGAACTGCGCCTGCAGACTGGCGTTGGTCAGTCTGGTGTGCTCACTGTCTGCTGCGGCCGTCAGCGTTTCCTGATTGGCAAAGGCAATGCCCTCACAGATTTGCTGAGTAAGGTTGATATTGTTCAGTCGTCCATCCGTGACATTGGCCTTGGCCGAGCCGTTGAGACTGTTAACCCAGTCAAAAACCGAGTTCCCGCTCATGCTCAGGCTGCCATTCATGGAGCCGATGCCGTTGACCGCAGGCTGGGTGCTGCCCAGCAGTGTCTGCACCTGCTCCAGCGCCAGATGATCGACATTGAACTGCAGTTGACTGCGTAGCGGCACCTTCTGCGCATCGACCTGTGCTTTAAGCGCAACCTTGCCTTCGGCAATCTGCGCACTGGCCTGATCAACCACCAGCTTTCCAGCTGCTGCTGCCACATTGAACTTGACCTGCGACATCGCAACTTGCTGATAGGTCAGCTTACCCAGCTGCACCGAGCCACGCAGATTCAGCCTTTGCAATACCTCAACGGGCAGCATCGGTGCCTTTGAATAGCCTGTGTCACTTGTGGTCTTGGCGGTAGCTGCTGCTGTGGTAGAGCTCGATGCCTCGGGTTGGGTGGCTGGCGATGCTGAGCTGGCGAGATAGCGATCCAGATTGAGCTGATCAATGCCCAGCTTGAACTCGGTTTGCCCCTTGTTTAAGGGCTGCTGGAAGCTGCCACTGATTTTGCTCTCATCCAGCCGGGCCGTCAGATTAGTCAGTGACAACTGTTGGCGGTCCACCATCAGCGCAGTCGTCATAGAAGCCGCCGTCAACGCTTTCTCATCAGGCAGAGAAACAGACATACCGATATCTGACAGCCATTTGCGCAGATTCAGCTCAGCGAGCTGCAGCGAACCCTGCAGGGCTGGCGCCTTCTGCAAGTCCTTGACCGTGGCATCAAGCTGACCCTGCATGCCGTTCAGTGCCAGTTTTAGGTTGGGTAGGCGCACCTGCTGTTGCTGCAGATCGGCATCCACATCACCCTTGATCTCCAGTAGCAGTGACTGTCTGGTCACACCGTCTATGGTGCTGAGCAGATCCATATCATGCAGTTGATACAGTTGTCGCTCAGGGTCCAGCAGCATCGAAGCCTGCAGTTTGTTGCCGAGCTGGACGGCCTGCTTGCCATCCGCCTGCACAGACAGCGGCAAGGTAAGCGTTAAAGGAAAGGCCTGCCCCAGGCGGATCTCGCTGGCACGCAGGTTGACGGGGCCCAACGCAATATTCTGGTTGGCTTGCAGGTCGTGATAGTTGACCTGCACATTCTGCAGATCAATATCATCAATGGCCAAAGCCATGGAGCGGCTGGCGGAGGATGCCGGTTGACTGCCCGGCTCAGCGGTGGAACGGGCAGCAGGTGAAGATGCTGCAGAAGGCCGGTCCCAGTTATTTGCACCTGTCTTGTCGCGATTCAGATCCAGCACCAGACCATCTACCATCAGGCCGGACAGGCTCAAACGCCCGCTGATGAGTGCAGGCACATCCATAGAGACACTGGCATGCTGCAAGGTAGCCACGGTAGGACGATCAGGATAGCCTGCCTGTACATCCTCCAGCGTAATGGCAAACTGCGGAAACAAGCTCCAGCTCATCGGACCTTTAATTTCGAGCTGCAGTCCCGTTTTATCCTGCACCATCTCACCGATGCGCTGGCGGTAATCGTTCGGATCAAAAGCGACCAGCAGATAGATCACCACCAGTGCCAGCAAGCCAAACAGCGCCCCAAGCAACCACAGGATTATTTTTGTTGCCTTCATGTTCCCTCACTCAATTGCATCGACAGCCACACTTGTCGCAACGCCAAAGCATCTACCAAGCCGTATAGCTTTTGTTAGTAACGGTTCTAACCCGAAGCACAAGGCTTTATACTTTCATCCTCGCAAAATCAGCGGTAATTCCAGACGGACGATGTTGTTTTTGCTTATTTGACCTCGACTCACGATCAATACTAGGGGAGCCTGGCATGGCAGAGCGTACCGCCAGTGTGACGCGCAATACGCTGGAAACCCAGATCACCGTAACGGTGAACCTGGATGGCAGCGGACAGTTTAAATCAGTTACCGGCATTCCTTTTCTTGACCACATGCTTGAGCAGGTGGCACGACACGGACTGATTGACCTGGACATCCATGCCAATGGCGACCTGCATATTGATGCCCATCACACCGTCGAAGATCTGGGCATCACCATGGGCCAGGCCATCAGCAAAGCGCTTGGTGACAAGAAAGGCATCACCCGCTACGGCCATTCCTATGTTCCGCTGGATGAAGCCCTGTCGCGTGTCGTTATTGATTTCTCTGGCCGTCCAGGCCTGCACTTTGCTGTGCCCTTTACCCGGGCAAGCATCAATGGTCTGGATACCGAGCTGTTCTTTGAGTTCTTCCAGGGGTTCGTCAACCACGCTCTGATGACCCTCCATATCGATAACCTCAAGGGCCACAACAGCCATCATCAGGCAGAAACAGTATTCAAAGCCTTTGGCCGCGCCTTGCGCATGGCTCTGACTGCCGACGAGCGCATGCAGGGCATCATGCCTTCCACCAAAGGCTGTCTTTAAGGAGCCATCATGAGTTCGGTTGCAGTTATTGACTATGGCATGGGCAACCTTCACTCGGTTGCCAAAGCGCTAGAGCACGTCAAGCCCGGTGAGCAAGTGCTGGTATCCAGCGACAAAGCAGTGATCGAGAGTGCTGACCGGGTGATTCTGCCCGGCGTCGGTGCCATTCGTGACTGCATGGGCGAACTGACCCGTCTTGGACTGGACCAGGTGGTACACCAGGTTGCAGCATCAGGCAAGCCGTTGCTGGGTATCTGCGTGGGTGTGCAGCTGTTGATGGAGTTCAGCGAAGAGAATGGTGGCCATGACTGTCTGGGCATATTCCCCGGCAAGGCTCACTTCTTTGGTGACCATCTGCAGGATGAGGGCGGTGAAAAGCTGAAGGTGCCTCACATGGGCTGGAACGAAGTCAAACAGACCGTCGACCATCCTCTGTGGCAGGGTATTGAGCAAAACAGCCGGTTCTACTTTGTCCACAGCTACCATATTCAGGCTCAGCAGCCTGAGCAGGTTGCCGGACGCTGCCACTATGGCCTGGATTTCGACGTCGCGCTGTTCCGCGATAATGTATTCGCGGTGCAGTTTCACCCCGAGAAGAGCCACAGTGCAGGGTTGCAATTGCTGAAAAACTTCCTGCACTGGAATGGCCAACCCGCATAACCTGAAGGTATACGGCAACCGGCCGCTTACCTGTGAAGATAGCAAGTTTGTGAAGAGAACATCATGCTGGTAATTCCCGCAATAGATCTTAAAGATGGCCAGTGCGTACGTTTACGTCAGGGCCGCATGGATGACTCCACCGTGTTCTCCAGTGACCCCGTCGACATGGCTGGACGCTGGGTAGAACAGGGCGCACGTCGCCTGCATCTGGTCGACCTGAATGGCGCCTTTGCCGGTAAACCAGTGAATGGTGATATCGTCCAGCGCATTGCCAAGGCGTTCCCCAACCTGCCGATCCAGATTGGTGGCGGCATCCGCAGCCAGGAGATTATTGAGGCCTATCTTGCTGCTGGCGTGCAGTACGTCATTATCGGCACCAAGGCAGTGAAGGAGCCCGAATTCGTGACTGAGATGTGCAAGCGTTTCCCGGGTCACATCATCGTGGGTCTGGATGCGAAGGATGGCATGGTTGCCATTGATGGCTGGGCGGAAGTGACCAGCGTTACCGCGGTAGAGCTGGCCAAACGTTTCCGCGATGACGGCGTCGACAGCATTGTTTACACCGACATCAGTCGTGACGGCATGATGCAGGGTGTGAATGTGGAAGCGACAGTCGCCCTGGCACAGCAGTCAGGATTACCGGTTATCGCCTCTGGTGGTGTTACTGACATGCGTGATATCGAGGCACTGGCGAAAGTGGCCGATCAGGGTATCGCTGGCGCCATCACCGGCCGTGCTATCTACGAAGGCACGCTGGACCTTCGCACAGCGCAAGCCCTGTGTGACCAGAGTAAATAAGTAGTAATGCGGAGCCAGATTCCTTCTGGCTCCTGTACCTCACGTTATACGCCATAGCTTTGGCGATACTGGCGAATGGCAGCAAGCTCTGCTTCCTTGTCACCCTGCTCAGCCAGAAACTCGACGATCTGCTCCAGACTGATAATGCTGGCAACAGGCATGCTGTAGTCACGCTCAACTTCCTGAATGGCTGACAGCTCACCCTTGCCTTTCTCCTGACGGTTCAGGGCAATGACGACACCTGCCGGTGTTGCACCATGCTGCTCGATCAGTGCCATCACCTCACGAATAGCCGTACCCGCAGTGATTACGTCATCAATAATGAGCACACGACCCTGTAAAGGCGCTCCTACCAGGTTGCCACCTTCACCATGATCCTTGGCTTCCTTACGATTAAACACATAGGGCACGTCACGACCATGATGCTCAGCCAGCGCGACGGCAGTGGCAGCAGCCAGAGGAATGCCTTTGTAAGCAGGCCCAAGAATGACATCAAACTCGATGCCACTTTGCAGGATAGCTTCGGCATAGCACTTTCCTAATCTGGCCAGCGCCAAACCACTATTGAACAGACCCGCATTGAAGAAGTAAGGGCTGGTTCTGCCCGACTTCAGGGTAAACTCGCCAAAACGCAGTACCTGTTGCTGAATAGCGAACTCAATAAACTCGCGTTGATAGGCATGCATGTTTTGTCCTCTGCGTGATGGGTTGAAACAATGCGCGCATTTTAACTCACCACTCCCAGTGCAGCATCCGCTTTGCATGGATTTGATTAATACACGCAATATCAAGCAAATTCGCCACACAACCATGGCATTAATAGCCAAAAGTGCTATAGACGCTAGCCTCGACAGGGAGTGTGCAGTTACACTATGCCGGGCTGAACACACTTGACATCCGCATGAACCCCCAAAAGGTGTTATAATTCGCGGACTTAGAGGCAGCTAATAAGTAAGTAGCTTTTAGGCAGCACGCCGTCGTAGTAGCCGATTAAAATTTCTATACTTGCTACTCCCAGATTTTTGCATGCCCAGTCAATGCGGTGCCGCCTACTTACAGAATCTGCCCCAAGAATGTATGTGTTTCTTCACAGACCTGTTAGCAAGACTCTAAAGGACTCCATTACTGATGCGTGTCATCACCCTCAACGTGCAAGGCATCCAGCAAGCAGCTGAGCGCGGACTGTTTGACTGGATGGTCCAGCAAGACGCTGATCTGTATTGCCTGCAGGATCTGCGTGCCAAAGCCTACCAGCTGGACGATGCTATCTATCATCCTGCCGGCTACCAGGCCCACTTCTTCGATGCACCAGAAGACAATTACAGTGGCGTCGCCATTTATTGCAAACACCAACCAAAGGCCATCATGTCTGGCCTTGGCTTTGAACTGTGTGATTTCCACGGCCGCTATATTCAGGCCGATTATGACAAAATCAGCATTGGCTCGATTCTGCTTCCCTCTGGGGAGAATGACTTGCAAAAGCAGGCCGTTAAGAATGAATTCATGGAGCACATGCATGCGTTCTTCAAAAAGACCCTGCGCAAACGCCGTCAGTTTATCTTCTGTGGTACCTGGAACATTGCTCGAGAGCCACGAGATGTAAGTAACTGGTATGTAAACCAAAAGAACTCCGGCTTTCTGCCAGAAGAGCGTGCGTTTTTCCGTGATGTGTTTGACGAGATGGGTTTTGTCGACACGTTCCGTCAAGTGAACCAGGCTGATCGTCAGTTCACCTGGTGGCCCAGTTACAATCGCGCCTTTGAGCTGAATGAAGGTGCGCGTCTGGACTACCAGATTGCAACTGCAGATTTTGGCAAAAAAGTGCGTGCAGCAAAGATTATCAAAGAGCCTCGCTTCTCTAATCACGCGGCACTGATGATTGAATACGATCATGATCTGTAATCGGGCTTTCTGTCCCGCTTATAAAAAAGAAGCCTGCTATCAAGCAGGCTTCTTTTTGGGTGAAGAAATCAACTACAGAATACGCGCTCTCAACCTTCCTCCACCTCAGGCTCGAATACCTGATTCATGTCCAGCGCTGGCATAGTACATTCCGGACGCCCAACGATCTTGGCGGGCACTCCTGCTACCGTGGTATGAGGTGGAACAGGTCTCAACACGACACTCCCTGCGCCAACCTTCGCCCCCTCTCCAACTTCGATATTACCTAGCACCTTTGCACCTGCCGCAATCAGAACGCCATCACGTATTTTGGGATGCCGGTCTCCACTCTCCTTACCAGTCCCTCCCAAAGTGACTGACTGCAGAATGGAAACGTTGTCGCCAACAACAGAGGTTTCTCCAATGACAATACCTGTTGCGTGGTCGAGCATTATTCCCTTACCTATCCGTGCCGCTGGATGAATATCGACACCGAACACAACAGAAATCTGATTCTGCATAAAGATCGCCAGAGTACGCCGTCCCTGACGCCACAGCCAATTGGCTACGCGATATGCCTGTAGAGCATGAAAACCTTTGAGATAAAGCAGAGGAGTGAGGTACTCGCATACCGCAGGATCACGCTCGACAGTGGCTTTAATATCTGCACAGGCGGACTCAAGCAAAGCAGGTTCACCCCGGAACGCCTGCTGGATGATTTCCCGAATAGTAATCGCCGGAACAGTAGGACAGTCGAGTTTATTTGCCAAATGAAAGCTCAGTGCACATCCGATGTTATCGTGATTCAAAATGGTCGAATGAAAAAAGCTGGCAAGCATAGGCTCCTGGACAGACTGCGCGAGAGCTTCCTCGCGAACAATATGCCATACCTGTTGGGTAAACTCTGACATCGATAGATCTCGGCTGGTACTTATACTGAGAGGATTACAGACTGGGGATGGACGGCAGCTTTTTCAAGTGTCCAAGTGCTGGCTAACAAAACCACAAAGCACTTATTCAGTGTAAACAGCGCACCGAGCTGTAATCACTATCCACATATTATTTTTATGACCTAAAAGCAAAACCCCTGACCGTTGCCGATCAGGGGTTGCTGTGTTTCAATGCCTGGCGATGACCTACTCTCACATGGGGAAACCCCACACTACCATCGGCGCTGACGCGTTTCACTTCTGAGTTCGGGATGGAATCAGGTGGTTCCACGTCGCTATGGTCGCCAGGCAATTCTGGCTGAGTCTCTCGGACTTACTTCCTCTGCTCGCTCACTCTTCGCTCGCTCACAGCCGCCGGTTTACTCAAATAAGGGTGGCTCTAATTTGATTATTCGCATCTTCATGCGCTTGCGACGATCACAAAATCTCTTCGTCTATCCAGTGCTTAACCAAGTCTCTTAGCTTATATGGCCAAGCCGCACGGGCAATTAGTATGGGTTAGCTCAATGCCTCACAGCACTTACACACCCCACCTATCAACCTTGTGGTCTTCAAGGGCCCTTCAGAGGATTCAAGATCCAGGGAGATCTCATCTTGAGGGGGGCTTCCCGCTTAGATGCTTTCAGCGGTTATCCCGTCCGAACATAGCTACCGGGCAATGCGATTGGCATCACAACCCGAACACCAGCGGTTCGTCCATTCCGGTCCTCTCGTACTAGGAACAGCTCCTCTCAAATCTCCAACGTCCACGGCAGATAGGGACCGAACTGTCTCACGACGTTCTAAACCCAGCTCGCGTACCACTTTAAATGGCGAACAGCCATACCCTTGGGACCGGCTTCAGCCCCAGGATGTGATGAGCCGACATCGAGGTGCCAAACACCGCCGTCGATGTGAACTCTTGGGCGGTATCAGCCTGTTATCCCCGGAGTACCTTTTATCCGTTGAGCGATGGCCCTTCCATTCAGAACCACCGGATCACTAGCACCTACTTTCGTACCTGCTCGACCTGTCCGTCTCGCAGTTAAGCACCCTTCTACGCTTGCACTCATTGGCTGATTTCCGACCAGCCTGAGGGTACCTTCGCGCTCCTCCGTTACTCTTTGGGAGGAGACCGCCCCAGTCAAACTGCCCACCACACACTGTCCTCGACCCGGATCACGGGCCTGAGTTAGAACCTCAATGGTGTCAGGGTGGTATTTCAAGGTTGGCTCCACAGAAACTGGCGTCTCTGCTTCTAAGCCTCCCACCTATCCTACACAAACAACATCAAAGTCCAGTGTGAAGCTACAGTAAAGGTTCACGGGGTCTTTCCGTCTAGCCGCGGATACGCTGCATCTTCACAGCGAGTTCAATTTCACTGAGTCTCGGGTGGAGACAGTGCCGCCATCATTACGCCATTCGTGCAGGTCGGAACTTACCCGACAAGGAATTTCGCTACCTTAGGACCGTTATAGTTACGGCCGCCGTTTACCGGGGCTTCGATCAAGAGCTTCGCTTGCGCTAACCCCATCAATTAACCTTCCGGCACCGGGCAGGCGTCACACCCTATACGTCCACTTTCGTGTTTGCAGAGTGCTGTGTTTTTAATAAACAGTTGCAGCGGCCTGGTATCTTCGACTGCCAGCAGCTTACGGAGCGAGTCCTTCACCACCGGCAGCGCACCTTCTCCCGAAGTTACGGTGCCATTTTGCCTAGTTCCTTCACCCGAGTTCTCTCAAGCGCCTTGGTATTCTCTACCTGATCACCTGTGTCGGTTTGGGGTACGGTCCTGTTTACCTGAAGCTTAGAGGCTTTTCTTGGAAGCATGGCATCAACCACTTCGCTCATGCGAGCTCGTCATCAGTCCTCAGCATTGGCCGTGCGGATTTGCCTACACGTCCTGCCTACAACCTTAAACACGGATAACCATCACCGTGCTGGCCTAGCCTTCTCCGTCCCCCCATCGCAGTAAACAGCGGTACAGGAATATTAACCTGTTTCCCATCGACTACGCCTTTCGGCCTCGCCTTAGGAGCCGACTCACCCTGCCTCGATTAACGTTGGACAGGAACCCTTGATCTTCCGGCGAGGAGGCTTTTCACCTCCTTTATCGTTACTTATGTCAGCATTCGCACTTCTGATATCTCCAGCATGCCTTACAGCACACCTTCGCAGACTTACAGAACGCTCCCCTACCACTCCTCAATGAGGAATCCGCAGCTTCGGTGCCTGGTTTGAGCCCCGTTATATCTTCCGCGCAGGCCGACTCGACTAGTGAGCTATTACGCTTTCTTTAAAGGGTGGCTGCTTCTAAGCCAACCTCCTAGCTGTCTGAGC